>JAYUUT010000245.1:0-14131 GCA_043754455.1 Myxococcales bacterium
GCCTGCGGGGTCACACGGTTCGACGTGTGGGGGCAATCCCGTGGCTATTGCCAGTGCGCTGGCAACCCTGGACCTATTGGACGCGGGTCTGCTTGCCAACGCACGCGCCATCGGCGCCCACCTATCAGACCGACTGCGGGCCGAAAGCCCGGCCATTTCCAGCATCCAAGCCATACGCGGCCTGGGGCTGATGATCGGCGTTGAATTCACCAGCGCGGCGGCTGCCGACGCCGTCGCCCAGGGCTGTTTCCAAAAGGGCCTATTGGTACTGGAATGCGGCACCAAAACCATTCGGTTGTCGCCGCCGCTTGTGATCACACGCGCCCAGGCCGATACAGCGGTTGACGTGTTTCTGGCCGTCGCCCGAGATCTTCAATCATGACCGTACCCCAGACAGATCTGGCACGACGACAAGGTCGTCGGGTTTTTTATACCTGGGCGGCTCAAAAAGACGCTGTCCCCTTCGAAATTACAGGGGGATTGGGCGCGCGGTTTCGCACCGCTGACGGGGCCGACTGGCTGGATTTCGGCAGCATGACCTGGAACGCCAACCTAGGCCACGGGCACGAAGGTATGACGGCCGCCTTGGGGGCAGCCGCCGCGCGCGGCCTTCTGACCTACCCAACGTCGGTGTTTCCCGAAAAAGTTCGGGCTGCAGAGTCGCTGCTGCGGGTGTCCCCGCCCGCACTGCGCGACGGGAAGGTTTTCATCTGCCTATCAGGTGCCGAGGCCAATGAAAACGCAGTCAAGATGGCGCGGCTTTATTCCGGACGGCAGAAAATTGTTCACCGTTCCCGGTCTTACCACGGCGCAACGTTGGGCATGTTGTCCTATTCTGGGGACTCTCGTCGACGGCCATTCGAACCGGGGCTGCCTGGCAGCGTGTCCTGGAAAGATCCGTATTCCGCAACCCCCTGCGAGGGCGATCTAGAAGACATCCTTCGGCGCGAGGATCCGGCGACCGTCGCGGCTGTGATGTTGGAAGGCGTGGTGGGCGCCAACGGCGTGTTCGTTCCGCCCCCAGGGTATTACCGGCGCATTCGGGACATCTGTGATCGTTACGACGTGCTGTTCATTGCCGACGAAGTCCTATCGGGATTCGGACGCACAGGAAGGTGGTTTGCCGTTGACCACGACGATATCAGCCCGGACCTTCTGACCTGCGCCAAAGGGTTGACGGCGGGGTACGCGCCCGGCGGGGCGGTGGTGGCGTCCCACACAATCGCAAATCATTTTCACGATCGCGTCCTGTCATGCGGCTTGACGGCCTACGCCCATCCTCTGACATGCGCGGCGATCGAAGCTGCCATTGCTGCCTACGAGGCCGACGATCTCGTGCGCCGAGCGGCCCGTCTCGGGGTCGAGATCGGATCCCGGCTGCGCGTTTTGGCCACTGGAAGAAAATTCGTGCGCGAGATACGCGGGTTGGGGTTGTTGTGGGCGATTGAATTGCAAGACAACGGCCAGGCTGCCGGACCCGTCCGCATGAAAGCCGTTGCCGATTCCCTGCGCGACCGCCATCTGCACGTTCACAAGCGGGACAACCTGGTGTTTGTGGCCCCCCCCTTGGTCATCAAGGAAGAAGAAGTCGGCGAGGGGTTAGCCCGCCTTGCCGCCGCTTTGGACGCGACATGGAGAACGGCTTGAAGGTTTTCCCAACAGCCACGTCTGCTCTTGAAGGGCTGCGTGACAACCTGCGCCTCATGGTGGGGGGGTTTGGTTTGTGCGGCAATCCGGAACATTGCATTGCCGAAGTGGCACGGCGGCGGCTGACGGGCCTGACAATTATCAGCAACAACTGTGGCAATCAGGGCCAAGGGTTGGCGGTGTTGTTGCAGCAGCGACAGGTGCGCCAGGTTATTTGTAGCTTCATAGGTGGCAACCCGGATCTGGCCGCGCAACATGCCGACGGATCTGTCGACGTTGAATTGAACCCACAAGGCACCTTGGCAGAACGGATTCGTGCGGGAGGCGCAGGGATCGGTGGATTTTTCACCCCCACGGGCGTGGGCACGGTGGTCGCGCAGGGCAAAGAAACCCGGCAGATCGACGGGCGATCCTATGTATTTGAACGGCCCTTGCGGGCGGACGTTGCCCTGGTTCGTGCGGCGGTGGCAGACGTGGACGGCAACCTGCGGTTTTATCGAACCGCGCGAAATTTCAATCCCCTGGTGGCCATGGCCGCAGATCTAACAATTGTAGAGGCGGATCGGTTGGTGGGGAGAGGGGAGATCGACCCCGACGATGTTCATTTGCCTGGGATTTTTGTCCACCGGATCTTCGAGGCCCGCGATTACAAAAACATTATCGAGCACCGGACCACGCGCCCCCACGGGGCCACATCATGAGTTGGTCACCCGAAGACATGATCAAACGCGCTGCCGCCGAGGTGCGGGCAGGCATGTTCGTGAATCTGGGGATTGGCATGCCCACCGAAGTGGTGAATCATCTGCCCCCGTCTTTGCCGGTCACGATCCATTCCGAAAACGGTCTATTGGGTATGGGGCCGTTTCCTTTCGAGGATGAAATCGACCCCCAAATCATCAACGCCGGCAAACAACTGGTGACCATCCTGCCAGGCGGCAGCGTGTTTGATTCCGCCCTATCGTTTGCGATGATTCGGGGCGGCCATATCGATCTGGCGGTGCTGGGGGGGCTTCAGGTGGCATGTAATGGCGACTTGGCCAACTGGACCGTGCCAGGGAAAATGACGACGGGGATGGGGGGGGCGATGGATCTGGCGGCCGGGGCGAGGCGGGTGGTGGTCCTACAAACCCATCAGGCCAAGGACGGAAGCCCTAAACTGGTCGATCGCCTGACCCTGCCCGCGACCGCACTGGGATGTACAAACAGGGTCATTACCGATCTGGGGGTTTTCGACCCCGCAGGCGACCATTTCGTTTGCACCGAACGCGCCTCCGGGGTCACCGAGGACGACGTGCGCAACCGGACCGGCGCCAAGATCGTCTTTGTGTAAACCAAGATAGGGTTTGCGTGCGCCCGGGTTCATACTGGTGCGATGAAAATGTTTGGGTTGCACGCATTTGCGCGTGAAGTGGCAGTGGCGCTGGCCGTCTTTTCTTTGGTTTCTGGTTGTCGAAAGAAGACAAATTCGGAACCGGATCAATCGGCGTTGTTGGCCTTGACCGGCCTGGCTGCCTCACGACCGTTCGCCGTTGCCACCGTGACGATAAGTACCCTCGAAGGCACCCTTGATCGCTTAGGGGCCTTCGCCAAGGATCTGGGGTTGCCATTCGACGTGAACGACGCGCGAACCTGGGCCACGTCGCAAATTCCCAAGGGCGCGGCGGTGGCCGCGACGCTGGACCTTCGCAAGCCGATGGGGATGGGCATGGTGGCCTCGCCAACCCCCAAGGCAGACGGCCTCATGGCCGTCGCGTTCACCCTAAAAGACGGCAGCCCCAAGGGATTCTCCGACTTCCTAGCTGTCGTCGGAACGGTGAAATCCCGAGACAAGGACGCCGTACAAATTGTGCCTGCTGGCGATGCCGGAACACCCAAGAGGATGTGGCTTTTAACCCGAAAGGCCGTTACCGGAGACGCCGTGGTCTTGGCAGCGGAATCGCGAGAGGCCCTTGTGGCCGCCGGTTTGTTGGCGATGGACGCACGAAAGACGGCGGCTGATGACGTTCAGATAACCATCTGGCCCGAGGGCATCGCCCGAACGCAAGGCACCGATCTGGCGACTGCCGTGGCGAAGGCAAAAACAGATTTTCGCAGCGCGTTCAAAAAGGATGGCCCGGCAACCCCCGCCGTCATGGCGCTTGGTTATCGGACCATCGACGCCTTGCTAGACGGATTCACGCAGCTTTCGGACGTTCGTTTTGGTGTGTCCTTGGACAAAACCCGGGGTCTTTCGCTGAAGACAGTGGGGGCGGCTAAACCTGGGACCGATCTGGCCAAACTGTTCGGGCCTGGGAAGCCATACCGGTTGGAACCGCAGCTTTTGTCAGGCGCCTCTCCGGCGGCCGTCGGGGCCCTAGGCAGCGCAAGATTCACGAAACCACTGGTTCCGCTTCTGCGAGGTGTGATCGAAACCCTAGTCCAAGGCCGCCCCGGTCGCGACAAGGGCCTTGCAGCTTTTGATACCGTGACAAAATCTCTGGCAGGCCCCTGGTCAGCGGCTTTGCGCATGGAAGAGGGGACAAAATTAGGATTCGCCTACGACATCGTCTACGAGCTTGAACGGGCGACCAAAGCGCAGACCCTGCTGGCTGCGATTCAGGAATTGATTCAAGGAGAAGGTATGGGAGAATTGATGAAGTCTGCGTCCCTCGGCCTCGTAAAGTCCAAGGTCACTTCGAAAATGGAGGGCGATACGCTGGTCGCGCGGCTGGTTTTGGACCTAACTAAAGTGCCGGAAAAGGCAAAACAGGGCCTGGACCAAATTCCAGGTTTCGACGGATCGGCCTTGGAAACCCGCGCCGCCGTTGCGGGTGACAAATTGTTCGTCGTGGTGGGCACCCGGTCGACCGAAAGGCTAGCGGCCTTGCGCGACAAGCCGATCGGCGACACAGCGCCCGATCCGGTGCTGGCCTCTGCGCTGGAAGAAACTAAGGATGACGAAAGCCTGTCGTACATCGATCTTGGGGCCATCCTACGTCCTGCCCTTACGTTGCTGGGCGGCATGAAGGGTGTCGCCGGGGACAACCCTTCGATTGGGATGGCGACTATGTTGGCCCCCTTGTTGGCCAAAACCAACCTGGCCATGTATTCGTCCTACCGGGGCAGTTCAGATGGTCTTTCCCTATCCTGGCGCATTCCTGCTGCGACCTTCAAATCAGTAGCATCGCTGTTTCGGGCTGTCACCGGTGGGGGGCCCCCAGGAAAATAATCGGCGGGTACCCGGCCTACCGTTTGCCCCCGCGTCGGCCAATGATTTCAGCGGGCGAAAAAGCCCCTTTTTCGGTCACGATGAAATCAAAATCGCTGGCCGGTCCCAATTTATAAACCCCCGACTGGCCCAGCTTTGACGAGTCAATGGCGAGGATCTTCTTGCGGGCGCGGGCCATATAGCCACGTTTGACTTCGACCTCTTCCGGATTGGAGACATAAACCATCCCTTCGTCTTCCAGCAGTCCTAGGCTGGATAGGACAGCCCAATCAAAACGCATTTCGCCCAGACTGGCCATCGCCAGCGGACCGACCAGTGCGCCCGTTCGCGCGTGTGGTTCGCCCCCATGCAGGGCCACGCGGACATCACGCCGACGGACCAATTCGGAAAACAGGGGCAACCCCCCAGTCACAACCATCAGATCGCGGGCGTCGTTCCCCCCCGGCATAACCTCGGCCAACAAATACACCGTGGTGCTGGCGTCCAAAATCAAGGCATGTGATTTGGCCACCAGTTTGGCAACGTGGCGGGCGATGGAACGTTTGGCCTCGCGGTTCTGCACCAGGCGTTCTTCGAATGGGCGCGCCCGGGGATCAAAGAGGTCACCGCCCCCTTGTTCGACAGCTACGACCCCGCCGTGTACCTTACGGACCAATCCCTGGGCAGCCAGCACGTCCAAATCACGATGGATAGTCATGCGGCTGACTTCCAGGGTTCGTTCGGCCTCGGCAACCGTCAGTGACCCCCGCGTGTTCACAGCGTCCAGCAATCGGCGGCGGCGATCTTCTATCAGCATCGGTAATTCCCCGTTGTACTCTGCGACCAAAGGCAACCATTTTGTATCATATTGTCACGGTGTGTGTATCAAAAGATCACAAAACGTCTTGCGATTCAAAGTCGTCATGATACGTTTTCTTGCGTGGTACGGGACGTTTTTCACGGCAGCGGCACCGACCTAGCACGTCGACCCCTTCGTTTCGCCGTCTTCGGGACCGGGTTCTGGTCCCAGTTTCAATTGGGCGCCTGGGAAGAAGTACCCGGCACGCAATGCGTCGCGGTCTATAACCGCACCCGCAGCAAGGCAGAAGCCATAGCGCGCAGGTTCGAGGTTCCCGCGGTTTACGACGATGCCGACGCCCTACTGGCCAATGAGACGCTGGATTTCGTCGACATCATCAGCGATGTCGATAGCCACTGTCGATTCACCTTAGCCGCTGCCGCGCGGGGCATTGGGGTTATCTGCCAAAAACCTATGGCTCCCGATCTTGCCACCGCCAAGAAGATGGTGATGGCCTGCGCCGATGCCAAGGTCCCTCTGTTCATTCATGAGAACTTCCGCTGGCAGACCCCGACGCGAGAGATCGCCCGCCTGTTAGGGCAAGGCCATATCGGCACCCCATTTCGTGCGCGCATCGACATGATTTCGGGTTTCCCGGTTTTCACAAATCAACCGTTCTTGAAACAGTTGGACCAATTCATCCTGAGCGATCTAGGCAGCCACACGCTGGACATGGCGCGGTTCCTGATGGGTGAAATGAAGTCTGTTCACTGCCTCACCCGTCGCGTACACAACGACATTAAAGGTGAGGACGTGGCGACGGTCATGATGGAATCCCGCGCGGGCGCCCACATCGTTGTCGAAATGGCCTACGCCGGAACGCCTCTTGAACGCGAACGTTTCCCCGAAACTTTCATTTTTATAGAGGGCGACAAGGGATCTTTGGAACTGACGGCTGATTACTGGGTTCGTTTGACCACGAAGGACGGAACCCAGATCAAACGGGTTCCTCCGCCCCGTTATGCGTGGGCCGACCCTGCCTACGACATCGTTCATTCCAGCATCGTCCCGTGCAACGCCAACATCGCGGACGCCCTGCGCGGACACGGCCAGGGCGAAACTACGGGCGCCGACAACCTGGAAACTGTGAAGCTGGTGTTCGCCAGTTACGAATCCGCCGCCAACAACCGCATCGTTGATCCCGCTACGATTTAATCAGAGGAACACCACATGAGTCAGAAGCAGACAATCGCGATTTTAGGCGCTGGCGGCAAGATGGGCTGTCGGATCACCGATAACCTCAAAGATCTCCCCGAATACAACGTCCTTTACATAGAAGTGGGCGAAGTCGGCAAACAGAATCTGGCCAGTCGCGGCTGTAGAATCACAGCCCAGGCCGAGGCCCTGCCCCAGGCGGACTTCCTGATTATGGCCGTGCCCGACAACCGCATCGAACAAATTTCGGCGGGCGTGGTACCCCAATTGAAGGCGGGGGGGACTATCATCTGTCTGGATCCAGCCGCCCCCTGCGCCGGCCGTTTGTTCCGCCGCCCCGACGTCAACTTCTTTGCCTCACACCCCTGTCACCCGCCCCTATTCGACGACGAAACGTCACTGGACGTACGAAAGGACTACTTCGGGGGCATCAAAGCGAAACAAAACATTGTATGCGCGTTGTTCCAGGGGCCCGAGCCGGCCTATGCGCCAGCCGAGGTTGTTTCGATAAAGATGTACGCGCCGATCATTCAGTCATACCGCGTGACGATCGAACAGATGGCCATTTTGGAACCTGCCCTGTCCGAGACCACCATCGCAACCTGCATTGTCGTCATGAAGGAAGCCATTGAGGAAGCCATCAAGCGCGGTGTCCCCCGCGACGCGGCCTATGCCTTCGCCATGGGACACATCAAGATCGCCGCCGCCATTGTGTTCGGCGAGATTAGCTCGCCATTTTCAGATGCGGCCAAAAAGGCTGTAGAACGGGCCAAGTCGATCATTTTCAAGCCCGACTGGAAGAAGGTCTTCGATGAAGACAACAACAAGGAATGTTTGGAAATGATCACCCGCGCGCCCGAGGCGAAGCCCCTGTGATTGTACCCGAACACCTGTCTATCGTCCTAGTGCTGGCGGTTGGTCTGGCGGGCGGCGGGGGCTGCAAAAAAAAGGCAGACGGCCAGGTGACGATCGGGGTGGCATTCGAGACGCTGCAAACCGAATACTGGGTCGCCAGCTTCGACGTAATGAAGCAGGAGTTCGCCAAGCGCAATTTCAAGATGCTGGAGGCCATCGCAGACGGCGATGCCAATCGACAACTTGAACAAGTCCAGAATTTTATCGCCCGCAAGGTGGACGGGATCATCGTCGCACCTAAGGACGCGCAGACGGTCATTCCTATGATCAAGGCAGCCAACGCCGCGAAGATCCCCATCGTGCTTTACAACCGCCCCCCCGCGAAAACCGACGCGGTTTCTGTCACCGTCGGCGTCGATAATTTCGGCATCACGAAGGGTACGGTCGAACATATGTGCGCGTTGGCCAAAGCCACGGGAAAGAAACACAAGGCGTTGATTCTTCTAGGCGACTTAGGAGATATCAATGCCATCGGACGCCGCGATGGATTCGAAGACGCGGTGAAGACCTGTGCCGACGTCGTCGAAGTTGTCTCGCGGGTCCCTACCGAATGGAACCAGGAAAAGGCCATGGCCGGTGTCACCAATGCGCTACAAGCGAACCCCGATATCAGTTTTCTATTCTCTTCATCGGACTTCATGCTGCCGTCCGTGGCTTCGGCTCTAAAAACCGCAGGCAAATACAAGAAGGCCGGCGAGGACGGCCACGTCATCCTGGGTAGTTTTGACGGCGATGGAACTGCATATCAAATGCTGAAGGACGGGTTCCTAGACGCCGACGGCGTGCAAGACGCGTATTTCCAGTCGGCCGCCGCCGTACAGGCGATTTTGGACGGACGGTCTGGAAGACCTAGCGTGCCTATGCTGCTGGATAAGGGACTGGTTATTCACCAGAAAAATCTGGGCGAGGCAGCGACGCGGATGTGGGGCGCCCAGCAAAAGCCCAAAGGTACGCCCTGAACCCAGGCCATGACCACGCGACCTGACGCCACCTTGGTGCTGCCCGTTCCTCCTATGGAAACCCCGATTCGTCGCCCCCCTGCCCCCCGGGGCCCGTTGTGGGCCCGGATCTTATCCTCGGACTATTGGGTATTGGGGCTGTGCGTGCTGTATTTCGTTGTCGTCGCAGTGCTGGCTCCCGAGGTTGCCAGCCCCGAGAATCTGACCAACATTTTGTCCAACATGCTGCCGCTGCTGGCGGTCGCCGTAGGTCAAACCTTCGTCCTGATTACGGGCGGCATTGACCTGTCGGTCACATCCATCGTGGCCCTGACCAGTGTGTCAGGCGCTGCGGTCATGACGGGAAAAATCAGCTTCCTTGCAGGCGTATCCCCTGCAGCTCTGGTTGGATTTGGTGTCGTTGCCATGCTGCTGGTCGGGGCGCTTATAGGCGCCGTCAATGGCATGATCATCACCCGCCTTCAGTTGCCACCCTTCATGGTTTCACTAACCCTGATGATGTTCACAAGTGGCCTGGCCATTTGGGCCACAGGGTCCCAGCCGATACGGGGCCTGCCATCGTCATTCACGGCGTTTGGGCACGAGACCCTGGGCCCCCTGCCCTACGCCCTCGTGTTGGCGGGTCCCTTGGCATTCATAGCCCATCTGCTGTTAACCAAATCGATTTGGGGCCGCTGGTTGTTCGCAACCGGCATGAACGCCCGCGCCGCCCGCGTGTCCGGGGTTCCCGTCGCACGCACCATCGTTGGCGCCTACCTGGCCAGCGGTGCCTGTGCTGCCGTGGCATCAATTTTATACACCGCCCGCCTAGAAACTGGATCCCCGGTATTGGGGCAACGGATTTTCCTCGATGTGATCGGTGCTGCGGTTATCGGCGGCACCAGCCTGTTCGGCGGCAAGGGCAGCGTTCTTGGCACTATATTTGGCGTGCTCTTCATCACCATCATCGACAACAGCTTCAATCTGTTCGGTCTTTCCAGTTTCACGGTGCTGATAGCCAAAGGGGGCGTCATCTTGGGCGCCGCCCTGTTGGACGCGATTCGCACCCGCGTCGCAACCCCCGCCCGCTGATAGGCAATCTCATGCACGCACAATCCGCCTTAGATTACGAACGGATCGAAAAAAACTTCTTTGGCGTCCCTGTGCTTAAAGGCGTCTCGTTTTCCCTTGGGACCGGGCGCACCCTGGGACTGGTAGGGGAAAATGGTGCGGGCAAGTCCACCCTGATGAATATCCTGGGGGGCATTCACCAACCTGATGCTGGGCGCATGCGCCTAGGCGGCCAGGACTACAGCCCAATGTCACCTGTCGAAGCCGGGCGGGCGGGAGTGGCCTTCATCCATCAGGAACTGAACCTGTTTGCGAACCTGAGTGTTGCTGAAAACATCTTCATCACCCGGTTCCCGCGTAAATTCGGCCTGTGGGTCGATCGCCCCACGTTGCGGGCCCACGCGCGGGATCTACTTGCCCAGGTGGATCTACAGATTTCGCCTGATACGCCTGTGCAGACCCTGTCACCCGGCGAACGTCAACTGGTCGAAATCGCCAAGGCCGTTTCGATGGATGCCAAGGTGGTCATTTTTGATGAACCCACAACCTCGCTGACCGCCAGGGAGTCCGAACGGCTGTTCGCGCTGATGGATCGCCTGCGGGCCGAAGGCCGATCGCTTATCTACATTTCGCATGCTCTTGCCGACGTCATGCGCGTTGCTGATGACATTTTGGTCCTCCGTGACGGGGAAGGTGTGGCCTTCGGTCCCAAGACGGATTTCACCATCCCAAAAATGATTGCGCAAATGGTGGGACGGGACCTGGCCCAACTGTTCCCCACGCGCGAACACGCACCCAGTGCCAACCCCATCCTAGAAATCCGCGGGCTTTCCCAGCCGGGCACCGTAGCTGACATCAACCTGACCCTCCACGCGGGAGAAGTCCTGGGGATAGCTGGGTTAATGGGATCAGGCCGCAGCGAACTTGCACGTCTTATCTACGGACTTGATCCATTTTTGCACGGCGACATCAAAGTGGACGGCAAACCCTACCCACGTCCGACCCCCGAGGACAGCATCAGGCGGGGGTTGGCCTTCCTGACCGAAAGCCGCCGCGAAGAGGGTCTTCTGATGAACGGATCTGTGCCGCAAAACGCCCTTTTGGCATCATTGCGCGGGTTGGCGCGGGGACCGCTGGGGTTCATCGACGACACCCTTGGGGCCGCACAGCTAAGCTGTGCCTGTCGGGATGTCCAAATTGCGGAAGGCAAATTGGACGGGGCCCCCGTACGCACGTTGTCGGGCGGAAACCAGCAAAAGGTTGTGTTGGCTAAATGGTTACTGACCAAACCCCGGGTCTTCATTTTGGACGAACCCACGCGGGGCATTGACGTAGGCGCCAAATACGAGATCTATCGCCTGATAAATCAACTGGCCGCGACTGGTGCTGGCATTCTGGTGATTTCGTCCGAACTTGAAGAAGTCTTGGGCATGTGTGACCGCATTTTGGTCATGCGCCAAGGAAAGATTGCCGGACAGTTTCCCCGATCTGATTTCAATCGCGAACACATCTTGCGGCTGGCACTAGGAGAAGGACAGCCATCGTGACTGCGGCCCCAAAACGCACTGGCGCGTTCATTCTGGAACATGCGTCCATCGTGCTATTCGTCTTTGTTTTCGGGCTTTTCGGCACCTTGTCATCGCGATTTTTCACTGTCGACAATCTTGTCAACATTTTGATCCAATCGTCGTCGTTGGGCATAGCGGCGGTCGGCATGACCTTCGTTCTGTTGACCGCTGGTATCGACCTGTCAGTCGGTTCCATCATGTTTCTGGGGACCATCGTTGCCGGAAAACTGGTGATGGCGGGCGCCCCGATTCCCCTGGCCTTCTTAGCTGTAATTCTGACAGCGGTCGTTTTTGGCGCCCTGAACGCATTGTTTGTTGTTCGATTGGGCGTCATGGCCTTTGTCGTCACCTTGGCCACGCGGTTCGCCGGGCGTGGTGTGGGCCTTTTGGTGACCGAAACCCGCGCCATGAATCTGCCAGATTCCTTCCAGGCGCTGGGAGCATCCCGGCCGCTGGGAATTCCATTCCCGGTGCTGCTGTTCGCGGCTGTGGCGCTGACCGCCCACACGTTTTTGCGCCATTCCCCTTTTGGGCGACAGATCTACGCCGTCGGCAACGATCCCGAAGTCGCCAAACGGGCAGGCATCCCCGCGCGCCGCCTGTTGGTATCCGTGTACGTGATCTGCGGGTTGTGCGCAGGTCTGGCCGGCTTCGTTTCAGTGTCCTTGGTCGGGGCCGTGTCACCTTCGTTTGGCCAGGATCGCGAATTGGGGGCTATCGCCGCCGCGGTTTTGGGTGGGACCAGCCTATTTGGCGGTCGCGGGCAGGTATTCCCCGGCACAGTCATCGGGGCCCTGCTGATGCAGACCGTGGAAAGCGGCCTGGTCATTCTGAACGTGGACCCCTACCTGTACCCCCTGATCACGTCATCGGTGATCTTTTCTGCCGTCGTGGTCGACAGCCTTCGCAACAAACAGCTGGAACGCCTGCGAGCCCGCAAGATCCGCCCGCTTGTCGCCCCCGCGTAGGTTTACAGTGCCTTTACCCGCGGCCGTTGCCCCTGCAGGCCCTCGGGGGGTACGATCTAAGCAGTCCAGGAGGATTCACATGCGTTCTATGACCTTTGCCCTGCTATTGACTGTTTTTGGCTCTGCCACGATGGTCCCTACCGCCACTGCCGCCGACAAGAAACCCGCCAAGGCCGCTGCGGCCAAGGGCGAGGTGACCCTCAAGGGCACCATGGCCTGCGCCAAGTGCTTCTTGAAGGAAACCGATAAATGCCAAAACGTTCTGACCGTCAAAGAAGGTGACAAGGACAGCAAGTACTATCTGGCCCAGAACGAGGTTACGAAAAAGAACCACGGCCAGATCTGCGGCGGAACCGCCAGCGCCACCGTCAAGGGGGCCGTAGGCGAAGCTGACGGCAAGAAGACGCTAACCCCGTCAGAAATTAAGTACGAGTAGCGGCCGGTTTCAAAGCCCGCAGCCGCCGTTCCAGCCCCCGCATGACGACGGCTTGGGGTTTTCGTTTGTGATCGTGCCCGAAAAGATGACACAGGCCGTGGATCGCTAGCCTTTCCAGTTCGCGGCCAAAATGTCCCCGGGGCATGCGGCGGCGCGCGGTTTCTAAGGAAATCACAATGTCGCCTAAATGGACACCCTGCCCCGCGGGATCGCTTTCATCTGTCAGCTCTTGTAAATGGAAACTGAGCACGTCCGTTGCGTGATCAATAGCGCGGTAGTCTCGGTTTAACCGGCGGATCTCAATATCGTCAGTGAACACCAGTGTTACCGACGATCGCGACCGGCCCAAAAATCGCAGCGCCAGTCTTAATCTCCGGACGACCTGTTGGCGCGTGACAACCGCTACCACGCCTACAGCACGTCCGCGCACCAAAACATCGACCGGCATCGTGCGCCTAGCCAGTCACGGCAATGATTTCCAAACCTCGGCCCCCACGAAGGCCCGGAACAGATCGGGATCACATTTGCCACGTTTAACCTCGTCCTCGATAATCGATAGCGCCCGGGGTATGGGCACAGCCGGTTTATAAGGGCGGTCCTTCGCTGTCAGGGCGTCGAAAATGTCGGAAATGGTCAGCATGCGCGTTTCAATCGGAATGGCAGGGGCCTTGAGACCTTTGGGATATCCACCTCCATCTAGAAACTCGTGATGCCCCCCCGCAATCAGCGGGATTTTTCGGAAGGTGCGGCCCCAGGGAATGGTTTCTAAAAACTCAATCGTGTGGGTGACGTGGCTTTGGATCTCTTGTCTTTCTAGTTCAGTAAGACTGCCGCGCGTAATGGACAGCGCCTCTACCTCTTCGCGTTCCAGGTAGGGACGCAACGTTCCGTCAACATCGGGGTACATCAGGCTGGCAATCTCGCTGATACGCGCCACCGCTGGCTCCGTCATGACGGTCGGCTCATTGGCCGCAGACAAAAACTTCAAAATGTCTGCAAGGTCAGAAACCCGTGCGCCCAGCCCCGCATCAACCGCGGCAAGATCCGACGCGCCCGCGCTTTTGCGCAGGGCCAGGTCTAACTTGTGTGTGGCTGCCTCGACCTCCAGGGTCTTTCGAATGTATTTGAACCGCAGGTCGATGATCTGCCGTTGACTTTCGTATAATTTTTTTGCCTTAGTGAGCACGTTTTCGCGCACGCCAACCTTGCCAAAATCGTGCAGAACCCCCGCATATTCAAGCTGGCGCAGATCTTCGCGCGAAAATTTCAGATCACGAAACGGCAGATCGTCCAGACCATCAACAGTCTCGGCCAGACGAACACTTAGGGTCGCCACGCGCCGCGAATGCCCTGACGTCGTGGGATCTCGCGATTCAATCGCCATCAC
>JAYUUT010000246.1:0-12620 GCA_043754455.1 Myxococcales bacterium
GCGCCTGAAAACGGAAAAACCTACCGCGAAAAAGGGCAAAGCAAAGTCATGACGCCTTTCACTGGTCAGATTTCAGCGCCATTGCGTGGCCGTCTACACACAGGCGAGGCGCATGTTGGCCGATCCCAAAGCCCGAGACACTGTGGCCACCTTCTTCGACGAATGGCTGGGACTCGACGTGCTTTTCCAGAAGACCAAGGACTCTTAGCCAGTTCGCAGATCTTGCCACGCAGTTGGAAGCGTCGAACGAAGGCTCGAGGAGCGCCCTGGACAACTCTGTCCTTGTCATGCTCAACATCATGAACGAGGGTTCAAATCATTATGTAGGTCAGCTACCCTACGTCATCGTTGGCAGTGGCGGCGGATACTTCCGCACCGGGCGGGTGGTCAAGCTTGGCACGTGGGCAAACAAGATCGGCACGTACTGGAAGGTGGACTCGGGTGTGGCCCACAACCGCCTTCTGGCTTCTATCGTGACGGCCGTCGGTGTTCCGGTGAGCAGCTACGGGACCGGCGACTACGGCGGCCCCCTGACCGAGCTTACGTGACTGGCTGCCCCAAGGCATACAGATCTTTGAGACTTGTCCACGTAACGGGGCCGTCATGAGGCTTGACGGGCTGATGTGAAAACACCCTCAGCCCTATGGTGGCGTTGCGCCGGTTAGGAAAGCGGTCTACTTTGTTTTGCAGCTCGTTCTCGATCACCTTGACGGAACGAATGGAGCCCCATTTACATTCGCCCAGATCGGTCCAATTGTCCTCACGAATCCCCACAAGATCAACCTGGACCTGTTTGTCCCAATATTCACCAACTTCGAATGCAGCCGACACGCCTTCGTTCTTGTAAATGAGCGGCAAGGCCTCGCGGCACAGCCGTTCGAAGCAGGCGCCGAAGTAGGCAGGAAGTTCTGGCTTTATGCGCTCGCGAAATGTGACTGACGGACCCATTTGTTGCAAGAAACTGAGGTTAGGGAAAACGAAGTAGAACCAAAATCGCAACAGGGGATCTTCGAGCGAAAATTGCACTTGTCGGACGACAGGCTTCTTTTCAGTCAGGGGGTAACGGCGTCCCACATAACCCAATTCGACAAGTTGTTGCAGATAGTAGGGTAAACTCCGCTCGGATATTGCGCTGCGTGCGGCTATCGAAGGTAGATCGGCACGCCCCTGCGCGACGGCTAGGAGGACTGCGTAGTAGCTATCAATTTCGCGAAGCTCCTCACGCAAGAGGAATTCAGGCTCTCGGAACAGAGGCGAAAATTCGTCAAGAAACGCATGCTCAATATTAGACAAAAGTGATCGACGGGGATCGAAACATTTTAGATATTGGGGAATTCCTCCACAAAGGAAGTAGGCCCCCGCCTGATCCGTGATGGACCAGCGCGAATGAAATCCACGGGCTTCCAGATAGGGGAACGGCAAAAGGCGGATCTGCGCGGTTCTGCGACCGAACAGAGGACTCTTCTTGCCAAGAACTTCGCGTTCCATAAAACCCAAGTACGACCCACACAGAATCAGCGTGATGGCGTTTGATTTTGACCAACGGGTATCCCAAAATTCTTGCAAGAGAGACGGAAGTTCGGGGGCGGCATGGACCAACCATTGAAACTCATCAAACGCCAATACCAGTTTGGTCTTGCCCGACTTTTGGGTGATCTGCTCAAGTGCCAGTCGCCAGTTGTCCGTCGGTAGGTTCTGCAACAATGGTTCGTCGAGAACCCGCGCCGCCTGTCCGAGGAGTTCCCGTAGTTGTAAAGCCGCCGGGGCGGTCTTCCCCACATGGTAGATGGCGCGTTTGCCAGAAAGGAATTTGACGATAAGTTCGCTTTTTCCTACGCGGCGTCTGCCATAGATGGGCACAAATGCTGACGTAGACTTCTTGTGCTGGTTTTCCAGCAGGTCTAGTTCAAACCTTCGTCCTACAAACACAGGGCAAGTCTATGTCGTCAAGTTACGACTTGTCAAGTTACGACTTGTCAAAGTTATGACTTGTCCGCCCAAAGTTGGCTTCGCCGGCAGGCCGGACTCGCCCGTGCTCTAGAAGTGGGTCTGGGTGCTCAGGATCAGCTCGTTGCTGGAAATCTGGTCGCCCGGTTCGTATTCCTGCTTGCCGAAGTCGAAGTGACTGAACGAGAGCTGCAGCTTGGCGATCCCGCCCGGTAGGAAGTAGTTGACCACGGCTTCGTAGTGCCTGACCTCCACGCTGTCGCCGACCGCGTTAGGGCGAAGGTTTTGGCTTGTGTCGGGGTCGATGTATCCGATACGGAGGGCCACCTGAATGGGTTCGATGACCCGCATGGCGCCGGCCACGTAGAAGCCCTGGGCGTTCACGGGTTTGAGGGCCGGAACCTCGTGCGCCCGGATGTATTCGGCCTGCACCAGGAATCGGGACGTCTCGTAGCGGGCGTCGAACTCATAGCGATCCTTGATGCGTTTTTGACCATCGCTGGGGCTGGCCGAATCGCGCTGGCCCAAGGAGCGGTAGATTACGCCGGCGAGGAGGAGGCCCTTGACAGGGTAGGCCTCGAGTCGCAGCCCGACGTCCTTGGCCTTGTTGGGGTCCGGCGTGTTGGTCCCCGAGCCGTTCCAGATCCCGGCGGAGTATCCAAAGCGTTCGAAGGTCTTCGCGACCCGGACACCTAGATCGCGCTTGTCGCCGTAGGCGCGAGAGACCAGGGCGCGCTCAGGGAACAGCAGCTTGCCCGAGGAGTTGTAGCCTTCGTAACTTACAGGCGTCTTGAACTGCCCCATCGAGACATCCGCGAACGTCGTCTGATACGTGAAGTACAGGTCCTGCAGAATGCCGACGTTTCCGTTGGGCTGCCGAGCCGTAACACTGCCCATGGCCGTGCCGCCTTTCACGGAAAGGGTTTTGTCCTGGAACTCGAGCAACTTGGCGGGATCCAGCATGACCGAGTAGGAGACCTTTTGGGGCACGGCCTCACCCTTGAGGGTGATTTCGGCCCTTCGGATGCGAAACGTGCTGCCGTATTCCCCCACGTCCGAGCCGGGAAAATTGCCCGTGTACCACCCCTGTAACAGGACGCCGGGGCGAAAAAGACCGGTCTTGCCTACCGTGAGATCGCTTGGTGGTGCCACCACCTTCGGCGCCACGGTCGGCTGCGGCGCTGAGGGAGAACCGGCGCTGCTCACTGCCACGTCTTCGGGCTTCGCCGGCAGGGCGTCAGGGGCTACCGGTACCGGCGGCGCAATCGCCTGGGCGAGGGCCGCGCTGGGCAGCGCGGCGGTCACTGTGCCAGCTAAGAAAAAGAAAAGGCGACTTCGTTTCATCGGCAACACTATGGGATGGCAATGTGACAATTAGATGACAATTTTGTAACAGGTGGAGGTGTCAAGTTACGACTTGTCAAGTTGCGACTTGACGATCCCAACGTCCCTCCTTCACTTCTTGCGGCGGCCAAACAGGCCGCGTTTGGTTGGCGGCGGATCCTCGCCGCCAGCGGCCGCGTAGGCGCGCAGGTGTTCTTCTTGCTCGCGGGTCAGCGACGCCGGGACCACGACGCGAAAATGGACCACCAGATCGCCTTTGCCACTTTCGCGCAGGCGGGGCAAGCCGCGGCCGCGCAGATCGACGGTGTCGCCAGGTTGGGTTCCGGGCTCGACCTTCACGTCTTCTTCGCCCTCAATCGTCGGCACCTTCACCTGGGCACCTAAGGCCGCCTGGGGAAACGAAATCACAGCTTCGGTGTGCAGGTCGGCGCCGTTGCGATCGAACCTTGGATCTTCAGCCACCTGAACATGTACGAACAAATTCCCAGGGCGTCCGCCACGTGGGGCGGCCTCGCCCCGGCCTGCCAGGCGCAACGTGTTGCCGTCTTCGATTCCTGCTGGGATGTTGACCGTCAGTCGATCTTCGACCACATCTAGCCCCGACCCCTGGCAGGTGGGGCAGGGCTTTCGGATCACCTGGCCTGTGCCCTGACACCGGGCGCAGGCGGTCTGGATCATCAGGAAACCCTGCGAGTGCACCACCTGGCCGCGCCCCTTACACGAAGGACAGGTTTCGGGCTGCGAACCGGGGGCCGCCCCGGATCCCCCACAAGGGTTACAGCCCGTGTGGCGCTTGATTTTCAGCTCCTTGGCCGCCCCTTGGGCCACCTCGGCAAGTGTCATGGTGACCTGGGTTTCCAGATCGGCGCCCGCGCTTTGCCGCCGACCGCCACCGCCAAACATGTCGCCGAACATGTCGGAAAACGCGGAAAAAACATCCCCTGCGTTGCTGAACCCGGCGCCCGCCTGTCGGGGGCCTTCGTGGCCAAAACGGTCGTAAAGCCCACGTTTTTCGTCGTCCGACAGCACCTGGTAGGCCTCGGCGGCCTCCTTGAACCGGGATTCCGCATCGGGGTTATCAGGGTTTCGATCGGGGTGAAACTCGACAGCCAGACGGCGATAGGCCTTCTTGACCTCGGTGCCATCAGCTGTGCGGGTGACCCCAAGAACTTCGTAATAGTCGCGTTTTTCGCTCACGGGAGAGGCGCAGAACGTAGGCACCAGGGCCCAAGGTGTCAACCCATCAGGCGTCTTTGCTCTTGAGGGGCAGGTGGGAGTTGACCATACTCCAAGGAAATATGGGCGTTTTTACCAGACGGCGGACAAGTCATGGCCTTGGGTTCGCAGTGATGCTGCTGCTGTTGGCCTCGGCCTGCGGGCCGCAAGAATTTGTGTCGCAACCGGGGGTTTATTGCAGCACCAAGGATGAAGATCCTCATTTTACCTGCACAAAATATGGCGACGTCGTTTGTATGAACAATTACACGTACGATCGTGTCCTTTCGTCAGGCGGCGTCGAAAAGGTACCGCAGTTCAGTTGTCGGCAGGCCTGCGATCCCGCCAAGGGCTGTCCCACCGATGATCAGGTGTGTTGCCCGGGCGCTGTGTACGGGCGGAACCCAGGGGGAAGCACCCACGGATGTACTCCGTTTTCGGAATGCCAGGCCTCCGAGTCCGCTGCCGATGCAGGCGCAAGACCGGTGATTAGACGGGATGCGGCCCCTGCGCTGGATACGCGTGTGACCAGCAACGTTGCAGATGACGGGGCCTCGGGCGAAATCTTGATCGTCATCGACGCCCCTATGGCCGGGCCATGAACACGTGAGCCGTAGACTCCCGGACGATCCCGGACCGTGGACCGTTGTGAACCGGTCGTATCTGTTTCGTCGGCCACCCTGGTTGATGGTGCGCGAGGAACGGTTGCGCCTGCCCTCGGGTGGCGAGATCCCGGACTACTGGATTCACGAATATCCCGAATGGGTCACGGTCGTGGCGGTCACCCCCGAGCAGCGGGTGGTTTTGATTCGCCAGTATCGACCGGGCATCGCGGCCGTGCATTTCGAAATTCCGGGTGGGGTCGTTGATGCGACCGATCTAACAATGGAGGCCGCCGCGCGGCGCGAACTGCGGGAGGAAACCGGGTTTGGCGGGGGCATCTGGACGCCGCTTATCACGCTGTCGGCAAATTCTGCGACCACGACGAACCTGACACATTCGTTCCTGGCGTTGGGCGTTCAGAAGCAAAGCGAACCAAACCCCGAAACCACGGAAGATTTGCGGGTTCATGAGGTGCCCGTCACCCAGATAGCTGGGATCATCGAGGCGGGTGATGTGGTGCAGGCGCTACACGCGGCCGCCCTACTCAGCTTTCTGCTGCGTAGGTGATGCGAACTGTGCCAGGATGTGCCGCTTTCGAACCCGACCCCTCAGGAGACGTCGTTATCATGCGAACACGAAGTGATCTGTTTCTGCTGGCGCTGTTTTTAGGCACGGGCCTGGCCACTTCGGTGGGCTGTGTCCACACCGGAATTGGATCACCCGAAGGATGGAATGTTTCGAAGTCGAAGCACTTCAACGTGATCACGATCTCGTCGCAGCTACACAGCGCGACCCAAGTCGCGCTTGAATACCAATATGCGGCGCTGTCGGCGTCGTTTTTCAACAAGGCTTCGATTGCGCCGGTTGATGTTCTGTTCCTGGATGAAGACGACTTCTTGGAAATGATGGGGCCCCTTCGCTCGGGCGCGGCGCTGGCCAAGGTGCCCGGCAAGGGCAAACTAGGCAGCAAGGGCCTCCTTATCGTGAAGAACGACAGCGGCGGGGACAGCTCTGCCGAGGCCCTAACCCATCTGTTTATTGACGCCCAGTTCCCCAAGGCCCCTTTGTGGTTCCACGAAGGCTTTGCGTCCTACGCCCGCACGGTGCAGTACAAATCCAATGGGCAAAGTGCGGTGGGATGTTTTGGGCTTCCCGCCGGTGGAGACACGCTGGTTCCCGTCGAAAAATTGTTGTCGATGTCCTGGGATGACCTGGACGGTGACGAAATGCGATCGTGGGCCAAGTTCACGGGCCGCGCGATGATCGACTACCTTTTTCATGCGGACGATGGCAGCCATCGCAAACAGGTTGGCGCCCTGATTTCGGGTGTGGCCGAAGGGCAACCTGGAACTGAGATCCTCAAGGCTGCGTTTCCCTCAATGGATATACCCGCCCTGGATCTGAAACTGAAACAGCATGGGGCCGACATCGCGTTCCTCGTACAAAGCGGCGCAAAAACCCGGGGTCTGTGCCCGATCGCACACCCTATCGATCCAGACAAGGGCCCTGATCAGGGCGAACGGAAGATGGTCCCCGTGCCCCCGTCCGATATGAAGGAACTGCTGGACGCGGTCAAGCGGCTGCCCCGGCGCGATGGCTATCCATCGTGGTATCCCGCTGCCATCATCGACAAGGTCCCGGCTTCTGGCGGCTGAACCCGGGCGGGCGGTTGAATCTCAGAACCGCCGGGCCGATGACAAACGGGGGCGGTCTTGTGCCCCTAGCAGCCCTTCGATCCGCAACGTGACGAAAGCCCCGTTGACCTGAAGCAGACCGTGCCAGGTCAGGGTTCGGGCCCGCAGCTCGACGGGCGCAGGCGGGGGCGGACGCGAATCCATGATCGATCCCAGGTCTAGGGCGATGCGAGACCAGTGGTTTTGGCTCCCGGCTCCGATGCGCTGGCCTGGTTCAAATACGGATGCGGCCAGATCGGCGTAGGGGACCGTGGCCAAAAGGTACCCGCGGGGCCGTTCACCCTCGAACACCGGCCGGGCGAGAATCAGCACGCGGGCCAGACTGCCGCGCGATGGCATCAATAGGGGCCCCACCACGCGGATGCGCGGATCTTCGGTGGCGGGCAGCAGGATCTCGGCGGCTGCAAAGGCGGCGAGGTCCAGCCCCAGAAACCCGTCATTCCCTCTTGTAGGATCGAGGAGCTGCAGGGGCAGATGTGTGGGGCGTCCCGGGCTCCGTCCCAGTTTGTTGTCCTCGCTGAGGTCTCGAATGCTGAAGCTGCGTTGGGCGGATCGCCCGGATTGTTGTTCAAATTCCAAACGGTCGTCGCCCGGCACAAAGGGGGCCCACGCGAACAGTTCGCCCGGCGCGCGTTCGACGATCCCGCTGGCCACGGGAGCGCCAAACCCGCGCCAGCCCGGCGTTTCGCCGTCGCTAAATAAAGTAGCCACGAACGCGAGCGCCTGGGCGCGGGATTCCAGCCGATCCGATAGGGAATCGGTCAAAGCGGCCGCTTGGGACTCAAAGGCCTTTCGTTCCGGATCCGGCCCCGAGCGACCCGCGGTCCACAAGCACAACCCGCACAGCACCGGGGCCAACAACCCCCGTACGAACCGCTGCCTCCGTATCGAAGCAAGCTGCGCGCGGCGAAGGGGATGAATCCGGGCCACCAATGTTTCATCGGTGGAACCCCCCAATGACTGAAATAACGCGAAAACCCTAGATGGGGCGGGCGGCTGCCTGAAGAATATCGCCCAGTTTCGCCGCGAGGCTGGCGGGCGCGAAGGTGGTGCGCAAGCGATCCCGGTCGGCGCGGGTAGGGCGGCAAAGCGCTCCGTTCAGCCGGTGTCCAATTATTTGGGCCAGGCGGACGGGATCCCCTGGGGAAACGAAGCTGACGGCGTCGATGCCATCCGCAATCTCGCGGTTCTGGGGGATGTCTGAAACCACCGCGCCGAGCCCGTTGGCCAGGGCTTCGACCAAGGCGACCGACAGGCCTTCGTAGAGGCTGGGGAAAACAAAAAGATCGGCCAGTTGCAGCAACGCCGGGATGTCGGCGCGCGCGCCTAGAAGGCGTACGTTGCGTGACAGATCTAGGGTGCGGATCTGATCCTGGAGTCGGCCTTGGCCAGGGCCCGCGCCGGCTATCAACAGCACGGCCTCAGGATGCGTGGCTGTCACTGTCTTCATGGCCAGCACGGCCTCTGCCTGGTTCTTCTGTTCGACAAGACGGCCTACGGTCAGGAGCAGCCGCGCGTTCGTGGGAACGTCCAATGATGTGCGCAGGGCCGCCAGATCCTCATCGTTGACCTGTGCATAGCGAGCGGGTTCGACGCAGTTGTAAATGACGGAAACCCGATCCGAAGGAACCCACAACTGGCGGCCCAGTTCGCGTGCAACATGCGCCGACACACCGATAAACCGGTTGTCGCCAAATCCGGTGAGGCCATCAATCCCGCGTACGACTGCCCGCCTGAGGCGCGAATTTGCGAAATCGGCCAGGGCTTCTTTGGCGTAAAAAACGTTCTGCCACGTGGTGACCACGGGCACGCGGCCAGCGCACAGGGCGGCTATGCGCCCGACTATCTGGGATCGAACCAACTGCACATGGACCACCTGGGGCGCGTGGTCGCGTATCCAGCGACGCAGCCGCGCGGTCGCAGCCAGAAGGCCCAGGCCAGGCCCGGCCTTTAGTGGAATCATCGAGTCGACCAAGGGACGGAAGCCGTCGATCAGCCGTTCGTCGTGGCGCAACCAGGCCAGGTGGTGACTGAACTTTTCACGGGGAAGCTGCCGCAACAGCGACAGCAGGTTTTGTTCGGCCCCCCCGTGCCCCAGCGATTCAATGACGTGCAAAACACGCAGCGGGGGCATCGGGGCGGACCAGAGTGAGTTATTAGTACTTCAGGTTCACGCAGGCGAGCTTGGACCCGCCCACGCCGCCGTCACCCGTCTTCATGACGTGGATGATGATGGCTTTGGCGCGGCTGCTGACCAATTTCCAGTTCGAGGTCACGTCGGAGGTCGCGTTGCCCATGGCGTCGCTCTTGAAATCCAGCCACACCTCGTTGGTGGCGTTGGCGAATTCGGAATCGAACGCCGCGGCCGCGTCAGGTCGCAGGTTGTGCTGGTAGTGGCCGCCTGCCTGATTGTCGTCGCAGGAAGCGACATGGACGTGCGATCCAAACTGGGTATCGGGCTTCAGGCCCGACAGCTTCAGCTTGAACTGGGTCTTGGTGCCTAGATCCAGAATTTCTGCCGAACCCATCACGGTCTTTGCGGGATTTTCGGCGTCCATTGGCTGGGGGTAGATCACAAACGCGCCTTCAGAGGCGCCGACCTTGGTGCCCGCCGCTGCGCCGGCGGCGTCGACCGGGGTTGTGGTCGTTGCTGCATCAACAACTGGCTTCGGGGCCGTTGTGCCGGCATCAGGCGTGGTGCCCGTTGGGCCGCCGCTGCCGCCGCTGCCGCCGACCGACCCGTCACTGCTGCTGCTGCTCCCGCCGTCTGTTGCGGGTGGCTTCGCGCCGTCGTCATCCTTGCAACCGAGCGCCGAGACGCCCGCGCCCAAGGCCAATACCAATGTTAGGGAACCAAGTTTCGAATGCATTTCAGATCCTCCAAAAATTTGTGACACGAGCACGCCTTGTAACACGGGATGCCAGGGGCGCCTATCGAAACCTCGAAAACTGGTCCTACCAGTTTAACGCACGAGTGTTTGTTCGGTCAGCCGTATGTTGCGCCAGGCCCCACGTGCAAAACGCCAAGATAACAATGCCGCCAGCAGTCCCAGATACGACACAAGCCAGACCACCGCGCCAACATCGCCCCCGTTCAGGTAGCGCACGGTGATGTACGATCCCGGCACAAACAGGCCCCACGCCAGGGCGACCCGTGCCCACAACGTGAACGCCGTGTCGCCTGCGGCGCGTAGGGCCTCGGCAAGGGCCGTGGCGGCGGCGTCGAACAATTGCCACGCTGCCGACAACATCAGAATGCGTGTACCGGCAACCCGCAACGATTCGCCTGCAGATCCGGCGGGCGCAAACGCTGAAAAAATAACCGCAGGAAACAGCAAATAGCAAAGCCCAACCAGTCCCTGCCAGGTGGCAGCGGCGCCGAAGGTCAGTCGGACGATGCGGGGCACTTCATGTTTGGCGTCAGCGCCAATGGCTTGGCCGACTAGGATGGCCCCGGCGCTGGCAAGACCAAACGCTGGCATGAACGACACCGAATTGATCTGCATGGCCGCCATCATCGCAGCCAACGACGTTGTTCCTAGCCCGGCCACGACCACGTTGATAAAAAAATTGAAGGCGAAGAATTCAAAAAACCAATTGAATCCCGACGGCAATCCAAACCGGAGCATGCGGGTGAATTCCCGGAAGTGAAGCCTCGGAATGATCCGGCCCCCGGATCGGCCCTGGATCAGGAAGACCAGCAGCAGTCCTGCGAACGCTATTTCGGTGGCAACTGTGCTGGCCACAGCGGCGCCTTTGACCCCCATAGGTGCTGCCCCCCAATGGCCGTCGATCAAGATCCAATTGCCGAACACGTTCAGCGCCATGGCAGCGATGTTGGCCAGCATGGGCAGCCGCGTGTTACCGATGCCGCCGTAATAGTTCGCCAGGGCCTCAATCCCGATGGCCGCGCCGCCCGACAAAAGGCGCATCCCCATATAACCGGCCATCAGTTGTCGCACGTCGGGCGCGTAGGGGAGCCAGCCGAGAATCGGGGTTAAAACCGCGAGGCCCAACAGGCAGAGGATTTGTGCCCCGATCGCGACAGCAAGGCCGTAGTACCCGTATCGCCGGGCCCCGACGAGATCTCCCTTGCCAAACAATTGTGAGGCGAAGCTGGATACGATGAACACGACGCCCATGGGCAGGATCAGGGCGGCGAAGGTATTGAGCGCCCCTGTGGTGGCCGCTGCGAGGGCAGATTCGCCCAAATGCGCCACCATGACAGCGTCGGAAACACCAACGACCACCTGACTGGACCGTGAGATCACGATGGGCCAGGCGAGACCCAGAAGCGTCCGAAGGGAGGGCGAGGGACGGGGCGGGGCGGTGTCCACGGGGCCACGACTTTCGCACACGGAAAACCCACCCGCCCGCGGTTATTTCCGAATCGGGAAGACCCGGTCGTTACTGTGCCAGGACGCTGATCTCTTGGGCTGTGAGCGCCCGGTTGTAGAGGCGAACATCGTCCAGGTTGCCTTTCCATGGGGACTGGGGCACCCCTGATCCGTCATTTGGGTTCGCCCCGATGATGACTTTCGAGGTCTCCGTCGCGCTGTTGATAGCCGCAGATGTGTGAAAGGCCATGCCCACCTGGACGCCGTTGACGTATAGCCGTGAGTTGTTACCGTCAAACGTCGCGGCTACGTGCAGCCACTGATCCGTGGGCATCGCCGTCGGTTGTTCGACCGAGGACATCTGTTCCCCTGCGAGAAGCAGTTTCCCGTTAGGTTGGATGAACACGCTGTAGTGTTCGCCAGGCGTTGTTCCCACCTGACGGGCCAGAATACAGCCCCAGCCGCTGACACCTGCAGGCCGCAGCGCCCATGCCGATATTGTCATGCCCGCCGTGATGCCGTCGATGCTGGGCGAATGGACGATGCCGGCAAAGGCCGTGGTGCCGTTGAACTGCAGGGCCGATCCTTTCCCGGGCGGGCCTGCGGTAAAGGCAACGTCGGTCAGCACGCCGTGGTTGCCGTTCCCCGACGAATCCAAAAGCGCAGTCCCACTGCCTTCATTGGCCTGCCAGGACCCCACCAACCCGACCGTGAAGGCCACCGGTCCGTCGGTGGCAGGTGGCATGTTGATGCGGAGGTCGGGAACCGCCATGTCCCGGATGACCGGGGCGTCTGGCGCCGCGCCGCCCTTGCCCAAGGTGCCGCCCAATCCCGCATCCTGCCGAACGGCCATGCCGCCCGCGCCGGTCATGCCTCCAGGTCCTGCAGCCATGCCGCCCGTGCCCGGAGTGCCGCCCGCGCCTGGAGTGCCGCCCGCGCCCGGAGTGCCGCCCGCGCCCGGAGTGCCGCCCCGCCCCCCTTGACCGCTGGCGCCGCCCCTCGCCGAGGATCCACCGGTGCCGTCCTCATCCACGTCATCAATTGTGGCGTCGCTTCTGGTTGTGCGGCGCGATCCATTTGCGGGGCCACAACCTGCAGCGGCAATCCCAAGGGTCAGAAAAAGCACGCAGCTTCTGTGCAGATTGTTATTAGACATCAACGTGTCCTTTGAAACGAGGATGGGCGCCAGCACCCCATCATACGCCTGGTCTATTTTTCAGGGAATCCCTTCCTTCCTGGCCCACTGCCCGGCCGCGGCAGGTGAAAGCGTTCAGTGGTTCGTACATACAAATCTGACCCCATCCGGCCAATGCTGTCGATTCGATCAGGATCGACAGCCCCGTTTTTGTCCATGGCGTCGTCAGCGACGTGTATGAGGACAATCCGGGCCACCACCAGATGGGCTGCCAGGGGGCCCGTGCCAATTTCGACGATCTGGTGGACCACGCATTCAAAATGGGCACGTGCGATGGCGACCCTT
>JAYUUT010000247.1:0-1938 GCA_043754455.1 Myxococcales bacterium
CTGCTGCCCTCGCCGATTTCGTTGAACCAAACGACCAGCGTATTGTCCATCATTGTACCGCTGCCTTCGGGCGTGGCCTTCAGGCGGTCGATGATGGCCGCCACGCGGCCTGCGTACCACGCATGCATCTGCCACAAAAGGGCCCGCATCGTGACGTTGAATTCGTCATGGGCGGCCGCATGGATGCCCTGCACCCCACCAGGAATGTCGAACTGTTTGCCCAGCCATGTAAAGCGATGATTGCAGCCCCCGCGGCCCCAGGTCAGGGTCCCCACCCGCGTCAGGTCGCAGGCCATGGCAGTTACCAACAGATCGGTATGCAGGTCGCCGATCATGGGAATGTTGTCATTCGAAATGCTGACACTGGGCGCGCCGGGTTTCTTGCACGAAATGGTGGCCCGTGCGCCGGCACCGGTTGCTATGCCCTGCTCCATCTCACGAACCACCTGCAGGTGGCGATCAATTTTCTTCTGTTCATCCAGGCCCAGTTTCGGTTTCAAAGCCGACAGGTTGTCTTTTACATAATCAATAGCGCTTTGCCTGGCCAGACGCGCCCGATCGTTCGCGACGCCCGGCATTCCCCCGCTGGGCAATTGCGTGTTGCCAAACACCCGCGTGTACATTTTCAGCGGGTCATTTTCCGGAAAAACGGGCTGCAACGGTCCCGTGTACGAATACGTGCACACCTCGGCATCGTACGTATCCACGATCACGCCCGCCGCCAGCTTGTCGAACTTCAAACCTGCCGACACCTTATTGGCAATAAAATGGTCGACCGAGATACTGGGAGACCGGATGGATTTACCAACATACTGGCCGCCTGCGCCTGTCAGGCAGGACGTGATACCGCCTTCGTGTCCCCCCTTGGCTTTACCGCCGGCCGAGTGATTGATACCGTCAATCACGATCATGTCGCCCTTGTGTTTTTCCAGAGGCTTTAGAATATTTCCTAGAATCAGCTCACCATTGTTCATCGTGGGAAGCCACTGCTCACGGACAGTGCCGTTTGAGCTGTACATCATTAGCAGGCGCAAAGGCGGCTTGTCGATCGCCGCCCGCGCGGGCAGCAGGGGAACGAAGGGCGCCAAGGCGGCGCCCGCGCCGGTCGATGCAAGAAGTTGGCGACGGGTCAGGTTGCTATTTCGCATGGTCTTTTGTCCTTCGAAACCTGGTTGCGGCCGTTTTTAGTTAGTGCTGTTCCGAGCCCGAAACGGCAAGCTTCCTGTCACGGCGACCATCAATTCGCGCATGTCCTGATTCGAGGCGGAGAACTTCTTGTACAGATCGTCGATGGCACAAGATTCGCCGTCGCCGTCCGGGCGGCCCAAGGCGAAGCGCAGCCACTGCTCGCTCATGCAGCGCTGAACATCGGGGCTGGCCGCCAATTTCTTCCCCAGATCTACGGCGCCGTTGTAGGGCGCGTTGCTATTTGGGGTCAATTTGATTTCGCCCGCCGCATCGACGGGGAACTTTCCATCCATGGTCTGCCACTTACCAATGGCGTCGTAACCCATGAAGGCGTAACCGAGGGGATCCATCAACTCGTGACAGTTCGCGCACGCGGGCTCTTTACGGTGGGCGTCGAAACGCTGTTTGGTCGACGAATTCGGATTCCGCGCCGGGACGACAATTTTGACGTCCGGTGGCGGGGGCGGTGGCGACTGACAAAACAACGCCTCGCGAATAAATTTGCCCCGGTGAATAGGCGACGGTTCGGAGGGGAACGAACGCATGGTCAGCATCGCAGCGCCCGTCAGGATGCCCGAACGTTGATCCGCAGGCAGGATGATCTGTTCGAAAGCCGTCTTCGATTTGGGCGCCGTTGCGCCGTACAGTTTGGCCAAGGGAGCGTCTACGAAAGAAAACGGCGCCGTCAGCCAGGTGGTCAGCTTGCCCTCACCTTGGCGAAAGACGTAATCACTGAAGGTATCGGCCTCG
>JAYUUT010000248.1:0-4208 GCA_043754455.1 Myxococcales bacterium
AGCCCCGTAATTCGGCCGACTGGACGCGGCGGGGGCAAAATGGCAGGACGTATGTCCTATGCCCGAAATCGCCGACACAATCGCTGAGGTCATCGAGGAACGAAAGTCCGAGAGCCGCCTGAACACCCTGGTCGCCGTCGCGGTCGCGGCCACCGCCACGATCATGGCCCTGTGCAACGTCAAGGCGGGCAACATCAGCCAATCGATGTCGTTCCACCAGTCCAAAGCGGTGGACACCTGGTCGTTTTTTCAGGCGAAGAGCACCAAGGGTAGCCTCGCTGAATCGGTGCTCGAACAACTGACCCTTCAGGTAGAACTGGCTGGCGATTCTGTCGCACCCGCCGTTCGCCAGCATTTGGCGGAGGCCGTAGAAAAACAAAAACGACGCATCGCCAAATACGAAAGTGAAAAACAAGAGATCAGGAAGCAGGCAGAAGAACACGAAGCCAAATACGATCAATTGGGCCTGCGCGACGACCAGTTCGACATGGCGGACGCCTTGTTCTCCATGGCTCTGGCCTTGTTCGGAATCACGGCCCTAACCCAGAAGAGGTCGATGTTGTTGCTGGCCGCGACCTTCGCCACCTTCGGCATCATCATGGGCATTGCGGGCTTCGCCGGATGGGGACTTCACCCCACCGCCCTGGCCACGTTCCTCGGCTGACGTTGTCGGCCGCTGCTAACGTTCCATCGCTTCGATGCGGCGGTTCTGTTGACGTCCTTCTTCTGTAGCATTCGGGGCTATGGGGCGTTCGTCGCCAAAACCAACCGCCGTAATACGATCCGCTGCAATGCCTTTTGAGACAAGGAAGTCGCGACAGGCCCGAGCGCGGTTTTCTGAAAGCGTTTTGTTGGTCTTGGGTTTGCCTACGTTGTCGGTATGACCAGATATCTCGATCCGGGAACTTTTCTTGTGTGCCATGAACTCGACCACAGAGTCGAGTCGAGGAATTGACTCGGGTCGAATGGTTGCCTTCGCGGTATCAAAGTTTACGCCATTGAGCACGAAACGCGGAGCAGTGGGTGTATCACCTTCGGCTAGCTTTGGGGCGATCGGCGGGCTTTTGTAGCGCAGCGTGAGTTTTATGTTCTGGTTCGATTCATTGGTGACCGTAACGGATGTCGATATGTCGCGCCTGCCCAGGGATAAATACACCAGATCATATTTCTGTCCCACCGGGACTAAGACCTCGGCGTATCCAGTTGCGTCGGTTTCTGAAGTATAGAACTTCTGCCCGTCTGGTGCGGCGAGCGAAATCACGATGCCTTTGACAGGCCCCTTTTCTTTGTCGACCACCACGAACTTCATGGCCGCTTCGGTTCGGGTGGCCTTGATCTGGGACGCGGTGGCACCTTTGGCCTTGCGGGCGATGGTCGATTCCTGAAGTTCGAAGGCCTTTGGTTTCTCGGTCTTGGGCGCGGGCACCGGATCCGCAGCGTGGGCGGCTGTCCCATAGGTTGTTGCCAAAACCACAGACGTCATCAAAATGCGTGCGCGGCGCGCGGGCGACAGCAGGGAAATCCAGGTGCAATGGTCCATAGACATTCAGGGTACTACACGATCAATTTCTTCACTACCTCACCGTGGACGTCGGTCAGGCGAAAATCACGCCCCTGGGATCGGTACACAAGTTTGGTGTGGTCGAAGCCCAGACAATGCAAAATCGTCGCGTGAAGATCGTGGATGTGGACGCGATCTTCGACCACGTTGAAACCCAATTCGTCAGTTTTCCCCAGGGTCAGCCCTGCCTTGATCCCCCCGCCGGCCAACCACATCGTGTAGGCGCTGGGGTGGTGGTCCCGTCCCATACTGCGATCAGCGCTGGAATCGCTTTCGACCATGGGGGTACGACCAAACTCGCCGCCCCACACCACCAACGTGTCTTCCAGCATCCCGCGCTGTTTCAGATCCTTGATCAGCGCCGCACAAGCCTTGTCCGTAATACGGGTCTGGTCTTTGACACCCTTGACGACCTCACTATGGTGATCCCAAGCCTCGTGGGCCAGCATCACGAAACGGCTGCCTCGTTCCAGCAGCCGACGCGAAAGCAGGCAATTGCCGGCGAAACTGGCCTGTCCTGGGGTAGCCCCATACATATCCAGGGTCGCCTTTGACTCCTTTGTTAGATCGATCAACTCAGGGCCGCTGGTCTGCATTCGAAACGCCATTTCGAACGAACTTATGCGCGTCGCCACCTCGGGATCACCTGTGACCGCAAGGTGTTCCTCATTGATCTGCTTCAGGGCGTCCAGGGCTTGCCGCTGCATCGATCGCGTGATGCCCCGGGGATTGGAAAGGGAAAGAATCGGATCTCCCGTGCGGCGGAACGTCACACCCTGGTGCACGGTGGGCAGAAAACCGCAGCCCCAGTTGCCTGCCCCACCAGACGTGCCGCCGCCCGACGACAACACGATAAAGGCCGGCATGTCGCGCGATTCGCTGCCTAGGCCATAGGTCACCCACGCGCCCAGGCTAGGCCGACCAAATTGTTGAGAGCCGGTCTGCAGAAAAATCTGGCCGGGCGCATGGTTGAAAGCATCCGTCGTCATCGATCGAACGATGGCGATGTCATCGACCACGCCCCCTAGATGAGGCAGCACTTCGGAAATTTCAGCCCCCGACTGTCCCTTCTTCTCGAAACGAAATGGCGACGCAAACAACGCGGCGTCAGGTTTGATAAACGCAAAATTTTGACCCTTGAGGAATTCGGCCGGCGCGGGTTTGCCGTTGTATTTTTGCAACAAGGGTTTGGAGTCAAACAGATCAAGCTGGCTGGGCGCCCCCGCCATGAATAGGAAGATCACACGTTTGGCTTTTCCGGGAAAATGGGGCGTTTTGGGCGCCAACGCATCAACCCCCGCAAGACTTCCGGCCCGGGCTGATGCCGTGCGCTCCCCCAACAGCCCGGCCAGCGCCATCGTACCCAACCCCAACCCACAATCGCGAAACAGGTGCCGACGGGTCAGCATCTTGCGGTGCTCGATCTTGATTTCCTCGACCAGGTTCATCGTCACTCCTTCGTGATGGTCTCGTCCAGATTCAGCAGCACCCGCGCCACCAGCGCAAACGGCGCCACTTCATGCAGATTTATCCCCTCGGGGAGGTGATTCAGGTCGGCCACGGCCACCAGGACGGCACGTGCGGTGTCGTTCTTCACCTGCTGGCGTTGTTGGCCCAAAAGCCGCACAAGGGCCGCCAGCTCGGTTGCTGTCGGCGAACGGGATGTGACCAGACGGAACCCGTACACAAGACGGCTTTTGTCATCCTTGCCGGCCTCCTTCCAAATCCGAAACGCCAGCCCTTGTGCGGCTTCTTGAAACACCGAATCGTTCAAGGTCGTCAGCGCCTGCAGCGGGGTGTTGGATCGGATCCGGCGGACGCAGGAAAAATCCCCCGCGGGGTTGTCGAACACCATCAAACTGGGGTAGGGGACGGCGCGCTTCCAAAACGTATACATGCCCCGCCGATACCGATCGTCTCCAACCGATGTCTTCCACTCCATCGGTGCGCCGTAGCTTAGGCTCATCACACCATCAGGGATGGGTGGAAAAACGCTGGGACCGCCCACGCGCGGGCTTAGCAGTCCCGATGCGGAAAGCGCAATATCCCGCACAACCTCGGCTTCGACCCGCAGCCGGGGCGCCCTCGACAGCCACCGGTTGTATAGATCCTGTTCACGAAGGACAGGTGTCAAACGGGACGACTGTCTGTAGGTGGCCGAGGTGACGATCAGCCGATGCACCTTCTTCCACGACCAACCCGTGTCGCGAAACTCGGTGGCCAGCCAATCCAACAAGGCGGGGTGCGACGCCGGATCCGCACGTGTTCCCAAATCTTCTGGGGTCAAAACCAACCCTTGGCCGAAATATTGCGCCCAGATGCGATTGACGATCACCCGGGCGGTCAGCGGGTTTTTGGGGTCCATTAGCCAGTGCGCCAGTCCCAAACGATTTTTTGGCTCGGTGTCAGAAAAGGCGTGTAAGGCCACGGGGGTTCCTGGCTGGACCTCCTGAAGCGGTTTGCGCCAGTCCCCACGTTTGAATACATGCGTTTGTCGTGACCAGGGGCGTGCGCTGACCGCCAAGGTAGGCGGTCCATAGGGCCAATTGCGATAGACCTTGTTGATAGGATCGTCGTTCAGCCCTTCGTTCCCCAGTCGGTACATTGCGAACAGGTCACGCCGCTGCTGGGGGCTTCGTTTCGCAGA
>JAYUUT010000249.1:0-2261 GCA_043754455.1 Myxococcales bacterium
CGACCTTGGTATTTTCAAAGCCCTGTCGGACGTGCGAGGGACCGAAGGCCAGACGGTGATGTTCGTGGTGGTCGATGGTCAGTTGGCGGGGCTGGTTGCCGTGGCCGATCCCATCAAGGCCACAACGATCGAAGCCATCGCACAATTGCGTGCCGAAAATCTTCGGATCGTGATGTTAACGGGGGACAGCCAGGCCACAGCCAACGCGGTCGCGAAAAAACTGGGCATCGACGACGTGGTTGCAGGGGTGCTTCCCGCAGATAAGGTCGGCGTCATCAAACGCCTTGCCGCCGAAGGCCGTTTTGTCGCCATGGCGGGCGACGGAATCAACGACGCGCCGGCGCTGGCCCAGGCCCACGTGGGTATTGCCATGGGGACGGGCACGGACATTGCGATGCAAAGCGCAGGGGTGACCCTGGTCAAGGGCGACCTACGGGGGATCGCCCGGGCCCGGCGTCTTTCCCGCGCGACCATGGCCAACATCAAACAGAATCTTTTCTTTGCTTTTGTCTATAACGGCTTGGGTGTGCCCATTGCGGCGGGCGTTCTGTTTCCATTTTTTGGGATCCTGCTGACCCCTGTCATGGCAGCCGCGGCCATGGCCTTTTCTTCGGTCTCCGTCATCGCGAACGCACTTCGGCTTCGAAAATCTCGACCTTGATTCCCAAGGCCGCCACGCGTATAAACCGTGCTGTATGCGTCGGATCGGCACCCACCCCATTTTCGCACTGGCGGCATTGCTGTCATTCCTTGGGGTCGCCACCCGTCCGGCTTTTTCAAATGTTAGCGCGTGCCGTTTCGGCATGGCCGACGATTCCTGCTGTCCCGGCGATGATCTGTCTAACCGCGATACCAGCCCCAGCCTGACGGACCCGTCCTGCTGCACCCTTCATCTTGTCGAGGTCGACCAGCTAATCTCTGAAACCCGGGCCGACAGCGGGGGCCGTCTCGATCTCGTCATCCCTGCCGTCTTCGCATGTACTTTCGTGGCCCCCCCAAAATCGGCGCTTTTACTGGTCCATCGGTCTCTGCCGCCCCCCCTCGGGCCTCCGCTCTGGCTTCTGAAGCAGTCCTTCCTCGTTTGATCGTCTGGGCACCGAAAGGCGACCCTTACCGAGGCTGTTTCTGAATCAATTCTGAGGGGGACGAACAATGCAAAGACGACCAATGATCTTGTCTGTTATGGCGGCCAGTGGACTGATGGCGACAATGACAATGGGGGGCTGTACAAACATGGACCACAACCCCAGTGGGGAGCCGTTGGGTGTCCTGGCGAAGGGCGGCCTCGACGTGCGGGGGTCGGCCCTGTTCGTGGCGCTAGGAAAAACCGGTGAAGTGGCGGTCATCGACCTGGATTCCTGGAAAGTTGCAGGCAAAGTGAAGGTCAGCTCGACTTATTTCCCTCACCACCTGGGACTGTCGCCGGACCGCACCCGCGTGTCCGTGGGGGCCCCCGGTGCTGACCTAAGCGCTGGCCACGCTGCCCATGGGGGGACCTCCGCGAAGGGTGCCCTCTTCATCATGGACTCGCGCACGGGTGATGTGCTGGCACAACTGGCAGTCAGTGGCACCGCCCACAACGTCGGGTACCTGCCCGACAACAGCGCCGTCGTTTATGCCCTTGCCGAACACGCAACCTTGCACATAGCCAACCCAACGACGCTGGCGGAAACCGGGCAGGTGGCTGTCGGACTAACACCTCTGGAAGCAACGCCTGTAGGTCCTGGAAAACTCGTTCTTGTATCGAACAGCGGCGCTGGCACCGTTGCCGTGGTCGATATTGCAACCAAACAAGTGCTGAAGTCGCTGAAGGTCGGAAACAACCCCATCGCCGCCTGGCGCGGATCGGAAGGGCGCGCGTTCGTCACAAGCGAATCCGATCGCAAGTTGTCGATGATCGACATTGCCAGTCTGACAGTCCCGGTAACGGTCAATCTGACCGGGACACCGGGCCAGGCGCTGAACACCGCCGATGGCAAACAGATATGGGTGGCCTACGAAGATCAAGGAAAGATCGCCATTTTTGATGGGGCTGATCTGAAACCACTGGGGGAAATCAGCGTGGGAAAACGTCCACATGGGTTGGCGTTGTCGGCGGACACCAAGTCTTTTTTTGTGACGGACGAGACCAGCGGCATGGTCTTCGAGGTCGATATTGCCGGACGTTCCGTCACACGATCACTTGAACTCGGAGGTGCCCCCAATGGCATCCTTTTGCGCCCGGCTTTGTGATCGACTGAAACTGGGCGCTGCCGGAATCG
>JAYUUT010000250.1:0-7217 GCA_043754455.1 Myxococcales bacterium
GGCCACGGGGGACCGTGGTGGGCAGGCAGCAGGTGGACGGAGGTTGGAAGGACGATTTTGTTCCGACCTATGGTGCCTATTTTCCTGAACTGCCCCTGACTGCGATTCAGGCCTTCAAGACCGGCAAACGCCCCGGGCAGGTGATTCGTGATTTGGCCCCGATTGTGACCCTTGATGCCAATGTGGTTGGCCATGGCCGCAGGCCGGGATTGCAGACTTGGGTGACGTCAATCAACACACAGCCGCGGCTAGACAAATCGACCACGACCGGCGTCACCGCGGCCGACATCATGCATTTTCAGGCCAAGGTTGCGTTACGCACGGTGGCCAGTTATGTCGGCAAAGGGGCAGATGCTGTTTTCTTCTATGAGAACGGAGCTGGGATCCAGATCATTGATGATAACGATGCGACAACGGGTGGCGAGGCCCTGCGCACGCTGGGGCGATTTCGCGCCGCCTTCGACGGCCCCGCCACTTTCGGTCCTGTGAGGCCCTTGCGGCTGCGAACCGTTCGTGGTTGTGATGGAGGCCGACAGTTCGAAGGAGACGGGACCGCCGCGCATCCGCCGCTTTTGAACCGTGACGTGGTGGCCTTCTTTCCCTTTGCGGTGGACGCCAAACACTGGGTGATTCCGACCTACGTGATGACCCGTGATCTCATGTCGCTGCAGCGCCGGGGGATGGGCAGGGATGAGGTCGCGCGCTATGACATGGTTCCGGAGACCTTTGAACTGACGATTGAAGGACTGGACGGCGAACAGGCATTGGTCGAAATGACCGATCCCTTGTTGGGCATAAATGTCGAAGTCACCGTCAGGGTGCGCGAGAAAAAACTGTTGGTTGTGGCGGTGCCGCTCACGGATTCTGTACGCTTGCTCCGGCTGACCGAGCCATGATTCCATGGTGCCGGCGCGTGCTGTTGACGGTCGCGCGCGCCTTGGGATTTATTCTAGATAGGTCGACGCGGGGTGCTGTTCGTCCTACGATCGTGCCATGCAGGTTTTGATTCTGGCCGCAGGGAAGTCCACCCGATTGGGGGCGCTGGGCGCCACGTTGCCCAAACCATTGGTACCGATCTGCGGGTATCCGCCTGTCGAGTTCGTCCTGTCGCTGTGCCGGGCCGCGGGTCTGCGCGACATCGTTGTGAACCTGCATCACCATGCCGATTTGTTGCGCACCGCGATTGGTGATGGGTCACGGTTCGGCGTGCGGGTACAATTTTCGTTCGAAGATCCCGATATCTTAGGTACCGGCGGGGCTGTTGTTCAGGCGAGGCGTTTAGGGCTGTTGTCGTCGTCGCCCGTCATGATTCTAAATGGCAAGGTCGTCGCTGATGCGGATCTGGCAGCGCTGATGATTGCGCACAAGGATGCGCCCCACAGCACAGTGGCCACAATGTTGTTGCGTGAAGATCCGCGCCCTGACGACTGGGCCCCGGTTCTAGTTGATCACCGCAATCGGGTGGTAGGTCTGCGGGGCCAGCGGGGACCCATGACCGTCATAGGCGATCTGCGGCGGCTGATGTTCACGGGCATCCATATTATCGAACCCGCGCTATTCGACAGCTTGCCTGCGGACGGGTTTTCCGACCTGATAGGCGACGCGTATTTGCCGGCCCTTGCCGCAGGGGCGGCAATCAACACGGTGATGCTGCCCGGCTACTTCGCAGAACATTCGACACCCGAACGATACCTGGCTGGCAATTTAGCGATGCTGCAGACGCCGTCCCTTTTGCGCCATCCTCCAGGCCCGCTTGTGGGCATAGATCCTGGGGCGCTGATCGATCCTCAGGCACGCCTTTTCCCCCCACTGCGGGTGGGATCTGGGGCTGTGATTGAATCGGGGGCCACCGTGGGGCCGTTTGCCGTGGTCGGGGCCCAGGCCCGGGTGGCACAGAATGCCCACGTCACCAATGCGGTGGTCTGGTCCCATGCCGTGGCCGAAGGTTTGGTCGACAACGCCGTGGTCACAACCAGGGGTGTCGTGCAGATTTAACGCGCCCAACACGGCAAGGCACAAATAGAAACTCCCCGTTCGGAGCCCGGCCTAAGCCCGGCCCCGACGGGGACGATTCCGCGCGTCACACTCTTGGGTCAGCTCAGCGTGAAGCTGGCCAGCCGGCGACGCACGTCGGTAAGCATGCGCTCGGCCCGCACAAGGCCCAAGTCGATGACCAGCGAAAGGAACTGCGATTCTGAACCGCCCGAGGTCTTCGCGACAAGGGAGGGGGTGGAGTCGACCTTGCGGGGCCTTGGGAATACGGCGCTTGGAGCGGCGACGACAACAGCGGCTTTGGCGGCTTTGGCGGCTTTGGCGGCTTTGGCGGCCTTCTTGGGGCCTTTTCCGTGTTTTACGGCGTATCGAGCAGCCCAAACGTTCTTCTCGGTAATGTCAAGGCCAGCGGCCTTGCCCTTCGCGACAACTTCTCTCGTAGAAAGGGAGTCGGGCTGTGCCCGAACGAACGCGCTTCTGCTCATCTTCTGTCCAGTTTTCTTGCTCAAGGGTCTCTCCTTTGAATGATCATGTGCGTTCTCGCACACCTTGCGTGAGATTTGGAGAAAAATCTTGCGGACCCATGCGTCAAGACTAACGCTCTTTTTGGGGCTGAACTGCGACTCGCTTTCGTAGGCTATCGGGCACCACCATTCACAGATTCCAGGCGTGGGTCCGTCGTTTTCCTCGTCCGGTTTTGGAATAACGGTTCTGTGTCTCTTAAGGGGATCCCAAACCATGCCGCCGTGTAATTTGTCGCGCTTGCCCGTTGCGTTGTTTGTTTGCGCCGTCGGCTGCGCGGGGCAGATCGCGGAGGAAGACGCTCCGTCGTCAGGCCCCGGAATGAGGCCTGCCGTAAGCGGCGCCCGATCAGGGGAGGGGATGGACAAGGCAGTCTCGATGCCCGGGCCGCTGGCACCGGGGGCCGCTGCCATGCCTCCGCCGGGGGGAACGGGACTGCCCGCCTCCATGCCTCCTGCGCCCGGCGCCATGCCGGACATATCTCGCCCCGCCGTTCCTTTGGCTGATTTTCAATGCGCCGCCGCCCCTGAAAAGGGGGCAACGCCGCGCCGGTTGTGGCGCTTGCGGGGCAATCAGTACAAGAACGCTCTGGCGGTTTTCTTTCGTGGTCGATCCGTTGTTGGCAAGGCGGACCAGTTGCCAAATGGCATCGTGGCGCCCTTCGACTTCGTCAATGAAAGCGATCGGTTCACGACGACAGCGGCGTCTTATACGATGGCCGACTACGAACTGCGTCGGCTGATGAACTATTCTGGCGACACTGCGGCGATGTTGGTGACCCAGCTTCGCGCAGATCCGAAGTCCTGCTTGGGTGCGGCGGCTCGTCCTCCTTTTGCCGAATGTGTCCGGTCCTTGGTGACGGAACGTGGACCTTTTCTGTTTTCGCGGCCGCTAAGTGCCGCGGAGATTGCGCAGTATACTGATGCCGCCGTCGCGCAGGCGGGCCTGCTGGGCGAAGATGATGCCGTGGCCTTAGCGTTTGCGGGCCTCTTGTCCTCGCCTTCGTTTTTGTACCGGACCGAAGTGGGGCAGGGCGTCCCCGTCAACGGGCAGATCCGTTTGTCGCCGTACGAAATTGCGGCGGCCCTGTCGTACAGCATGACCGATTGGCCACCGACGACGGCTCTTTACCAGGCGGCGGCCAATGGCGCGCTGTCAACCCCGGACGAGATTGCTGCCCAGGTCAAGTTGCTTCTGGGGCCCGCAGGCAAGGCAAACAGCGCCGTTGCCAGATTCGTGACCGAACTGTTTGGGTACCACGCGCTTGGAAATATTTTCAAGAACAACAAAGATATCGATGCTGGCAACCGCAGCATTTTGCTGTGGGATATGGACACCCTGGTTACTGATCTTGCGGGGTCAGCGGTGGCCAAGGATTTCTGGAAGACGATTCTCACGACGACGACAACCTACACGCATGCCCAAACGTTCTCGATTTATGGGACCCCCCACCCAAATCGGTATGAACCCACCCGTGGCACGTTGCCAGCGGCTGAGCGTGCCGGGTTGCTGACCCAGCCCGCCTGGTTGGCGTCGATTTCGGACGACACGACGACCCATCCTGTGCAGCGGGGAAAGTTTGTCAACGAGGCCTTGCTCTGTCGCCCCCTTCCCCCCCTGCCCATCGACGTCGTGCCGGTCCTTCCCGACGGCGCGAAGATGACGATGCGGGAAAAACTGGCGATCCATTCAAAAGATCCCTCCTGTGCCGGTTGTCACAAATTTATGGATCCGATTGGGTTGATATTCGAAGCCTATGATCAAAACGGCCGTTTGCGCACAACCGACAACGGAAAACCGGTTGATGCAACCGGCAGCCTTTCGGGGGCGGGCGCGCAGGACGGACCCGTCGCAGGACCGGTTGATCTAGCCAACCGTTTGGCCGCTTCGCCCACGGTCGAACAGTGCATGGTGCGGCAGTCGTTTCGGTACTGGATGGGGCGCGACGAAGCGCCCTGGGATGGCTGTGTATTGGTCGAAGCCCAGAAGGCGTACGCAAACGGCGGAAACTACCTTGACCTGCTGGCGTCTTTGTTTTCCTCCCGTTCTTTTGTCTATCGTTCCGTTCAATAGATTCCTGGAAACCAAAGGCAAAACCACATGACGCCTATCAGCCGCAGATCATTTGTCGAAAAACTGGGGCTGGGCGTTGGGACGTTTCTTCTCGCGCCTATTACCAAATCCCTTTTGTCCCAGGCCCATGGGGAGACTCCCACCCGCAAACGTGCCGTGTTCTGCCTGATCGGCGCCGGGATTCATTGGGATTGGTGTTTTGTCCCTTCGGATCTGCGGGCCTTGGGTCTAGACACGCCGATCCTCCCCGGTCGTACGGATTTTGCCTGGCCCGCTATGGTGGCTTCGCTAGAAAAATATCGCAAACGAACTTTGCTGATAGATGGCCTCTCCAATGAACCGAAATCGGGCACCCGCGGCCATTCAGCGGGATATTCCGCGCTGTCCTGTTTTGCCGCCGCCAACGGGGCTAACAATGATGGGGGGGGGCCGCCGGGCAATCTGACCATCGATCAGTTTATCGGCAATGCCATTGGTGCCAGCAGTTGGCGCAAAACCGTGCTGTTTGGTGCCGCCTCCAGCACCGCGCCCCAGAAGGTCCACACCTTTGCATCCGGTCGCAGCAAACCAGAGGCCCAGTTCCAAAGCCCCCGCGCCCTCTTCACGGATCTGTTTGGACCGCTAGCCACCGATTCATCCGGTGTTGCCCGGGGCGCCATCCGGCAGCGCGCCCTGCTGGATCTGATGCGGGCCGATATCAAACGGGTCGAGTCCAATCTGGCAGCTCCTGAAAGGCGGGCGCTTGATCACTATTTGGCCGCCATCGAAGATTTTGAAAAACGCCAGAAGGCCCTGGTTGGTGTGACGTGCAAGGCCCCGGTCATGCCCCTGCTTGATGCAACCATGGGGACGGTCGAGGATCGCCTGGATTCCATGAATGAAATGACCATCCTCGCCATGATTTGTGGCCTGACCAACGTCGCGGGAATCGCCGTGGGCTGTGGCAATTCCCACGGCCATTTTCCAGTCTACAAACGCATTTCCAAAGGGACACGGTGGGAGGCCAAGGGCATCGGTGAAACGGGTCACGAAGCCAAGGACATTCACGGCCCCAGTTCGGATCTGATTCACAATTTCAACTGTGGCCTGCTGGCCCGGATGGCTGACGCCCTGTCTGCCGTCAAGGAAGGTGATCGGACGATGTTCGACAATTCGGTGATGATGTACACCAGCGACAACGGGGAACAGCACCACGCTGGGCATGGCCGTTGGCCGGTGGTCGTCCTGGGCGATGGCGGCGGCAAAATGCGCGCGGACGGCCGGTTCATGCGGTGGCCGCTAGGACGGAGCAAGGCAAGTCGTTCTATGGCCGACCTGTTCTGTTCTGTCAGCACCGCCTGCGGCGCCCCCACCGATACCTTTGGAAAGGGCGGCAACGAAACCGTCACGGGCCCCCTGCCCGAAATCATGGCCTGATTGGCTTAGCAGCCCGCCGCGGGGAATTTCAGGGGCAGGTGCCCGGCAGATTTTTGTCCAGAAAATCCAGGCGCTTGACCATCCAGTCGCGAAACCAGTTGATCTCTTCTTCGAAGGTCTTTCCGGAAAAATAGTTCGGAAAAATTTTCTTCCCCAAGGTCGGCCACACCTTCTGATCTCGCGCGATCGCGGGCATCAGATACGTACGCCACGCCCCTACGCGGCGATCGATACGGTCAAGCGAAAGGGTGCCCGTCCTCAGGGTTTGCCAGCGACACTTCATCTGTTTTGTAAAGGTCGGTTCTTTCCACAGTTTCATCCAAAAAAATGGCGTTAGAAACGGCGCCTTATTTTGGGGGGCTGTATGGAAATCTTTTATGTAGGACCAGGTGTCGGTTTTGAAACTGTCACCCATCGAAATGTTGCCGAAGGCAATATCGAAATCCCACAACGGGCCGGCAACCAATCTATTTCCCTGGTTGGCAGGTAGTTTCGTCAAATACGATGAACGTGAATAGCCGTCCCAGTTGTTCGTGAACTCGTTCATGATGACCGTGTCAACGAAGCTGCCCACGTCGATCCAGGCGGGGTATCCCTTGGTGGCGTCAGCCCAGTCTGGACCTAGCATCATCTTCTGGAAGGCCTCCATATGGGCCTTGATGTATGCACGCTGTGCCGCTGTGATCAATTCGCCCTTTGGGTAGTGGTGGGTCCACACAAGACTGGTCGCAGTACCGTCATTGGTCTTGAAGTCATAGGGTGGGTTGCCATTGCTCAAACCGCCCGCCTCATGTCTTATGATGTAACCACCCGACAGATCTCCATCGGCCGCGGTCGCCGCGGGTTTGGGAACGTCGACTCGATCGTTGTCGCGTCGGATCTTTTCAATCACGTTGTACAGGCCCACGTACTTCCCATTGATGATGACTTCGACGAATCGAAACCGAGGGTTATATCGGCCCAGATCTTGTCCGATGGAATAGACCATGGCATTTCGCATACAGGTCTTGTCCGTGTAGCAAGCATATAGAACCCAATCGCTGCCCTTGGGCATGCCCAGCAGGGCGAAGGCCTTATCGTTCCCGGCGCCGTCTTGTAATTCGATGCCGTAGGGAAGTTTGGGCAGCGATGCGGTGAAGTTGCCGCGAATGCCGATCGCGATAGGAACGTCCAGGATCGGCGTTTGGGCCTGCAGGCCCATGACATTATCGGCT
>JAYUUT010000251.1:0-5192 GCA_043754455.1 Myxococcales bacterium
GGGGCCGATGACGTTTCTAGAAGCCGCCCTGGAGGTCCTCAAACGCGAGAAAAAGCCCCTGCATTACAAGGACATTGTCCTTCGCGCGATGGACAAAAAGATGCTCACCTTTGTGGGGCGTACGCCCGAGGTGACGATGCAGACACAGCTTTTGGGTGCAATTAAGAAAGCACCCGGAAATCCGTTTGTTCGGGTTAAACCGGGGGTGTTCGGATTGCTGCGGTACCCCGAAGGCGCCGTGGAAATCGAAGTTGTTGAGCCCGTGGTCGACGTCAAGGTGGAAAAGGTCGTCGCGGCTTCAGCTGACGATGCGGCACCTGCGGAAGAATCCGCTGGGGCCAGGCGACGCCGAGGCCCCCGCGGCCGAACGCGCCGTGGCGAAGAAGAAGGGCCAACCCCGTCCGCTGGAACCCCAAGGGGCACCGGGCGGACCCCCGTAGCCCGACCGGATCAGGCCAGCCGAGCCGATGTGGAAGACGACGGCGACAACGCCGAGCCCGTAGAACCTGAGGTGGGGGGGCTGTCCGCTGAAGCCCGCGCCGCGGCCTTGGCCGAGGCTGGATTGCTGGGCGACGACGATTTTGACGACGATGACGAGCCCGCGGAAGGAATGGAGGCCTTGTCGACGATGGGCCGATCTGAGCCGCCCGCCTCATCCGCGGGCCCTGCGCCGACGGCTAACGAAGCCGATGAAGGCGATGACGCCGGGGATGACGAGGAAGGCGAAGGGGAGGAGCCATCTCCGGGTGGCCCTGCCGTCGATGGCAGCGCGGCTGGCGATACCGACAAGGCTGGACGTCGACGTCGACGACGACGGCGACGACGGCCCGGGGACGCCCCCGGTGCTGTTGGTGCCGACGGAGCCGCCTTGTCTGACGAGGAAGCACCGCCACGCGCCGGCCGTGCAGAAGCACGACCCGCCGCGCATGACGACAGCGCCTCCGACTCTGGCGAAGCAACATCCGGCGGCGGATCGTCCGGCGGGGGATCGTCCGGCGGGGGATCGTCCGGCGGCGGATCGTCTGCCAGCGGATCGTCCGGCGGCGGATCATCTGCCAGCGAATCGGTCGGTTATCGATCCTCTGGGGCGCAAGACGGAGGACCGCCTCGTCGAATCATGTCGCCTGTCGACGCCGCCATCGAAATCCTTCGTGGACAGGCCCCTGGTCGTGGCATGCATGTTCGGCAGTTGGCCGAGGCCGCTGTCCGCCGTCGCTTGGTTCACGGCGAACCAAACGAGGCCTGGCGCGTGATGCGGGCGGCTTTGGCGACTGAGGCGAAGGAACGCCTTCGTGCCGGGCAACGTCCTCGGGTTCGCCCCGCGGGAAGCGGTCTGTTCGCGCTGGCCCGGCGGCCGCCTGATATGGATCTTGAACGCGCCGAAAACGTATTCGGCGAGGCGCGCCGCGCCCTTCGCGAGCGGACCCTCGCCAGCCTTGAACAGCGGCTTTCGGAACTGCCACCGTCGGCCTTTGAGGCCATTGCCCGCGTCCTTTTGCAACGGGAAGGGTACGGCCCCGCGACCTTCGTCAAGCGCGTCGAAGGAACTGTCTACATGGAGGCCCTGCGGGGACGCGGGATCAAGCCATCCCGCTGTCTTGTAGGGTTGCGGCATGGTGGACAGCCCGCGGGGCGGCGTTCCATTGGAGAACTGCGGGCGGGCATCCGGGCACGCAACATGGACGAGGGCGTGTTGTTATTGGCCGGTCGTCTCGCCGAGGACGGTGTGGCTGAATGGCGACTTCCCGGTCCGCCGATAGAAGTTGCCGACGGATCGGCCTTGGCCGACACCTGTGTCCGGCACGGGGTGGGCATTGTGAACGCCCATGTCAACGTCGAATTCGTCGACGCGGATTTCTTCGCAGATCTGCAAGAGGGCTGATTTGCCGTGACGACCGCCTTGGCCGCCCCTGCCGACTGGGCCTGGCTGGGGCGGGTGGATTTTGCGTCGGTCGCGCAGGCCCAGGAACGGCAACGCGACCAGATCATCGCCGGGGTCGGGACGGACATCTTGTGGCTGTGTGAACATGACCCTGTCATCACCCTGGGTCGTTCGGCGGACAGAAATCACGTCCTGGTTTCGGACGCCGAACGGGTCGCAAACGGTGTGGCACTGGAACCGGCCTCACGCGGGGGCGACGTCACGTATCATGGTCCAGGGCAACTGGTCGGTTACCCCATCTTCCAGCTACGGCGCGGGGTGAGGGCCCATGTCACGGCCATGGCGGCCGGGATTGTTGACCTGCTGTCCACCTTTGGGATCGCCGCCCAATGGCGACCCGACTGCCCTGGGGTCTGGGTTGCAGATCAGAAGATATGTGCGTTCGGCGTCCACGTTCGTCGTGGGGTTGCGATCCACGGGTTTGCCCTAAACGTGGCGCCAAATTTCGCGCATTTCGAATTCATCGTGCCCTGTGGCCTTCGCCGATCCGGGGTTAGTTCAATGCAGAAATTGGGGGCAGAAGTCCCGCCCCTGGATCTGCTGGCGGCCCGCGCGGCCGAAAGTCTTGCGCGATCGTTCGGACGTCAGATTCTTCAGGTGCCTGCCGATCGTTTCGTTTTGAAGATTGCAAATTCGACAGCGCCGCCTTTAAGATAACAACATCGTCGTGAGAGCAACTTCCAAGTCGAGCATCGTGGTCCTGTTCAACCGCGACTTCGAGGGCGCGGAAGCCGATCCCGAAAATCGGGCGCGGGAAGACATTCGCAACGTTGCCGATGGTGTTATCGACGCCTTGGTTTCGAACGGATTTTCCGTCACGCCCATTGGGGTGACCCGGGACGTGCAAACCGCGGTCGCTGAAGTTGTGAAGGCCGCGCCGATCGTGGCGTTCAACCTTTGTGAATCGTTGCACGGGGATAACCGGTTTGAATCGCTTTTGCCGATGCTGCTCGAACTGGCCGGCGTGCCCTATACGGGGACGGGCCCCTTGGGCCTGGCGCTGGCGCTGCACAAAGATCGCGCGAAGGACACCCTACGGGCGCGGCGGATTTGCACCCCGGAAGCCATGGTGTTCCGGTCGTCAGCGGATCTTGTCGGGGATGTGCTGCCGTTCCCACTCATCGTAAAACCATCGCGCGAGGACGCTTCGGTCGGCATCAGCGCGGCGTCGGTGGTTCACGATCGCGCGGCGCTGGTTGCGCAGGTCACCCTGTTGCTGGACCGGTACCGACAGCCGGTAATTGCTGAACAGTTTATCGAAGGTCGCGAAATCTACGTCTCGATGCTGCAAAAGCCCGACGGCGGTATCCAGATCCTGCCGCTTCACGAGATTGATTTCGCCGCGATGCCTGCCGATCGCCCCCGGATCGTGTCCTTCGAAGGGAAATGGGTCGAAGATTCAGTCGACTACAAAGGCACCCGATCGGTGGCTTGCGGGGGTCTTGATGCACAGACGGAATCAGCTTTGCACCAAACCGCAGCAGCGACGTTCGCTGCGCTTGATCTGCGGGACTATGGAAGGGTCGATTTTCGTGTGACCGCGGACGGGACGCCTTTCGTGATCGACGTCAACCCCAACTGCGACCTGTCGACCATCGCGGGATTTGCGCGGGCCGCGCGGGCTGCGGGAATGTCGTATGAAACGCTCATTCTTCGGCTGTTGGACCTGGCCCTATTGAGACGTCCCCATGGAAATACGATCTCCCTTGCCTCGCGATCGAAAAACCCTGGAACTGTTGCTGGCGCCGATGACGGGGAATCCATTCCGGCCGGACGAGGTGGTCTGCGCGTTGGAGCTTCTTGACGCCGTTCTAAGCCCGCCGCCCGGGAACACTTACGAAGCGCGCATCATGGTCGAGCCGGATGGCCGCGCGGTGGCCTATGCGTGTTTTGGGGCCACGCCGATGACCGTGGGTACCTTTGATATCTATTGGATGGTCACAGCCGGCGAATTGCGAGGGCAGGGACTCGGGGCCCGACTTTTGGGGGCTGTTGAGCATGAGCTGAAGCAACGCGGCGCCTGTACGGTGCGAATCGAGACCTCAAGCCTTGAAGGGGCAGGAGGGGCCCGGCGGTTTTACGAGAAGGCTAACTATGCTGTCGTCGGCATCATCGCGGATTTCTACCGTCCGGGCGATGACTTGGTGACCTTGGCCAAACGGCTCGAAAAGGCATGACGATGCAGCGCTGGGGGGGGATGTTCGCGGTCGTCCTGTCCGTCGCCGTGGCGGGGGTTGCCTGCAAAAAACGGGCGACCGTCCCGGCTTTACCTCCCCCTTTGCCGACACCGACCTTGGGACCTGTGACAGTCCTGGAAATTACCCCCCCGGGTTTCGGCCCTAAAGACATCCGCGTTGACGGTCCCTTGGTTGAAACGACCTTACGCAAAATCATCGAGAAAACTGGCTTGTTTTCGACCGTGCTAGGACAGCAGGGCGCGGGGCCGACTGTCCGCATTAAAGTCGAAGTGGCGTTAGAAGAGGTCGCGGCTGAAGGAAAAATCGCGGCCCGGGCTGGGGTTCGGCTGCGGGTTGATGTCCGACCTGTTGGCGGTGCGGCTTCTCATTGGAACGAAGATGTCCAGGCGGGGTCAGAAACCATCGTCAGCGAACCGAAGCCCGATCGCGCGCAGGTGTTTCGCAAATTGGTGGCCCGGACGGTGGACGATCTGTGGACTGCCTATGCGGCCCGCCAGCGCCTGTGGACGGCATCGCCAGACGTGATTCGCGCGGCCCTGGCCACTGACGCCGCCGAGCTAAAACGGGAAGCCATTGCCGCCATTGGCGACAGGCGGCTGTCCAGCGAGGTCGAACGGCTGTTTGGCCTGCTCGATGATCCTGACGAGTCCCTCCGTGACGCGGCTTTGGGTGCCCTTGTGACCCTCCGTGATCCCCGCACGGTCGCAGTCTTGACCCGAAAACGATCGCTTTCGGATCGGCGGGAAATGCGCAAGATCCTGGACGCTGTGGCCAGCCTTGGCGGCACTGAAGCTGTTGCCTACCTGGATTTCGTGGCAGCGGGCCACGACGACGATGAGATCCGCCAGATGGCCGCCCGGGCCCGTCACCGGATGTCAGGGCGTGGCGACGGCGGGATCTAGTGCACCGTCTTCGAAATAGCATCAAGTCCGGCCGACGATCCGGGCCGAGCCCAGCGTTGCTCCTCCTCGCAATAGCTACGGCTATTGGTCGTCGTCGCGCCTTGCGCTCGGCCCGGCTTGTCGGCCTCCGCTTTGACGCTATTTCGAAGA
>JAYUUT010000252.1:0-2876 GCA_043754455.1 Myxococcales bacterium
CGATCTCGATCAATTGTTGAGCGGCCTCCGGGCGCGCCGCAGCGATCCCGACACGGGGCTCCTCAAGGAGGCCTTGTCCAAGTCGCTTCCTGACTCCCCCGCAAAGGCATACGCTTACCTGGTCGAAAGCATGGAGGCTGTCCCCGCTGGCTACACCAAGCGCACGTTCGAGGAATCGAAGCGTATCGAGAAGCAACTCGAAAGCGCCCTTACCCCCGCGGGCTTCAGCGTCGAATTTGCGAACCAAGGGTCAGCGACGAACGACACCCACATAAAGGTCCATAGTGACATCGACCTCTTGGTCTGCACGAAGACCTTTTACCACCTCAAGCCTCCCTTGAAGCCCGCTAGACCTTGGGTTGGTGATCCTGTCGAACACATTTGGAAGCTCCGGTCCGTGTGCGCAAGTGCTCTTGCCTGCGCGTACCCGGCCGCGAATGTCGACAACTTAGGCGCAAAGGCGCTGTCGATCACGGGAGGGTCGCTTCGTCGCAAAGTGGACGTCGTACCCGGAAGCTGGCTTCACGGCACGGACTATCACAATTCAAATCACCCTGAAAACCGGGGGGTCCAGATATTAGATGGAAAAGGGCCGACATGGATTCAGAACTACCCCTTCCATCACAATCGGGAGATCATCAAGCGCGATACCCTGGCGAACGGCAATCTGCGGAAGCTGATTCGACTGCTGAAGTCCGTTCGTGCTGACGCTGAAATCGTGAGTGGTCTTTCGAGTTACGACATAGCCGGGTTTTGTTTTAACATTCCCTTGAATGGGATACGCGGCCAGTTGAGCGGACCGGAGTTGCTGGTGGAGGCTGCTTCTTTCGCTGTGTCGATCGCAGATAACGAGCTGTTGCGGTCGACTCTAAGGGTGCCTAACCATACCCGGATGCTGTTCGACAGGTCGCACGGCGAGATGATGGACGACCTCAGACGGTTAATGGGCGCATGCCTGCAGCTGGCGACGCTCGCGCAGCGCCGGAGGGCGCCATGAAGGCAGTTTTCAATGTTCTCAGCTTGGATGGGGGTGGGGCGAAGGGGGTCTTCAGTATCGGCGTGTTGGTGGAGGTCGCCGCGGTTCTGGGAAGGCCGCTCCATGAATTTTTTGACTTGATCTACGGGACGAGCACGGGAGCTATTATCGCAGCGGCGATCGCGGTGGGTATGCCGCCCGTGGAGATCGAAGAGCTTTACATGGGTCACATTCCCAGAATCATGAAATGCTTCACGAGACGTGGACGGTCCGCCGAATTGAGGAAGTGCCTTGAGGGCACATTCGGAAACAAGACCTTCGGCGACTGCAGGACGATGCTCGGCGTCGTTGCCACCGAGCGCAACGACAAGAGACCCGTGATCTTCAAGACAAGCATGGACCTGGCCCACGGCCGACAGGCCACCTTCGTGCCGGGTTTTGGGTGCACATTGGCTGAGGCCGTGGAGGCGTCATGCTCGGCCTATCCATTTTTCCAAAGTCGACGTCTCAAGACTTCGAATCAGGGAGAAATGGACCTGATCGACGGGGGCTTCTCTGCCAACAACCCTACGCTCTTGGCCTACGCAGACGCGCTCAGAGCCGGGGCCGGAAAGCACATCCAGATCCTCAGCGTCGGCGTCGGGCAGTATCCGGAGCGGAAACCGTGGCGGGGCGCCCTGAGTGCCGGTCCCGCAGCGTTAAGTGCCACGCTCATCGAGACCCAGTTCGCGGCCAGTGCTGCTTGCTTGGCTCGTGTCGCCGAGTTCATCGCAGCGATGGGCAATGCGTCCATTGTTCGGGTGCACGATACCTTCTCGGACCCAGCGTTGGCTTCAAGCCTGCTCGAATACGACGTTGAACGCCTCGGCCGACTGAAAAACAAAGGACGGGAATCGTTCGCCTCGCGCGAGGCCACGATACGAGCATTCGTGGCCACGTCCGAAGCGAATAGGCCGTAGGGATGATGTAAAGAAAATACGACAAAGTGATCGCTCGTGTGAAGAAGGCGACCGCGGACACAAGACGAACTCCTGAAACGCCGAATGGACAAGTGGCTGAATACACCCCCTCTGATCGCAACGTGCAGCCATGCTTGGCTTGCCATCTCACTGGAGGGGAACCATTGGGCTTCCCAGTGGGGCAGCTTTTGAGCTTCGCTTGGTGTCATGGTAACGGTCACTGATTCCACCGCTCGTGCCGCGTCGGCAGGCGGTTCAGCAAGGCGCGCGTGTCGCGCCAATGTGGCATGAAGCGATCCATCAGGGCGATGAACCTTGCCCCATGCTTCGCATCCAGCAAGTGGACCATCTCGTGAACGACGACGTATTCGAGGCATTCCTTGGGCTTCTTGGCCAATTCCGTGTTCAGGCGGATCGTGCGGGCTGTCGGGTTGCAAGAGCCCCATTTGGTTTTCATCTGTCGCACATGAAAGCTACCGACAACAACTTTCAGCCGTGGGGCCCACGTTTCAATCAGCGGGGGAACGGCCTCCCTCAATAGCTGGCGATACCAGCCTGCCAGGACGGCCGCCCGTACATCGTTGTTTGACCCAGGGCGGACGCGCAGCAACAGGGTGCTGTGTTGAATCTCGACACAGGGGGGCGCGTCTTCCTCGACCACCTTTAACAGCAGGCGGCGCCCCCAAACATGGTGACTTTCACGTTCCAGGTGCTCGCGCGGGCTTTCCCGCTCTTGCTCTTGTACCTTCTTCTGCTGCTGCCTGATCCAGCTCAGTTTCGAGATGGCGAACACCCGAATCGTGTCTAGGTTCATTCTCGTCGGTGCCGAAATGCGGACCTTACCGGTCGGCGGATAGACGCTTAGGTGGACGTTCTTGATGTCTTTTCTCAGCACATCCAGGGAGGTGCCGCCCAGATCGATGGTGGTCCGCATCAGTATT
>JAYUUT010000253.1:0-10834 GCA_043754455.1 Myxococcales bacterium
TTTTTCGAGATGAACCCACCGATGGATCGGTTTTCGAACAGCAGTTCGGCGTTGGGAAATCGGGCCCGCAGATCCGCCTCAACCGACAGCGACCAGGCCTGTTTCGAAATTGATTGTCCGTAGACCAAGACCTTGACCCGGTTGCGTTTCGTGGGCGTGCTTTGCGCCAGCAGAGACATCGTTCGGGTGATGTGGGCCCCGAGGTTGACTGGGGCTAGGTCTCGCGGCGCCGGATATTTTGTTGGGGCCGATGCTGACCCCAGCGCGCTGGGCAGGGGCGCCTCTTGGGCGGAAGCCGCTTCGGGCGAAGGCGCTGCCGTCAGCACGGACAGAAGCGTGGCGACGGTCAGCATGGGGCCCCTTCTCAGCGCGCCAGATCCGATGACAGGCGTCTAATTCAGTGTCTTTTCAAACTCAGGTTGCAGAGCTCGCTCGGGGATCTTTTTCTTGAAGGCCGGAATCGACTTCATGTATGCGACCAAGGCGTCCATATCCTCATCCACCAGTCCCGAGACATGCGGAATAAACATGCTCATGGGTGGCGCCATGGGCTTGCCGTCCAGTCTCTTGCCGGTGCGAAGAGCGTTCTTTATTTGTTCAGCGCTGTACTTGCCAAGCCCGGTTTCGACGTCGGGGGTCAGATTGCGCATGTAGACCTTGCCGATAAACGGTTCAAGGATCTCGTCTGCCTTTTCGTAGCCCGCCATATACCCCTTTTCGCCCTTGGGAATGAACCCCATGCCCGTGCTGGAATGACATTCGGAACAGTGACCAGCGTTCAGCACGTATTCGCCGTACTTAATTTTGTCGTTCTTGTCCGGCTGCGGAACGCTGCCCGTCGGTTTGTGGTGTGCCACGCCCCGGTTGATCATGAACTCCATGAAGAAGCCGAATTTGTTTTCCTTGATCGGTCGCGGATTTTTGACCGGCGGAATGCTGCGCAGGTACGCAACGATCGACCGGGCGTCTTCGTCGGACAGATTTGTGTAGGAAGAAAACGGCATCATGGGAAAAAACAGGTGTTCGTCCTTGCCAATCCCGTCACGGATAGAGCGGATGATTTGATCATCGGTCCACGATCCGATGCCCGTTTCAACATCCGGCGTGATGTTCGGGATCCAGGCCTTCCAACCCTGGGCGGGAAGATCCAGCAAATTTCCCGCCATGACCATCTCGGTGCTTTCGCCCGATAAAAAGTTCTTCTTGTCGACCTTCGTCGTGTGGCAAGTGCCGCACGACATCGCGGTGTTCACCAGATACGCCCCGCGTTCCAGCCGATTCGGTGTCGTGTCTATCTTTTCGGTCGTGGTCGGTCGGATGTACTTTCCGGCACAGCCTGAGATAACTAAGAGGAAGAGGACGTGGGTGGGGAGTCGCGTCATGCGCGGAAGTGTCTTTCGCCCCTGTGTAGGACGTCAAGCGCTATGTGGCCAGACGGTCACATTGCGCCAAGCCAGGGGCTCGCTTAGCCTTAATCCTTGCGGATGGACGGCAAAAGGTCAGTCGGGGTTCCTTTGTGCCGGGAAATGAGACCAGATCGTCCGTTTCTTCTCGCGCCATTGCTGCTTGTCACCGCGACGCTGGGGTGCGGACGCATCGGGTATGACAGTGTCGGGACTTCGCAGGACGCGGTGGATGCAGCGGCCTTAGAGCCCGATGCGCCCACACGCGACGACGTTGCCGGTGACAGCCGGATACTCGCCCCAGGCAGGCCCGATGCGCGGGCTATTCCCGACGCTGCGGCAGGTGACACAGCAGGTGACGTCGGCCCTGACGCGCCCGGGGCGATTGACACGGCTCCCGCAAACGCCCTCGATACCGCGGCCGACTCACGCGCCGGCGATGCCCAAGCCGACGCAACGGTCGACGCGACCACCCGGTCGATCTTCTACATTGGACCCAGCGGCGCCGACACTGATCCGGGGACCGCCACCCAGGCCTGGAAAACCTGGTCCCATGCGCTCGCCCAGCTTCGTGCCGGCGACACGCTGGTTGCGCTTGACGGCGACTACGGCGTGTCCACCGGCGCGGGTGATCTGTACATTGCCTGCGGCAGTACCGCCACGGCCTGCGCTGGGGGTGCGTGCCGCCAGGGCAGCCCCGCCCAGCCCATTCGGGTCGTGGCGCGGAACGAACGCCGGGCCCGGGTGCGCTGGCCCCTGGGGGGCACGCGGGGCAGTCTGACTGTCGCAGACTGTCGCTACTGGCAGATAGAGGGCCTGCACGTCGAGGGCGCCGACGACGCCGCGGGTGCCCGGGACATTGTCCGGATTGAACGCGGGCAGGACGTGCTTTTGCGACGGCTGATCGTGCGCCGAAATAACCGCTACCAGAACTCCCCACTCATCAACATCAGCTACGGATCCAATGTCATTGTTGAAGAATCCGAACTGTTCGAGGGGCACCGCAATGCTGTGACCATTTGGTATTCGACCAACGTTACGGTTCGACGGACCTTCATTTTCAGCGACGATCGGCCAGGGGGACCGTCATCGGATCTGCCGGGTGGCTACCCGTCGGGCTACGAATGCCCCCGTGCCCTTGATACCGGCATCGACCTGTGGGGATCGGTCGGTGGGGTGATCGAGAACAACGTGATCGAAGGGGCCTGTCGGGCCATCGCCGTCGTGGCCGACAGCAGCGAACCTGGTAGCCCCGGATCCGGGGACGCGGCGCGGGTTTTGGGCAATATCGGCAAGGACAATTCGCACGATTCGTTTTCGGTGGAATCGCACTGCGGGGGCCAGGACCCGTGCACTTCGGACTACCGGGTGGCGACCGGGACACGATTCGAACACAATCTCAGCACGGGCAGTGACGTCGGCTTCGACTCGGGCGGCGCGGTGTCCTTGGTCGTGGCCCATCAGACGGTCCTTAGGCCCACGATTGCGGGCATCCGCCTGCGGCGTTTGCCTTCTAACGCTGGATTGGCACCATCTGCAATCGTCACGGATTCTTTGGTTCGTGGTTCAGGAGCCAATAGCGGTTTTTCCATTCGCGACCACAGCACGTGGCGAATCGACCACAGCAACGCCTTTATGAATGACGTGAACTTCGATCCTCTGGACAGCAATGTCACAGCTTCCCTTCAGACCAACCCTGTATTAGGGACGTGCCAGGTCGATATCCCCGCAGGGTCACCCATGAAGGGCGCCGGCACGGGGGGCAGCGACATCGGCGCGACCATTCGTTACCGGTACAACAATGGCACGTTAGGGACAACGCCGTTGTGGGATCCTATGACCGGACGTTTTCCGTGCGGGGCGACCGTGCCGGGCGTCAACGACGAGACAACTTTTCCGGGCGGTAGCTGCGCTGAAGTCCACACCCGTCTGTTTGTAGGCCCCGGCTGCGGTCGCCCGTAACGGGGCGGCGGCGTTTGACCGGCGGGTACGGAGATCAGTGCCTACAGGTCGGATCACCGACCAGCGTAGAAGTCTGACACCTGATGGACACAATGGTTCCCGCCGGCGGGAAGGCATCACTTGCGCGATCCAATTCGAATATCACGCCAGAAGTGGGACATTCTGGGGCTGATCTGAGCTTCCAGCACGGTTTCGCTCCACCTGAAACCGTGCAGCTTGGCACGGGCTGCTTCCGGGAGCCGTTGCCTTGCGGGAGGTCGTCGGATACCTGGCAATCCGGCTGAATGCCTGGTGTCCCTTCGTCGGTATCGAACAGAGGCCCCCCGATGCACCAGGGGTCAGAATGATTTACGAACAATCCGCCAATGTTCCGGATCGGCGTGGTCAAATCGTTGCTGCAAATGCTTTGGATAGCCCGGTCCTCGGGTTCGAACGATTCGATAAATTTTTTGATTCGCAAGGCGGGACCAGCCGTGCCATTCGCTGACGAACAGATCGAATCCAGGACCGCCTCAGTCCCCTGGGGCGCGTGCATAACCTTATATGTCGCCGTGTCCTCGGTGGGTGAACCTATGATGCCTGCCACAAAGATGCGGTCCATCCGAACACCTTTGAGGCTTTTGACGAAATTGGCAATCTCCTCTACCTGAATCAGTCGCGATGCCGGGTCGGTTCGTGCTGCACATCTGTTGATAGGAACCGTCGCGTCCATGGCAGTGACCGGCGTCCCGTTGCACAGATGACCTTCTCTTGCGCAGCGGAAATTTCGACTCTCGCCGCTGATCTCTGGGGCGAAGAGATCCGACGTAGCAGCCGCCGAGCAATCATCCTCATCGGTCAGGATGACGATTGCCAGAAGCGCGTCCGGTCGAAGGAATCCAGCGTTTTCAGGGTTCACGTCAGCGAGGGCCGCCCGGATCGATTGTAGTGGATGTTTGTATCCGCAACCGTCCACGCCCAATTTAGCCATGCAGGAAAAGACATCTTCAAGGGTACCCGTAAAGTTTGACTTGGTGCCATTGGCCTGGACCGACAGGTAGTTGGATCCGGGGTTAAGCCCGCATCCAGGCCGCACCTGAAATCTCCCCCGGTCACCAAGGGGAACACAGCGGGGTCCAATTGTTGTCGGGCCCGCACCGACGTCGCTGGAAATGAAGGCGATGTGGATGTCGGGAAGGCCGCTTTTTCCCCTCGTTAGCGCCTTAATGACCAGAGGAAAATCCCGCCCCAAGGCTTGCTGCTTTTCTGCCATCGAATCCGTGTTGTCGATCATGAAAAGAAAATCGATCTTCCGCACCGTGGGCGCATCGAAGGTCTGTGTGGTCCAACACCGGTCGGGCACAGGCGGACCTGCGTCCGGTGGCGCGGATCCTTGGTTCAAAGTGTTCCTGTGACAGGCCGCCAGCAGCAATGTGAAAAATGCTGCCGTCAATCTCAATCGCCGGGCGTTTGCCATGGGCGTGTTAGGTTAGCAATGCTGCGATGACCTGATCTGAGGCCGCCCCGCCTTTGCCGAAGGTCTTGTCGGGGAGCCCCAGGGCCCGCACCAACGTCAACAGCAGGCTGGTGGTGTTTTCTTTGGTCTTGGACCGGTAGTGCTGCCCAAACCGCAGGGCCCCACCGGCTTTTCCTGCCAGCACGATGGGCATGTCCGAATAGCTGTGGGCTGTGCCGTCATTCAATTCAGAGGTGGCGTAGATAAGACTGTTGTCCATCAGATTGCCCGCCCCTTCGGGGATCGATCTGAGTCGTTCAATCAGCACCCGGTATTCGCCCATCAAAAATGCGGCGACTTTGGCGACCTTTTCGTATTGGGGTGCAAGCATGACCTCAAGGCCCCTGTCGTCGTGGGTCATGACGTGGCTGCCTTCGGTGGCGCCCACCTGCCAAAAAATTGTATCGGCCTGCATCCCTGAATATTCGTACGAAAAGACCCGGGTCAGATCACAGGACAGGGCGAGGGCCAAAAGCTCCGCCATGACCTTGTTGCGTTCTTCCAGCAGTTCGTGGCCCAGATCCACCGTGGGATCGACGGGCATGGCTTTTACCTTGTCGCAAACGACGGTGTTGCGGATCGTCAGCGTGCTTTCCAAAGAACGCAGTCCGGTTAAGTGTTCTTCGATGCGCTGGGCGTCGTTTTTCCCTAGCCGTGCCTTTAGGGCCTTGGCGTCCGCGCCGACCAAATCGAGGACGCTTTTTCTGACCAAGAACTGGCGCATGCGTTCGGCCTGGGCAGCGGCACCAGAAAGATCACCGAAAAAACGCCGGAACAATTCAGTTGGCACGTAGGTCGAGGGCAAGGACTGGTTGCGCCCTGCCCAGGACGTCCCGCCGCGGGCCTTGTTGGCGCCGACGCCACCTTTGGAACGCATCGAAATGCCCATCTGGATGGACGGCAATGAAGTTTTTCCGCGCCAGGCATTCGCAACCACTTGGTCGACAGAAGGGCCATCGACGACGCCATATAGGCCGCCCGCCTGATCATAGGCACCGGACAACATGGCGGCCCGCCCCACGTGGTGGGCGGTGCCGCTTATCTTGACCTGCAGGCCGCTGACCACAGTCAACAGATCTTTGACGGATTCAAGTGGGGCCAGCGATTCCGATGCGGTCCACGCGCTGCCTTCACCTTTGGGCAGCCATTTGTCGGGGCGAACGCCGTTACCCCAAAACCAAACCCCGAAACGTTTGGCCATGGCCGTGCCGTCGGCATGTGCGGTCCCGTGGCTGTTAAACATGGCGTCCAGGGCGGGCAGCGCGATCGTGGCCACAAGGCCCTTTTGGGCTCCACGCAGCAGAGTTCGACGGGATAGGGCAAAACGGCTCATTGGGAAATCTCCACGGATACAAACGCATCACTGCTGAAAAGCAGCGGCCACAGCGCGTCCAACTGCCCGCCGTTTTTCTTCCACGCCAGTGCCAAGATATCGGCGTGGGCGGCAACAGCATCGGCCCCGTCGGCGCCGGTCAAATGCCGCAGCTGTTGTTGCACAAAACATGCGGCCACGCGCGCATCGTTGCGCAGTTGCAGGGCCAAGGCTGCGGGGCCATCAAACGCCACGCCATCCAAATTTCCCCCCAGCGCTACCGGCAGATTGTTGTCCGTCGTGCGGAAGGTGCCCAGGCCATCGAAGGCCTCGAAGGGAAACCCAATGGGATCCATCAAAAGGTGGCAACCCCGACACGAGGGGTCGGTCGCGTGGCGTTCAAAACGTTGGCGGTTGGTTTCGGGCTTCGCGGCGGGCCGGGGCAAATTCCCCATGACATCCGGCGGCGGTGGTGGGACGCCCTGGCACAACAGCCGTTCGCGAATGAATTTTCCGCGCAACGTGGGCGATGTCATGGTGGCCCGGGCTTGCACCGCCAGGAAGCCACTTGTGCCCAGGAACCCCATCCGGGGGCCTTCGGGCAGCGTGACCGCCACGGCTTTCAGGCTGCCCATCGTGGCGCTGTCGGGAAGACCGTACAGCTTGCCTAGCTCAGCGTTGACGAAGGTATCGCGGGTGTCCAGCAGCGACATCAGGGGCACCTTGCGTTCAAATGCGACGGCGGTGAAAAGCCGATCCGCCTCTTCATAAACCGAACGGCCTAGGGTGCTCTTGGCGGACGGAAACACTTTCATGTCCTTGACGAGGCCCAACGTGTTCAGGCCACGGGTGCCCAACCATTCGTGAAAGAAGTTGACCACGGATCGCTTGGCACGCGGCAAGGCCAACAGGCGATCGACTTGCGTTTTCAGGCCTGTGGGTGTCACCAGCTCTCCGCGCTCGGCCGCGTCCAAAAGTGCCACATCCGGCGTGCTGTCCGATAGCGCAAATGAAAGACGGGTCGCTAGCTCCCAGTTGTCTAACCGTTTGCGGGTGGCCGACCCAGCCACGGCCCCCAGTTCAGCGCGGTACAGGAAGTTTGGCGATGACAGAAGGGCCGTCGTAACCGCCTCCAGCGCAGCGGGGACCGAACCCAGGGTCGTGTTGATCGATTGGACCGCCGCAAAATAGCGCGCCACTTCGTCGCCGGATAAGGGGCGCCGAAACACCCGGCGTCCGAAGGTGTTTAGAAATTTTCGAACACAAGGATCGTCCGGCGTCGTTGGCGCGCAGCCCAAAAAGGCCATGCGCCGCGTGGGATCAACGAAGACCTGCGCGGCCAGTTTTCGTGCGGCTTCGTCGTATTGTTCAACGCCTGTGACCGAGGTGATGACGTGGGCGGCTTCGACGCTGGTCAATGAAAAGCTGTCTTCATCAAGGGCGTCAGCCTCAATGGTGGGAAGCTGTACTGTGCCCAGAAGATCGCGAACACTGTTTGCGTATTGTTCGGTCGTCAGACGCCGAAGCGCCGGGCCGGGAACGTGGGCTGGCGGTTTTGTAAGAATTCCTGGTGGATCGGTCGGAATGATAGGCGCGATCATTGTACCCAAAGTGGGATCGCTCTTGGCGACGACGCCCGGATCGACCTTGGATGGCGCCGATGAATTCGCCTTAGCGGGCGTAGCGGGGGATTCCGAGTCGTCATCTATCGACGCGGAACACGTAGCGCCGAGAAACAGAAAAACCACGGGTGTCAGCGCGAACCGGAACTGCATGCTCTTAAGATTAGGCTGCCGTCCCTGGTTTAGTAAGTCCAATTCGAGTTGTCAGGGTGTTAGGGTTGCCTGACAAGTGAACCCAATGCAGATCGAAAAAGCCATGTCCAACTGCCTCGCGGCCGCGCTTTTGATGGGGATTTTTGGCGCTTGTGCTGGACCGACCCCACATGTCGTTGTGCGTCCCCCTATTTACGACAAGGCCTTCGCCAACCCCCTGATGGGCTTTCGGCCCGACGTTGGCGGCAAACACCCTTATGGGACGATGTTTCGCCAGTACATCCCGTGGAACACGATCGAGAACGCAGAATCCGACGGAATCGACAAAATCCGCGCGTACTGCGACGCCGCTTGGAAGGACCTTCCCCGGCGAAACGGAAAAGTGATCCCGCGCGTGTACCTGGAATGGCCAGGAAAACCCAGTTCGTGGCCCGCGGATCTGATGACGGGTGACTACAGCTCTGATGCGTTCCGGTCCCGCTTGGTGCGGCTCATTGAACGGCTTGGCCAGGTGTGGGACAACGATCCGCGCATCGCCTTCATTCAGACCGGCCTCATTGGCCGCTGGGGTGAACAGCATACCCCGAAGCCCCCTGCGGATTTGCAGAAGCTGATGGGGGACACTTTTGTGCGGTCGTTCCCGCACAAACGGTTAGAAAACCGTTACCCGGATGCGTTCGGTGCCTATCGCTGGGGAATCTACTGGGATTCATTTGGCTGCGACCAGAACGCCGGCATGAAACGACTGTCGGATCGCTGGAAGACCGCTCCTTATGAGGGCGAGATCGCCTACGACTACTGCAAACCGGCCGGTCAAAAACCCATCGAAGACGTCAGCGTCCCCGCCAACACCACGAAAATTCTCAACCTCGTGCGCGACTTTCATACGACGGGACTTGGCTGGATAGCGTCTGCCCGGTACGACGCCACAACCGCTGTTGGTATCGACACGCTTCAGAAAGCGTTTGGGTATCGCTTCATCATCACCGAGGCAACCTATCCTTTGCGAGTCGCAGCGGGGGCGCCCCTTGAGGTCAAAGTCGTCGTCCAGAATCTGGGATCTGCACCGTTTTACTATCAGTGGCCCGTCGAACTGAGTCTGCTTGATGTAAAGACACGGCAGGCCGTATGGAAGGGACGGTTCCAGAACGTCGATCTGCGCACCTGGCTGCCCGGCGATCGTTGGGACGCGGCCACCAGCGCCTACCTGGATCAACCGGTGCCATTTACCGCGACCGGGGTGTTCACGACCCCTGCTGATCTGCCGCGCGCCACGTATATCTTGGCAATCGCGATCCTTGACCCCGCCGGTATGGAGCCGTCCTTGCGCTTTGCCACGAACAACTACTTCCGGGGCGGGAGACATCCTCTGGGGTTGGTCGGCGTGGGACAAACCCCCGCGACGACCAAAATAAACCCCGCAGACTTTGATGATTTGCAGACGGATACGACTCTGGGCTACGACATCAGGTCACAAGCCGCGGCACCTTCGCCTTGATGCCCTCGACCCTAAACGGTTGGTCGATTACAATTTAAGCCCAACATGAGCAAGACGACGCAGTTTCGATTCCTTGCCTTTTTTATCATCGCCAATGCAGTCGGGTGTACGGCGACGACCAGCGGCGGGGACGACGACCCTGTCACGATGGGGGGCGGGGGTTCGGCTGTGCCAGGGGGCGGCGGCAAATCCGGCGGCAACGGGGGGATGCGCGCGGGGGGGGGTGCTGGCGGTCGGGTTGGTGAGGGCGGGGCAGACGCTGAGGGCGGTGCGGCTGGCGGAATGCGTGCCAGCGGAGCCGATGGTGGCCTTGTGGTGGGCCGGACGGACGGTGGGAACGTTGTGGCTGGCGCAGACGCTGCCAAGGCAGCAGACGTTGCAGCCGTGCCGCGCGCGATGGGTTCGCCGGGCGGGATACCGGAACAGGCCGTCGCCTTCGATGACACAAAAATTCACACATTCGATCTGAAGGCCGACCCGGCCGATCTGGCCAAGTTGCCGATGTGGGCCAAAGATCCGAAGACCGAAAGCATGATGATCCCCGCCACCTTGGTCTTGGACGGTGTGGACGTGGGCAAGATTGGCCTGCGCTACAAGGGATCTTTCGGGACGCTGCTTAGCTGTATCGATAGCGGTTTCAAGGTCATCTGCCCGAAGATGTCCTACAAGGTCAAGTTCGACGAATACGACAACAACCAGCGCTGGCATGCACTGAAGAAGATCAACCTTCATTCGATGGTGGCTGACGCCACAAAGATGCACGAACATCTTGGCTATAAGATGTTCAACGACATGGGGCTTGTCGCCCCCCGATCCGCCCATGCAACAGTAACGATAAACGGACAGATCAAGGGCGTGTACGCAATGACCGAGGCCGTGGACGGTCGTTTCACAGCCGATCGTTTTGCACCAAAGGGTGACGGCAATCTGTACAAAGAAGCCTGGCCGAATAATACCGATCCGAACTCGTATACCCCACGTCTTGAGACCAACGCGGACAAGTTGCCGACCAACATGGAATTCGCGCAGTTCTCCACCGATCTGACGATGGCTGCTGCGCAAGGCAACGCCGCCTTGGCCGGGGTGGTTGACCGCTGGGCGAACATGGACTACATGCTGCGCTACACGGCGGTGGATCGGATTATTTCGAATTGGGACGGGTTCACCACGTTCTACTGTGGCAGCGGCACGCCCGGGTCCAGTTGCTCTAACCACAACCTTTACTGGTATCTTGACCCGGCGGGCAAACGGTTTTGGCTTGTCATTTGGGATCTCGACAACACGTGGCAGCTGGTCACCGACCACGAGATTCTGATGCCGATCTGGACGAAGACCCCCGCCGATTGCAAGGCGCGCACTAAGATTTGGGGCGCTTGGGAGATGCCGGCC
>JAYUUT010000254.1:0-14427 GCA_043754455.1 Myxococcales bacterium
CCCTTTGCAAAGGCTTCGACAAACACCGCCACGATCGGCAGGACCACGAACAAGCCAAGAAAACCAAGCGTGATGACAATGAGCGCAGCGCGAATCGGCAGCGATTCGGTCACTGCCGCCGGTCGGCCTTTTCGAGCAACGAAGCCCTCAGCCACGACGTCCTCGCCGTGTCCACCCCTGCAGCAGGTTGATAGTCATAAGCAAGATAAACGAACCCGCCAGCATGACAACCGCCAAGGCCGTAGCGCCGGGGTAATCATACTGTTCCAGTTTGGTCACAATCAAAAGCGGCACAATTTCGGTTCGCATCGGCAGGTTTCCAGAAATAAACACGATGGATCCGTACTCGCCAACGGCGCGGGCGAAGGCGAGCGCGAACCCCGTGAGCAGGGACGGGACCAAGGCGGGCATGATGACCCGGTGAAACGTCTGAAAGCGAGTGGCACCCAAAAGAGCCGCCGCTTCTTCGATTTGCGTATCTAGATCCTCCATCACTGGCTGCACGGTGCGCACCACAAAAGGCAAACCCACGAAGATCATAGCCATCACAACACCCGGACGGGCAAAGGCGACCTGTATCCCGTGTGGTTCTAAGTGCTGACCAATCCAGCCGGTCTTTGAGTAGATAGCGGTCAACGCGATGCCTGCCACCGCGGTGGGCAACGCCAGGGGCAGGTCCACCAAGGCGTCGACGATCGGCTTGCCAGGAAGGGGGTAACGAACCAAAACCCAGGCGACGACGAATCCAAATATTCCGTTAACGACGGCAGCCAACAACGCCCCGCCGAAGCTGATTTTGTAGGTAGCAATCGCCCGCGGGCCCGATATCGCGGACCAAAAATCGGCCCAACTCAGTTCGGCGGTCTTGAGAATCAAAGCGCCCAGAGGAATGAGGACAATGAGACTCAGATACAGCACAGTGGTGCTGAGAGTAAGGCGAAAGCCCGGTAGAACCCCTGGCGTCCAGGGGCGCCGATACGGGAGCGACCTCATGGCACTCATTTGGCCGTTACATAGATCTGGTCGAAGACGCCGCCGTCAGCAAAATGGGCGACTTGCGCTTTTTGCCACCCCCCAAAAGCCTGGTCGATTGTGAACAGACGGATTTTTGGAAACTTACTCGCGTATTTTTTGGCCGCTATTTCCGAGCGAGGGCGGTAATTGTGCTTTGCGACCAGGTCCTGACCTTGTTCGCTATACAGAAACTGCAAATAGGCACGCGCCACCTCCGCTGTCCCTTTTTTGTTCGCATTGCGTTCAACGATCGCCACCGTGGGCTCCGCCAAAATGCTCACCGACGGGTACACCAGTTCTACTTTGTCGCCCTGCTCCTTTTTGAGTAAAAGCGCGTCACTTTCCCAGTTCAGCAGGACGTCACCAATGCCCCGCTGTGCAAACGTCGTCGTGGTGCCCCGCGCGCCCGAGTCCAAAACGGGTGCGTTTTTGTAAAGTTTTCCTACAAAGTCTTTTGCCTTGTCCTGACCGCCGTACTTCTCTTTCGCAAACTGGAAAGCCGCCAGATAGACCCAACGCGCCCCCCCTGATGTCTTGGGGTTCCCAGGCACAACCGCTAGACCCGGTTTCACCAAGTCATCCCAATCCTTGAGCTTCTTGGGATTCCCTCTTCTCACGACGAACACCATGGTGGACGTGTAAGGGGCGCTGTTGTTGGGAAGCTTGGCCTGCCAGTCCTTGGGGAGCCGACCAGAATTTTGGTGAATGGCGTCGATGTCATACGCCAGGGCCAGGGTCACAACGTCTGCGGGCAGCCCGTCGATCACCCCCCGCGCTTGTTTAGAAGATCCCCCGTGGGACTGGGTCACTTTCACCTCGTCCCCCGTCTTGTCCTTCCACTGCTGGGAGAAGGCCGCATTGACTTCGATGTACAGTTCCCGGGTTGGATCATAGGACACGTTGAGAAGATTTATTTGTTTGGCTTGCGCGGCGGCGCCGCCCAGGAAGACCATCGCGGCAACAGACAGACCTCTTTTCAGACTTGGATTCATGGGTATTCTCCTGCAAATGCAAATTTAGAAAGCGACCTGACCTCGAACCAAAACCAGGTTTTCCGTTGCCCGATCGCCCGCCGCGGCACCGCCCTGAAACCGCGTTTGCTCGAAATTGGCCGACCACGACAAATTTCTGCTCCAGTTCCACACCGCGGCCGCACCCACAGCGCGGGCCCGGCGGGCCGACACCCCAGGGTTGGCGTAGGTCGGGAAAGTGTCTTCGTCCAGGCGAAGTTCGTTGTACCGCAGGCTGATTTCCACGGCGCCCCATGTATGATTTGCGGGGTTGAAAGGGTTTTGCACGACAACCCCCTCGTAGCTATTTGCATCGCCGTTCAAAACATAAGACGCCTCCACCAACCACGCTTTGTTCGATAACCGTTTCGTTTCGCCCTTCTTTTCCACCTCGTGTGTAGCCACGATGTATTCGGCCAGGAGACCAAAAGGTCCGACGTAGTAATAAAGCTGGGGCGACCAACGCGTCCGGCGTTTGTGTGCGAAAACCGTGTTTGTCGGATCCTTGGTATCGGTCAGGTACTGGAAGAAGGCCTGCTGTCCCCCCGACACATAAGACGATAAACCCGAGGCCGCAGCCGACCCTTTTTGGTTTCCGGAAATGAACGCGATGCCAAATCCCAACCCGGAAAGCGGGGAATAGGGATCTGTCTTCCATGGCTGCAGAAACAAACGTCCTGCAAAGTCTTTGGCGTGGTTCAGGTCAGTGTCGGCGCTGGCGCCGTCGGCCACACCGTTGAGAACCGCCAACGCATACATGATCGCCCCCCCCGCAATATCGCCATGCAACTGCGCGCCGATGTCCCGGTTCGGCGTCAGTGCGGTCGGCAAGGCTCGTTCCGCGAACTTCGTGACAGGGTCAGACTGCAGGCGTTCCAAACCAACCGGGGATTTGAACTTGCCCAAACGCAGTTTCAACCAATTCCACGGACGAAAGTCACCGTATGCATCCTGCACGGGCGCCGTCGGACTAGCAAAATCGGCCATCACGCGGAAGTCGGCGATCCCACCTAAAGTCGCCTCTACGATAGGGCGCGCCTTTCGGATGAGGAAGCTGTCCTTAGCGGCCAGCGCGATGTCGTCTCGAAAGAAACGCCCATCAGCCTGAACGACGCCACGGATTTTCAGCACAAAGGCCTTGTCGGCCGAACTTAGACTGAACCCTTTTTCCCCGGCCGTAACAACGGCGGCTTCCGCTTTTCTTTTGGCCGCTTCCTCGTCCAGAATCTCAAGTTTTCTGTCTGCGATTCGAGAACGCTGATCGATTTCTTCAAGCCGTCCCTGCAGGGCGGAGGTCTCCTGCGACCACGCAGCGAATGGCAAGAGAACGGGGATTACAGCAAAGAGGGCTGGAACAATCGGACGCACCGCGGAGCTCCTTTTCCGTTAAACGGACGTATGTCTTTTATAACGGACCAGTCCTGCATGCAAGACGTTTTTTATGTCATGGTAGTTTGCCTGCATGCGCAGACCGAAGATCACAGCCCACCTTGTCCCCCCCGCCGCGGCGACCCCGTCCCCCCGCGCGCGTCAAGGCCGCGAAGGCCCGACGGTTCCCGGCGATGACGTCGGGGCGGCGGATTTGGCGCAGCGGGTGGCGTTCAACCTGAAGGAGCGGCGCAAAGCACGGGGATTTTCTTTGGACGATTTGTCAGCGGCTTCGGGTGTCAGCCGGGCCGCGCTTTCCCAAATTGAAACCCTCAAAAGCAACCCGTCCCTCACGGTGCTGTGGAAAATAGCCGTCGGCCTGCAGATCCCGTTTTCGGAATTAATCGGCGATTCTGGCCCCACGGCAAACCTGCTACGCCGCACTGACATGCAAGTGTTGCGGTCAGGCGATGGCCGGCTTGAAAGCCGACCCGTGACCCCAGCCGGCTTTTCTCGCGAGCTTGAGATGTACGAACTTCGTCTCGCGGGCCGGGCCCGGCACGAAGCAGAAGCTCACGCCACCGGTACCAAGGAACTCATCATCGTGCTCTCGGGGCTTTTGCGGATGCACGTAGGGACGGATCGTTTTGATCTTGGACCGGGCGACTCGCTGGCGTTTCCCGCCGATCGTCCCCACGTTTATGCGAATCCCGGTGGGGGTGAGGCCCGCTATCACAATGTGGTGGTCTATCCGCGCTGACCCCTCCCCCGAGCAGAACATTGCCGCCAGGATTTTCTTCATCGCGGCAACCTTTCAAGAACAGGAACCCTGTTTACCCGAACCCGATTTCGCCATTTTCAATGGCACGCAACGCTTCGGCAAAAGGAAGAATGGAAACGCCCCCTTGCTTCATCCGGCGGTGACCACGATAGATACCGAAGGCCTGGCTAATCTTTTTTTCTTCCAGAAGCGTTTCCAGTCCCGCGCTGTCCTTTGTGGTCCAGGTGTCTTTGTGTTTAATTCCAAAGCCGATGCGCCGCGCCCCCCTGTGCCAAATCAGGTCAACCTCGGTGCCCGCTTCCGTTCGCCAGTAACTCATTTCAGCCCCTATCCCGCGATACGCCGTGATCATGCGGATTTCGTTCAGAATGAACGATTCGAATAGGTAGCCCAGTTCTGCAGCGCTAGGCGGGTTGCGCTGTTCGCCTGTGACGGCCCGCCGAACGCCGACGTCGAAAAAATAAAATTTCGGATGGGAAATTTCTTTGATCTTTGCACGCAGGCGGAAGGCGGGCAGCGACCAACCAATCAACGTTTCGGTCAGGATTTCGAAGTACCCCTGCACCGTTGATCGCGACACCTCGATGTCCCGCGCCACAGAGCTGGTGTTTAAGATTTGGCCGTCCGCGATTCCCGCAACCTGCAAAAAACGGGCGAAAGAGTTTAAGTTTCGTACGAGGGCTTCCTGCTGGATTTCCTCGCGCAGGTAGGTTTCCACATAGGCATCAAGCCGTTCCGCGCGGGACGCATCGTCCGGTTCGGCGACCACAGCAGGTAACATGCCGAAACGTAGCGTTCGTTCGAGGCGAAAATCATTGCCAAGTTCCAGACAGCTCAACACCGATATCCGGCGGGTCAGCGCACGTCCTGCAAGAAGGTTGGCCTCAGCTTTTTTTAGCTTGCGGGCACTGGATCCGCTCAACGCGAAAGCGACACCACCGGCCCGGTCGAAGATTAGGGCGTGAACCTCGTCAAGGAGCGCCGGCAGCTTCTGGACCTCGTCAATGACAACCCACGATCCGTCCGGCAGGGCCATGACCTCGTCGCGCAACATCGACGGTGAACGTTGGTAGCGTAGAAATTCTGACGAGCGAAGCAGGTCGATGCGCAGCGGCGCGGAACCATAATGCTGCGCCAGCCAAGTTGATTTTCCCGTGCCCCGTGGGCCGAAAAGGAAAAAACTGCCCCGCGCGGGCGCAGTCAGAAGCCGTTGGTACAGGCCTCGATTATGTCACCGCTGTCGGCATATTTACAGTAAAAGTGCCGGAACCGTCGACAGATACATGACTTGACCTGCCAGTCCACCCTGGCCCCACCCGGCGCAAAGGGGTATATTCACCTGTCGCTGCGCCTCAACGTAGCAGCCCTTGTTGATCGGAGAAGTTCATGTCCGGATCACCCCAAAGCGGCGGTTTGACAGCGCTTGTGTTCACGATCGGGGCTGGGTTTTATGTGGGATGCGTGGGTGCGATCACCGGTTCCGATCCCGCCCCCCAAGATCTGACACCGCCCGCCACGTTGGAAGGTGGCAGTAAAGGTCTAGGGCCTGTGGCTCCGATGAACGAGACGCCCCGGATGGCAGCCTTCGTACCGGGATCGCCCGGCCTGCGGATGCTGACGGTCATGCAATACGAAAATGCCATCCACGACCTGCTGGGGGCAGCCGTTGTCGTGCCGCCGGTGGCCGGCTGGCAAACCGCACTGCAAGGCGGACAAGGGGGGGTGTCGCCCCAGCTTGCGGAGCAACTTGAGGCGGCCTCGATGACCGTGGCCAAGACGGCGTTCGCCGATCGCGATGGCCGCGTCCGATTGGTGGGCTGCGACCCAACCGCCGACGAATGTTCCGCCCGTTTTCTAAAAATCTTCTTGCGGCGGGCATGGCGGCGACCTGCCACCTCCGCTGATCTGACACGGTGGACAGACGTGGCACGGGGCGCGGCGAAGGCACTTTCAGATCCCTGGCGCGGGCTAGAGGCCGCCGTGGCCGGGCTTCTCCAATCGCCAAATTTTCTGTACCGAACCGAACTTGGGGAACCCAAGACAAGGACACGCCTACGCAGGTTCAGTGGCCTTGAGATGGCATCCCGGTTGTCGTTCTTCCTATGGAACGCGCCGCCGGACGATGCGCTGCTGGACGCTGCCGAACGCGGGGATCTGGCCACGGCCCCGGGGCTTGTTGAACAGACACGACGCCTGCTGGGGTCGCCGCGCGCGCGCCAAGGTCTGCGAGGGATCTTCGATGATGCCCTGGACCTGCATTCACTGCCGGCCCTACAAAAAGATACCAACGTGTTTCCCACCTTCGGCCCAGGTCTGGCCGAGGCGATGCGACAAGAGATCGTGCGGACGCTGGATGATCATTTGTTTGTACGAAACGCCGACGTACGCGATTTGTTCGTGCGGCGGGAAACCTTCGTCAACAACGCCCTGGCGAAACTGTATCTGCTTCCCACGCAAGCCATGGACGGTTTTCGGGCCGCCACCTGGCCCGCGAACACGCCGCGGGCGGGGCTGTTGGGCTTCGCGGGGTTGCTGTCGCTGCAAGCAAACCAGTTGACGGCGTCCCCGACTTTAAGGGGCAAACATGTGCGCGAGGCGTTTTTATGTCTCCCGATGCCACCCCCACCACCAGGGGTCGACACAGCCTTGCCCCCGGTCAACGGTGCGCAAAAACGGACCACCCGCCAGCGGTTGTCTGAACACCAGAAAAACGTGACATGTGCCGGATGCCACGCCCTGATGGATCCCATCGGATTTGCGCTAGAGACTTTCGACGCCGTAGGCTCCTACCGCGCCCAGGAAAATGGGTTACCCATTGATACAAGTGGGCAGATCGATGGGGTGGCGTTCAAGGACGCTGCGGGATTAGGTCAGGCACTGCGTGATCACCCCGCCGTCGACGGCTGTCTGGCCCGGCAGATGTATCGATACGCCCTGGGTCGTTTCGAAACCCCGGGAGAAGACGTCGTGATCAAGGAACTCACCGAAGCCCTGGCGAAGGGACAACACCAAATTTCTTCGCTAGCCGAAGCGCTGGTGACAAGCGAATGGTTCGCGATGACCGGAGAGGTGACGCCATGAAAAAGTCCTCCCTAACGAGGTGGTCGATGAACCGCCGGACATTCCTGCGCGGATCCGTGGGCGGCGCGGGGGTCGCGGTGGCCCTGCCCGGACTGGAAGCCATGTTCAATGGCAACGGGGACGCGCTGGCGGACGGCAGCCCCAGCCCAAAACGATTTGTGGTTTGGTTCTGGGGCAACGGCAATGAACCGGACAAATGGACCCCAGCGGGCACGGGCGCGGGCTGGACCCCCAGTGAACCGCTTCAGTCCCTGGCCCCGATTAAGGACTACGTTTCGGTCGTGTCGGGCACGCGGCTGCCCACGCGCGGCAGGAACAATCCGCACGCCGAAGGGGTCGTCGCCCTGATGGGTGGAACCAACCCCGAACTTCACCCTTCGTTCACAGGCGCTGGGGGCGATTGGAACTACATGAGTTTTGCCGGACCGTCGCTGGATCAAGTCATCGCGGCAAAAATCGGACCCGGCACCCCCTTCAAGTCATTGGAGGTTGGCGCGACGCCGCCCCACGGATCGACGGGGCCGGGCAACGCCGTCAGCTATATCTCGCACAACGGGCCTTACAACCCGAACCCCTATGCGCAGCAGCCCCTGGATGTCTTCACACGCCTATTCCGCAGCCGCACCGTGATGGGGAATAGCGGCGGGCCCGATCCCATGCTGGCCGTGCGGGCAAGCATCCTGGACGCCATCAGGCAAGAAACCGTCGCGCTCAAACAGCGCGTGGGCTCTTCGGACAAGCGGCGGCTGGATGACCACCTTGAATCTATCCGCACGCTGGAACAGCGGGTGAAGATGAGCGCCAATAACCCATCTGTAACTGGCTGCAAACAACCTGCCGAGCCCGCGGCTAAGGTCAGCGGTGAACGCACCCGGGCCAAAATCTTAGGCGATCTTGTCGGCATGGCCCTGGCCTGTGACCTGACCCGGGTGGCGACTCTACAGTTCTCCAGCCCCGCCTCGCACGTGGGATATGAACCCTTCCCGGCGGCTCTGCTGTGCAACGGCGCGCCGACCAGCTTCCACGAATACGAACATTGCAATGGCTTCACCGATACCACCCGCATGGTCTTGCGCTATTTTGTCGACGAGTTTGGCAAATTTGCGGCCTCACTGAAGGCTATTGCCGACGGCGCTGGCAATCTTTTGGACCAGACCTGCGTCCTTGGCACCTCCGAGATAGCGGGCGGCTGGGTACATAAGTTCGACAACTACCCCGTGCTGATTGCAGGCAAGGCAGGCGGGGCCCTGAAGGCGGGTCTGCACGTTCCTGTGACCGGGGACGCGGCCGCCATCAACGCCTGCCGGGTGCCCTTGACCTTGCTTCGTGCCTTTGGCGTGCCGCAAACCGATTGGGGTAAGGACCAGTTTGCGACCAAAAACCCAATCACTGACCTTCTGACTTAGGGGTCCCATTTTCGAGGGATGGTTCAATGATTCACAATGAACCGTTCGCTCTTGATTCTAAGCCTCTTGGGCCCGGTGGGCCTTTATTCTTGCGGCGCGGGTTCACCGGCGGCGGATGACGATACAACCCCGCCAGTAGCCACAACGCGAGACGCCGGGGTGCCGTCGGGAGCAAAGCCTATCGCGTCAGGACCTGCCACTTCGACGCCTACGGAGGATGGCGGCATGGCTTCCGTTGTCAAAGCGTCAAGCGACGGCACCCCTTTGACCCGCATCCCCGTCGATGGCGGACGCGCCCCTGACGCGGTGGCAGCCACCCTGCCCACCGTTGCACCGGCCACCTTGGATCCCAAAAACCTCCTGGCGGGCGTTTTTAATCCCAACGTCCTCCACAGGGTGGAAATCACGGTGGCCGATGAACACATCCCCGTGCTGGCAGGCGAGTCCCGCAAACTTGTTCCTTGCACTTTTTCCTTCGACGGAGTCGTGCTGCAAAACGTTGGCATTCGCCGCAAAGGTTTCATCGGATCGTCGCGTCCCCTGAACAACAAGACCGGTTTCAGCGTTAACATGAACGAATTCGTCAAGGGCCAGAAGATCGGAGGCCTCGGGAAAATCCTGCTGAACAACGCGGTCCAAGACCCTTCCTATATGAGCGAGCACACCGCCTACGAGGTCTACCGGATGGTGGGGCTGCCGGCGCCCCTGACCGCGCACACGTTGGTCACCTTCAACAACAAACCGTATGGCCTTTACGTGATCAAAGAGGCCATCAACAAAGATTTCCTGGCACGCAATTTTGGCCAAGCGAACAGCCAAGGAAACCTGTACGAAGGCACCTACCCTGCCGATCCGGGGGACAACGCGCGCGGCCTGGAACTAAAGAATGAAAAAGAAGAAATGCGATCACGCGCTGACATGGACGCATTTTTGAAAGCCAGCAAGTCGACACCGGACGAGGGATGGGAGACGGCCATGTCCAAGATTCTGGACATCCCCGCATTCCAGAAGTCTTACGTTATCGACGCCGCCATAGGCAATGTCGACGGGTATTTTTTTGGTCCCAACAACTTCTATATGTACAACAACCCCGCGACGGGGAAGTTCGTCTTCATTCCTCACGGGCTGGATCGCAGCTTTTTCGATCGGGGCGATCCGCTCCGTCGCCCCGCGGGCAAGGTGGGCCAACGGGTATTTGGTCTGCCCACACTGATCCAGCCGGTTCACGCAGAGATCAACCGGCTGCTGCTGCACGGTGGAATAGATGTTGCGGCCTTGATGAAACGCATGGACGCGGCGGTCGCTATGATCGAAGCGCAGGTCGGTGCGCCAGGACTTTCTGCCAGCACGATTTCGGGCATGAAGGACGGGGTTCGCAGCTACAAAAACGCCATCACAAACCGGCGCCAGGTCATTACCCCCGAAACCCGACCCGGCGAAGGCACGGGCCTACGCGGCGAATATTTTGACAACGCGGATCTGACCACGCCCATCGGGAATCGGATCGATCCGATGGTCCGTTTCAACTGGGGCCAGGGATCCCCGATGATGGGCGTGGGACCCGAAACCTTCTCCGTGCGCTGGACGGGATTTGTTCAGGCTGAACACACAGAAATGTACGAATTCGCGATCTCATCAGACGACGGGGTCCGGCTGTGGATCGACGGCAAACCTGTCATCAACGACTGGACCAAACGCGGCGAAAAAGAGGTACGTGGCACCATCGCCCTGGAAGGCGGCCGCAAACACGAGATAAAGATCGAATATTTTGAACAAGACTTCTTGGCGTCCATTTATTTGTACTGGTCCAGTCCCTCGAGGCCGAAGGAACTGGTCCCCACGTTTCGGTTGTTTCCCGGGCCTTGATATCAAATACGCGAACTTCGTCACAAGAACGGCCTCACGAGGGGGGATAGTCGGGTAAGGTCAGAGCCCTCCATGGATCTGCGATCGTTGTCCCCGGCTGAACTGAAAACCCGCGTGGCCGCACTGGGTCACCCGGCCTACCGGGCCGAACAGTTGTTTCGCTGGCTGCATGGACCCACGGGGTTCGGAATCGGGGTTGATGGCCCCTGTAACGTGCCAAAATCCTTGCGTGATTCCTTGTTGCAAGACGCGCCCGTGTTGCCTCTTGTGACTGATCTGGTGCAGGAATCGCGCGACGGAACCCGTAAGTTCCGATTTACCACCCACGACGGCCGCGCCATCGAATCAGTTCTGATCCCCGACGACGATAAAGATCGCGACCGGTTGACGTTGTGTATTTCATCCCAGGTCGGGTGTGCCATGGACTGCCAATTTTGTGCGACCGCAACTTTGGGATATGGCCGCCACCTGTCAGCAGGGGAAATCGTCGAACAGGTCTATCGCGCCACCGCCGTCGCCGGACGGCGCCCCACCAACATCGTGTTCATGGGCATGGGGGAACCGCTGCACAACCTAGACGGCGTCACCCGAGCCTTTCATTTGTTGCAGCACCCCTGGGGTGCCGGTTTTTCGCCCCGGCGGATCACCATATCGACGGCGGGGCTGGTGCCGGGCATCGATGAACTGGCAAAACTGGATCCGGTGCCCAATCTGGCGATTTCCCTAAACGCCACCACCGATGAGGTGCGCGACCGGATCATGCCTGTGAACCGCAAATGGCCGCTGGGGGATCTGATCGCGGCGGCCCGACGATTTCCGCTGGGCCATCACCGCAACATCACGTTTGAATATGTGATGCTGGCAGGGGTCAACGACAGCGATGCCGATGCCCTGCGTCTGCCTGGCCTCCTGCACGGTATTTCCAGCAAGGTGAACCTAATTCCTTGGAACCCGTTTGCCGGGCCGGCGTTCGAACGTCCTACTAACGAAAGGGTGTTCGCCTTTCAGACCATCCTGCGCAATGCGGGAATCCCGGTCTATATCCGAACCCCACGCGGCGATGACATCGACGCCGCCTGCGGCCAACTGGCAGCCCGTCCGGACGCCACCCCCACCACCGACGCGTTGCCCTTGTTTCGCATCACGCAACGCCCCCACAAACCAGCGCCCAGCTAACAGGGGTCTGTGGTAGACCCCGCCGGACATGGCCCGACCGAGCCCTTCGATTCGCCATTTGACCCGCGTCCAAGATCGCGGCATCGAGGTCTGCGGCCGCATCGCTGAATTCTGGGGTTTCACCCGCGTCATGGGGCGAACCTTCGGACTTCTGTATTTGTCCCAGACACCCCTGTCGCAGACCGAAATTCAAAAACGCCTCGGTGTTTCTGCGGGAAATGCGTCGATGACGCTGACCGCGCTGCAACGATGGGGCGTGGCGCACAAGGTCTGGGTAAAAGGACAAAGGCGAGAACATTACCGATCGGAAACCGATTTCTGGAAGATGATCTCGGGGGTTTTGAACGAACGCGAAAGGCGCGAAATCACGGCGGCCTTGACCCTATTGTCCGAAGCGCAGGAGGACCTAACGGCGGCTCGCGCCGCGACAAAACCCCGTACACCCGGGCGCGCTCAGGTCGAATTCACACGCGAACGCCTAGACCGATTGGACGAGATATGTCGCTTGGGTGAGGTCATGCTCGACATGCTGCTAGGTCACATGAAACTTGACGTGTCGCGATTAAAAGGGGCCCTCGGTGGCTAAATCGCTGCCTATTTCGCCCGATCTTCCGGTCCGGGTTGCCTTCTTTCAATTTATTCTGAATATTTGGAACACACGATGAACCAGGCCCCCGACATGACCGCCCCGGCCGCCCGAACCAAGGCCCGGCCTGCCGTGCAGCGCGCCTTGGATTTGGTGGCGGCCGACATGACAGCCGTCGAGGCCCGGTTGAAAGACCGGATGCACAGCGAGATCGGCCCCATCCCCGATGTGGGCGCCCATCTGCTGGATGCGGGTGGAAAACGGCTGCGTCCCCTGATGGCGACGCTTGCGGCGCGTGCCGCCGGGGCGTCCATCGACCTGGGCATCGCCGTGGGTGTCGCCGCCGAATTGATCCACACGGCGACGCTGTATCACGACGATGTGGTCGACGATGGCCGGGTCAGGCGGGGTCGGCCCGCCGCGCGGATGGTGTTTGGCAACGGCATCGTGGTGCTGGTCGGGGATTTCTGTTTGGCCCGGGCCCTGGACACTGTGGCCAGCACCGACAACTTAATTTTGGTGCGTTCTTTGGCAGCAACAGTTACCGAAATGGCTGAAGGCGAAGTCGCCCAACTAGAAGGCGCGGGGAACGCGGACGCCACTACCGAAGGATATTTCAAGGTCATCGATCGCAAGACCGCATCACTTATCGCGTGGTGCGCGCGCGTGGGTGGCGCTGCGGGGGGGAACTTGGATGCGCCTTTGGGACGTTACGGGCGTGCGGTGGGACGGGCTTTTCAAATTGTCGATGACGTCCTGGACTGTGCAGCGCCTGAATCTGTCGCAGGCAAATCCGTCGGACGCGATCTGCAGGAAGGCAAGATGACCTTGCCGATCTTGCTGGCATGCGAGGCCGATCCCGGTTTGCGCGCGCGTATCCGCGCTGAACTGGGGGAAACGGGCGTCACCGAAGGCGCTGCCGCCCGGTTGTTGGCCGAGGTTCGGCAGGTGGGGGGTCTGGAACGCGCGACTCGCCGTGCCCAGGATTTATGCGATGAAGCGCTTATCAGCCTGGACGCGCTGCCAGGCTCGGTCTACCGGGAAGCCCTCCGCGACCTTGCACTTTTTTCCGTGCAGCGGGTGTCCTAGATGTTGCAGTCCGCCACCACCGACGACCACGCCCCGGGCGCGCACACCGACGTCAAAGGCATGTTCGATCGCATTGCCGGCCGGTACGACACCGCCAACCGCGTGATGTCGGGAGGCGTGGACATTTTGTGGCGTCGGCGCGCTATGGGGCCCCTGCTAACAGGACTTCCCCAAAACGCCACGCTGCTGGACCTTGGCGCTGGTACCCTGGATGGATCGATCGAAATGGCCCGCCGCCTTCCAGGGGCGCGGGTCGCAGGCGCGGATTTTGCGAAACAAATGTTGAAGGTCGGCGCAGGAAAACTGGGAACGCTGGGGACCCGCGTGGCCCCCCACGGCGCCGATGGGCACCACCTGCCCTATGGACGACAAGTATTCGACGCCGCCTTCACCGCGTTTTGTGTACGCAACCTGGCGGATCTGCCCCAAGCCTTGGGCGAATTGCGAAGAGTCTTGCGGCCCGGGGCGCCCCTGGTCGTGCTGGAATTTTTTCGTCCGACAAAACCGCGGTTCTTTTTCGACAAGCTGTGGAACCCGCACGTTCTTCCGCTGCTGGGGCGAATGGTGACAGGCGACAAGGACGCCTATCGTTACCTGCCCGAATCAATTGGCCGTTTCCTATCGCGTACAGAATTCGAAGATCGACTGCGTGCGGCGGGTTTTGCAACGGTCACGGGCGAAGATCTGTTTCCGTCGGGCGTGGCGTCCCTGGTGGTGGCCCGATGAAGGTGGTCATTGGGGTCGGGGGTGCTTCGGGATCGATCTACGCCAAACGGTTGATCGAGACCATTGCCAGTGGACAGGCGGTGGCCAACGACGGCAGCCCCCTAGAAGTTGGCCTGGTTTTTTCACGATCCGGGGCTGAAGTGTGGCGTCATGAACTAGGCGAGATCCCGGATTACCCCTTTGTTCGCTACGAACTGACAAATTTTCGCGCGCCCTTTGCATCCGGATCAGCGGGCTGGGATGCGATGGCCGTCCTTCCCTGTTCAACCGCGGGCCTAGGGCGCATCGCCCACGGCGTGTCCGATGATCTACTGGGGCGCGCCG
>JAYUUT010000255.1:0-1499 GCA_043754455.1 Myxococcales bacterium
GAAACGCTGTTGGTCGAGATTCAGCAGCGAAAGCGCTGGGCGCCTTTGGCAGTGCAGTAGCGCCTTGCGGGGCGGCTATGGAGCCCGAACAGATTGCGGCCCTAGCGGACGCACAGGGGTGCCCCTATACTCGGCGCCCACTGTGCGTTACACCTGTCGATCAATTGTTCTGACCACGATGGTTGCTCTGTTGGCTGTCACGGGCGCTTGTCGAAAGAAGGTGGACCCGGTTCCGTCGCCGCCCAAACCCTGGGCGCCGCCCGAGCTTTCCGGCACGGAGCCCATCCTCATTCCGCCCAATGCGGGGCGGTTCCTGTTGCAGCCACCCGGCGCACCTCTGGCCAGCGAACCCGATGTTCGCAAGGCCACCGTCGTGGCCAAAATATGCGTCAGCCGCACGGGCAACGTTGATCACGTCGACCTCGTCGAATCTTTCTCGCCCGCAGTCGATGATCCATTGATTGCGTACCTGAAAACCTGGAAACACAACCCCTACCAGGTCGGTGGCCAGCCGAAATCATTCTGTTACGTGATGCGATTTACGTATGAAAAAGGCCAACAACCGCTGTGGTCTTACTAATCAGCCGTAGCGCCGGACCTCGACGTATTTCTTGACCGCGTCGTCCCACGCGAATTGGATGGCGGTGCGTGCGCCATCTTTCTGGGCGTCCACCACCAAATATTCTACCGGATACGCGGGTTCATCGTCGAACCGGGCGGCCGCCTGATCGGTGTCGCTGAAATACGCGCCAACGTTTATATGCGAGTGAAACACCACCTTCGCGGGCCGATCACCGCGCAGGCTTTTCTGTAGGCCGAAAATATCCTTCGGCGCTAGGTTGTAGGCCGTCGAGGCGTCGCGGGCATGGGTCACCGGATCCTCCGCATGAAGGTGATCCTGGATGTTCTCGCACACTTGGACATCCGGGGCGGTGTCATCGCCCTTGGGCCCAAAAACGATGCCGCAACATTCTTTGGGATAGGTGGACACAGCGTGCGCATAGATCTGCATCAACGCTGCTGCGGGAATCACCGGGTGCGGGCCTTTGGTTGTCATCCTGAATCCTTGGTGGTCAGACGGGCCCGGCCTGGGTAGGGGCGGGGGCCTCAAAATATCGATCGGCTCTGTCGGGAAACACCGTCACGATGACACCTGCCTGCCCGGCGGCCACCAACTGTTTGGCAACCCGCACAGCGCCAGCGACACCTGCCCCCGACGAATGGCCCACCAGGATCCCCTCCTCCGTGGACAGTTGCTCACACGCTTCCCAGGCATCGTCAGTTGACATCGGCAACACGCCGTCCAGTTCCTCCGGATGATAAATCTCGGGAACTAGGGAACTGCCCATGTGTTTTAACCCTTCTAACCCGTGCAAGGCATCGTCGGGTTCGACGGCGAAACAGCGAATCTTCGGGTTGAACTGTCGCAGCCGACGGCTGGTGCCCATGACGGTACCGCTTGTGCCGATCCCGGTCACGAAATGGGTCACCCGCCCTTG
>JAYUUT010000256.1:0-9870 GCA_043754455.1 Myxococcales bacterium
CATCGTGGGCAACAGCGTGCGCCCCGAGGTCTATGCGCTACAGGCCCTGCTGTCCCTAGGGGCACTTCTGGCCGCCGTTCACGCCACCCGCGATCAAGATCCACGGAAGCTGTTTTTGGCGGCGTTTCTGCTGGGGCTGGGTGTTGCCACCCATCCGTTGGTGGCTTTCGTGGCCAGTTTTGGGGTTTTTGGGTTGGCCTGGCCGTTGTTATTCCGGGGGACCGGGTCAAGAACGCGCGGGTTTTTGTGGTTCGTCGGGGCGGGTCTTTTGGGATTGGGGGTGCTGGTCTATCTACCCGTTCGTGCGGCAGCCGTATTTGCCGATCCCGCGCGGGCCGCCGATGTTGTGGCCTGGGGTGATGCCCGCACGATGCCGGGGCTGCTGTGGATCCTGGCCGCGCGCACCTTCACCAGCAAATCGGCCATTGTTCATGGCAACGCCAATCCGGGGTCGTTCCCGTTTGTCCTTTTGGACGAACTGGGGTTCGTGCTGGCCCTGCTGATGCCTCTAGGGATGTTTATTGCCTTGCGAGATCCGCGCAGCCGCCGCTTGGCCGTGGCCTTCGGCCTGACCGTCGTTGGTGCGTTTGTCGGGGCCTTGATGGCGGGGTTCGATCCTGGAAATCCTGACATTCGTGGCTACCTGGCCCCAGGACTGGCCACGGCGGCGGTTTTTGGCCTCGTCCCCCTTGCTGTGGTGGCCCGTCAATACGGCCCCCGTTGCCCCGCGATCCTTTCCTGCGGGCTGGCGGGGCTGTTGCTGCTGCTCATCATTATGCAACGACCACCTTTTGGCCACGGCAACAACCTGCGCACCCGGTTCGCACCCGATGCCGTCGCCGCCGATTTGCTGTCAGGCCTGCCCCCGCGGGCGGCCCTGCTGACGTCGTATTATGAAACCGCCTTTCTGGTGTCGTACCAGCGTGCCGTTGAAGGCCGTCGCCCCGACGTCGCGTGGGCGCATCTGGGGTTTACGGGGGGCCCGGGTTATGCCGATCGTGTCGCGTGGGCGCATCCCGATCTAGCGCCACTGGTATTCGCCCAGCGAGACGCCGCGCTGAGTTCGCGAATTCTGGTGGCCAGTCAAAGGCCCGTCCGGCTGGAACCTGATGGGCACCTGCTGCCTGAGGTCCTGTCCCGGTTGGTGCCCGCAGGTGGGCTGTGGCGTTTGGCGCTGGCGACCGACAGTCCCGCGACGATTGGTACCCCAGCGGGTCTGGACGCAGGTGCGCGCGGGGAAGCGATTCGGGATCGTTCGGTCCGCGGCTTCCTGGCGTGGCGTGCGCTGAACGACGCTAAAGTTGCCTGTGAACGCGGGCTCACAGTTTGGGCGTCGTCGCGGATTGATGACCTATTGGCGCTGGTTCCCGAAGATCGCGTGGCGCAGGAACTGGCAGCGCGCTGCCGACGCTAACGCTATGCAAGACACCATACAGATGATTGATGATCCCGTATTGGTCGCCCGAGGAAAAACCGACCTTTCGCGCTAAGGTCAATCTCTCTCGCGCTTACACGCCCTCTTGTAAGCCCTAATGATCTTGCGGTTTCCGCTTCCCGAAGGCACGGTGCGTCTTAAGGACTGGGCGGATGGACGGGCGATCAGCGTCGGTTGTCGTTCTTAGCGAGAGGGAAAAGAAACGGTCATGTTCAGGCATCGACTTTCTGTCGCGACGAACGAAGATGGGCGCGACCGGAGGGGGTCTTTGGCGCCGACCTCAACACTTGTGCCTTCGGCGTTGTTGGACGCTGCGGGCCGGGTTGTTGCGAAACCAAGAAGCGGAACACCAACAGGACCCGAAAGGGTCGTGGTTCACCGTCCGCCTGCGCTTGGCGGGGCGGAGGTCTGGACCTTTGAGAACTCAGCACGCCTCTGGTCCGTGTTTCATACGAACTTCACGTTCTGTGCGATGAACCGCCTGCAGGGGCGGCGGAAGTGGCAGTGCCGGGGGCGCACGTATGACGGGCTGTCAGGCCACACGGCGATCATGGAACCCGGAGACGTCCACGTCACAGTGCAAGCAGACGGTGCCGACGACCTTCAAGCCCTGGTCATCCGGCCTGCTGACCTGGAGACCATGTTGGGCGGGCCGGTTCGTTTTAACACCGGTCACGTCGACGACACCCCAGGGCTGGCGCACGAAATGGCCACCTTGGTCGGTCTCATACAGGCGGGCGACAATGATCCAATGGAACTACAGGACCAGGTCATGAAGTTCCTGGGACTGGCGGTCAGCCGTGCGGCCCTTCATGGTGGCCGGAAGGTAGCGGAAAATGGCAACAGCCGCGCGGTGGCACGCGCCAAGGAATACATTCAGGATCGACACACCGAACGGGTGTCACTGGATGACCTAGAACGCGAAACCGGGGTGTCGAAGTTCCACTTGGCGCGAACCTTCCGCGCTTCCCTGGGGCTGCCGCCGCACCAGTTTCTCAAACGGGTACGGCTGGCGCGGGCCATGGATCTGATGCGCCGGGGAAGCCGCCCGTCCGAGGTCGCTCACCAAACCGGATTTGCGGATCAGCCTCACCTAACCCGGGTATTCAGATCCGACCTGGGGCTGACGCCTTATGAATTCTGGACCGGGCGCGGACCCCGGATCAGAGCGCTGCGCCTACCGTGAAGCGACCAGAACAAGCTGTTTCCTCCGGGGGTCTAGCGAGGGCGGGCAATAAACAGCCGCATATTCGCCGCGTTGTCGAGAAGCCAGGCGAGGACCGGTCCCACGCCTGGGACAGTCGTGTCTTCCTGGAACGCTATTCTTTCCACCAACCGTAAAAGCGGATTTCTAGGTCCCGCGACAGACGACGCGAGGACGGCGGGCAAAGCGGCTGCGTCCGGCTTTCGACGAAAGGTACGTACCGCGCCAAGGGCTTTCGTCGCCAAGGTGTTTATCTTGTCGAAGACCGGAATCTCCATAAGGCCCCACTGTAAGGAATAGCCTTGCGCGCCTTCGACACAAAATCCGGCGTCTTCCAATTGGGCTGTGAACTCTGCTTCCGTGAACGCATACTGGAAAAACGTCATTCCCGGCGGCGGGGATGAATCCGAAACCGTCTCACCGACCCGGCGGACCAAGGTGACCCCGAGGGCACCGCTGGCCTTAGATTCTATATCTCGATACAGGAGGTTGTTTCGCAGCGGACTGGCATCGGGGACCGAACACAAAAACCAGCCGTCCTTTGCTATCACCCGTCGTGCTTCACGCAAAGAGGCCGCCGGTCCCGGTTCGAAGTGTTCGACCACGCCGTTAGAAAAATATGTATGAACCTCGCCATCCTGCAGGGGCAGCGCCATGACGTCCCCGATGCGGACGTCAAGCTTAGGGAATAGCGTTTTGACGCGCTGGACCGTGCGAGGGGCGAAGTCAAGGCCCATGACCCGGTATCCACGTTTGTCATAATACCGAACCCAGGCTGCGGGCCCGCAGCCGCCTTCTAGGAACAACCTGTCGTGAACAATCCGCTGGGCTATCGCACGCTGCAGGCATCCTTGGTTCTCGCAGCTTCTGTCATTTCGATCGTCCGGTGGGTACTGATCAGACGTCTCCCAGTTGTGATCCCAGAAGGCATCGGAGGCCCCGCTCCACTGCGACCGCATATACATTTTTAACACGCCAAGAACCTACACCGATCACCCTTAATCTTCGATAAAATCCAGAACTTTTCCGAAGGTTTCGTCAAGCAGCTCCACCGCCATAAACGCGATGACCAGGGTGGCCGCGCTGCAGGTGTTGTCGCGGATCGAGCGATCCTTCACCAAACGGTTACGCGCAGGCCTGGGACGCGGTGGAACTCCGCTTCGTTGCGGGTGACCAAAGTCAGGTCGGTCGCCAGCGCAATCGCCGCAATCATAAGATCATTCGAGCCAATGAGTCGGCCTTCGCGTTTCAGTTGGGCACGAATGCTCCCGTACCAACCTGCGGCGCTGTCGTCGAAGGGGATGGACTGTATGGCGTCGAAAAATTCGTTTAGGCGACGCAAGTTCTGGTCGACGAATTCGCTGTTGCGGGCACCCAAAATCAGTTCGCCTTTAACAACGCTGCATAGAAATACCTCGGCGGGCGGCAGGGCGAGTAAGTGGTCGCGAACTGTGCTGTCCGTTCCATTCAGGAAGGCGATGCATATGTTGGTGTCGAGCAGAAGGCTCACGTTAGAGGCTCTACATCATCTGGTGGCGGATCATCGATCGGTGCAGCGGCGCCTTTCCAACTGCCGTAGAGGCGCCCGAAGCCGCGTGGCCAGTCGGTACGCGAGGTTCGCCTCGATGCGAGCTCAGTCACGAAGGCGGACACGCTTTTGTGCGCCTTTTTTGCTTCGAGCTTGATCTGAAGGGCAACGCGATCGGGCAAGTACAAAGTGACTTGGGCCATATGTGGAAAGTATATGTGATATATGTGCTGGCGCCAGCGGCCTTTCGGATCTCCAGCCTTAGCGGCGGGTGATCCGGCGCCTCCTGATGATCGCGCCAAGGCCGAAAAGAATCGGAAGGAACACGGCCCCAGCGCCGGTCTCGTGGCCTCGGCCGGTGTCGCAGGAACAACCGTGACCGCTCGATAGGGTGGACTCGTTGCCCGAAGGGGTGGTCCCGCCATCGCGAGAGGCAATGAGAATTTCCGAAGAACGCCCCGTGTCTATCGCGCCTGCGCCCCCTGCCGTTCCCGTCGATCCGCCCGCACCCACGAAGCCCCCCGGAACCCCGCTATCAATTTTTTCCGCAACCGTACCCAAAATCTTTTCGTCGATTGATCCTGGCGAGGCGTCCACACCGATAAAAATCGGTGGTGCCGAACCGGCCGCATCGGGAATCAAAACGATTGGCAGCCCCGCGTCCTTCCAGGGCGGCAGCGGTGCAGGCGCATCGACAGCAATGAACCCACCGTCTCCGCGTGGAAGGGGACGTATTGGAAAAAAACCTCCGTCAGGTTGGCAAGCCACGGGTTCCCGGCACGTTCCCATGTTGCAGTTCCCACAGGAACCACAGGTCGCGTTTTGGCTAGGAAAACGACAGGCCCCCACGCCGTCACAGGCCGCCGCACAGATCCCCGTGCCCATGCCGTCACATTCTTTTTCCGGATCGGTGCCCGCAACATAGGCGCTGCACACCCCGGGTCGCGTGCCGCTACAGGCCTGGCAGGCGCCATTACAGGCTGTGTCGCAGCAAAGCCCGTCGACGCAAAACCCGCTGGCGCAGGATTCGTTTGCCGCACAGGTTTGGCCGTTGGCCACCTTACACGCGCCAATGCCATCGCAGGCTTGTATCCCTGTACACATCCCACTGACTTGGGTGCCGGGCCTGGTGGACGCGCACTTGCCCAACATCCCAGGAACGTTACACGCCCGGCAGCCTCCACTGCACGACGCTGCCTCGCAACACACGCCGTCTACACAAAACCCCGAGCCACAACGGGCCGCCTGTGCCGTTGTGCAGCCGACACCATCAGCAACATTTGTGACACTGAACTCCCATGTCTCGTCACCGCCCTCCGATCCGCCCACCAACACGACAGCACCCCGGACCGAATCGAAAGCCATTGCGGTATAGGTGCGCGCAGACGGAAATGGTTTCGTCACGCGGTTTGTCCACAGGGCAGAAATCGAGTCGAGTTCCCACAGGGGCGCGGGAACGGTTATGCCCTGTGCGGCACTGAAGAACAAAGATTTGTGGCGAATCGAATCAACCACGCCGACGACCATTTCAAAATCTTGTCGCCCCCGCCCCATTGTTTTTCGCTGGGACCATCCGCCTGAATCAACGTCCCACTCCCATACCGTGTCCGTCTGATCTCCCGCTGAAAAGAGAACCATCTTGCGGCGAGCCTCATCAAAACCAAGGGAAGCATCCGGCCGTGGATTCGGGGCAAGACTGCCCGCGGGTGGTGACCGATCTTTCCAGATGCCCGTGGCACCGTCCCATTCCCACACGTCATTTCTGAAGGGCATGTAGAAGCCTCGAATGGCCCCAGGCGTAAACTTCTGGTTTACAAAGCCGCCAAACAAAATGACCTTGTTCCGTGCGCTGTCAGTGGCCATCGCGTGACCTTCGCGCCCTCCAGGTCCTCCAGAGATTGGGATTTGTTTCCATGTGCCCGCAGACCATTCCCACATGTCTTCGCGTTGGTTCCCGTTCAATTCGCGACCGCCAAACAAGACGATGGATTTTCGCGCGGGATCGTAAGACATCGCCGTTCGCATGCGGGCAGGTGGTTTGGCGGTCGGCATGCGGCTTGCCCACTTTTTTCCGTCCCACTCCCAACTGTCATCCAGAACGTCATCGCCGGATGTGCCCACGCCACCGAAAAGCAACGTCGTGCCATTGACGGGATCAAAGGCCAAGGCATGTTGTTGGCGTTCACTGGGGTTTGTACTTGTCGATGCGCGATCTGACCATTTTCCTGACATCGTATCCAACTCCCAGGTCTCACGGGAGAATCCGGATGGGTAGATTTTTCCGGCAATTGTGGTGTTGCCGTTTGGATTGAACCCCCCGAAAAGCAGCACCCGGCCTCGTTTGGTATCGAAGACCATGCGACCGCCCATTTTTGCCGGAGGCAGGTCAGTTGTCGGGGTTTCCAGACGTTCGATCCACATACCTGTCGCACCGTCCCATTCCCAAAGGTCACGCCGCGCATCGCCCGCGCTGATGTTGAATCCCGAAAAGATCAGGAATTTATTTCGCCCAGCATCAAAAGCGCTGGCCTGGCCGTAACGTGCGCTGGGTTTTGTGCCCGCTGCCGTGCGTTCGGTCCAAACGCCGGTTGTGCCATCAAAGTCCCAGGTGTCTTGTTTGGGGACTGAATCGGCTGTGGGATCAGGCCGCGACAGGCCACCAAATAGTACCGCACGGCTGCGCTTGCTGTCGAAGATGAGGGCAAAGCTGTGCCGGGGTGATGGCGTGGCCAGGGCCGAGGCAGGCTTCTTTTCCGTGAACGCCCCCGAAACCGGATCCCATTCCCAGGTGTCACCAAGGGCGATCTGTGGTCCTTGCGAATCATCAAAATCCCCATGTCCTCCACCAAAAATGAGCATCTTCTTTTGCACGCGGTCGTACACCATGGCGGCGTGCGCCCGGGCGCGTGGCTTGGCCCCGGCAGCCGTGCGATCCAACCAGGCGTCGGTGACGGGATCCCATTCCCAAACGTCCTCGTAGTACGACCCGCTGCCGGATCGGCCACCGAAAACCACAAGCCTGTTTCTGTGGGAGTCCCACGCGACAGCCGCACCTGTACGCAGATCGGGTCTGGTTCCCAAGGACGGTCGTTCTTTCCACGACGACATAGCACCGTCGTATTCCCAAACATCGTTGCGGTAGGTTGCATTGCCCCCATCAGGGATCGAAGAGGCGACCCCCCCAAACAACACAGGAATCCCGCGGGCTTCATCAAAAACCAGCCCGTGGTCATGCCGCCGCGCCGGGATTGATGTGGAGGCCACCAGTTTCCATTCTGCTTTCTCAGGGGCGGCGTTGGCCTTCATCCCAAACGGAACCAGAGACGCAAGCACGATTGTGCAAAGAAGACCGGCATGTTTGTTCCGAGAATTGAGAACCTGTTTTGCAAAGCTATTCGTCGGCATGGGAAAGATTAGACACCCAATGGCGCCCTGGAAAATAAAAATGTGGCCCAGGCGCTGAGCCAACTCCGATTGTGTGTGATCCGGATCACAAGCATCTGGAACGTTGTTGCTCTCAAAACTGGTTTAGCCCCTACAACAGCAGCAGGCGTTTGCGATCCACCGCATCCGCCACGGGGGTCAATCGTGGATCTGCGGCGATGGCGTCCAGCAGGGCGGTCGCCGCTGTCTGGTAGGTGGCCTTGTCGATGGCCCCGACCAGCAGGCGGTAGCGCAGGAACACGAACGCGGTTTGCGCCACATCGGACAAACAATACGCGCGCAATTTTTCTAGCTCGCCCGCCTGGTACAGCCCTTCGACTTGGCTGCCGTCGACGCCGGTCTTTCCCGGCAAGCCAATCAGGCGTGCCGCCCCATCCAGCGACGTCATGCGTGCGGCGCCGTGGTCGGCCAGAAAATCACAAAGGTCCAGGTGGCCGTCTTCGCTGAACCGGTAGCGGTAGTCGCGGTCGCGGTAATACCAGGGCAGGGCGATGCCGTGCCCGAACGATCGCAGGGCCAGGACGGGCATGTCGAAACCCCGGCCGTTCCAGGTCACGATGATCGGGCGGCGCTGGGCCACAAAATCTGCGAAATCGGTCAACATGCCGGCCTCGTCCTTGCCTTCGCCGATGGTGCCGATGCGTTTGCAGGCCAGGGTTTCGTCCAACCACATCACCCCGATGACCACGGGCTGGCAGGCGTACAGCGGCGGAAAGGGCGTTTCGGCCCCCGGCGCCGGGACGGGCGGCGTGTACAGGATCCGGTCGGGAACGGTTTCGATGTCCATCACCAGGTACGACGTCATGAAGGTCATGATATATGCCTGGCCCCATGTTGCGGCGTCGGCTTCGGACCGTTTTTTGTCGTCCGGCATTCTGGCTGGGCCTAACCCTGGCCACGGCTGCTGTGGGCTGTGCGCATCAGGCGCCTGTGAAACCCTGGCAGCGGGCCCATCTAACCCGCCGGGCGTTGACATTTGACGATGGTTTGGAAGGACGGTTCCGCCAGCATCTATTTGGCGCGCGGGAAGGGGCCGAGGGTGGTTATGGGCACGCGGGCGGTGGCTGTGGCTGCAACTGACAGGGCCGCCCGCCGGGGGCCGTGCTGTTTGCAGGGGCTGTGCTGCCTGCTGCTGTTTGTGGTGGTTGCGACCCCGGCCCGCGCCGAGAACAAGGTCGAAGTGCATGGCACCTATTACCGCGAGGCTTCAACCCGCATCATCCAGCCGATGCTGCAACTGACCAAAGATCTGCCCTACGGATTTGATGTGGGCGCCCACGCCATCGTCGATGCGGTCACGTCGGCGTCTGTTGCGCAGGGGGCCAGCCAGGACGACATTTTCACCGAAACCCGCAAGGAAGCGGGGCTGCGCGCCGGCAAGACCTTTGGCTGGAACCGCAGCCGGGTGGGGGCGGTGTACCGCCACAGCGCCGAGCCCGACTACGGGTCACATACCATCGGCATCGAGGCCAGCACGGGTGTTTGGGACAAGTCCGGTGTCGTAGGGGCACGGGTCGCCCGCACATCTGACACGGTCGGCCCCAACCGCAACTTGGCCCTAAAAACTTGGTTTTTCGGCGTGGGCTACGAACAGCCCCTATCCCCCACGCTGGTTGCGCAACTGGTTTACGAAGCCTTCTACCAAGACGGATATCTGGCCAACGTGTATTTGCGGGTGCCGAATCTGGGACGGGAACGGGCCCCTTCCGAACGCATCCGGCACGCCACGTCCCTGCGGTTGGCGAAATATTTTCCCGAACTGGGGTTGGGGTTTCAGGCCGCCTACCGGCTTTACGTTGACCAGGATGTGGGGGCCCACCTTGAGCCCTGGGGGCTTTTGGCCCACACCGCCGATGCGCGGATCTTCTATGCGCTGACCCAAAATCTGGAAATCCGCCTGGGATATCGCTACCACTCGCAGGGGGCGGCCAGTTTTTGGTGCAACACGGATCCCAGCCGGGGGGGGCGAACAGATTGTTATGGCCGGTTTCCCCTGTACGCATCAGTCGATGTAAAATGGGGCTCCTTGGCGACACATTTGCCTGAATTCAAAATGTTCTATGACTTGCGTCGGCTGGGCGCGGTTCCGGGGCTTCGTCATCTCGCTTCGGGCACGGTTCACGTGTCTTATGGATACATGTTTCAATCTTCCCGTTACGGCGGGGCCCACCTTCTTCAGTCCGGTTACACGTATCCGTTCTAGGGAAACATGGGATGGCGGGGAAACATGGGAAGGCGCCCAAGCGATGCCCGGTTGTC
>JAYUUT010000257.1:0-35205 GCA_043754455.1 Myxococcales bacterium
GCAAAAGCGGGTGGATTTGCGGGCGGGGCAGGATCGCGGGCGGATCTACCGCGTGGTGCCCCAGGGATACAGCGATCCGCGGGGCCCAGCCGCGGCGCCAGAATTGGGGAAAATGAAAACGGGGGCGTTGGTCGCCCTTTATCGCAGCGCCAATGCCTGGCAACGAACCACGGCGCAGCGACTTGTCATCGAGCGGCACGACCTTGATGCGGTCCCGGCGCTTTTGGCCATGACCAAAGATCGGGCGCCGCTGGCTCGCCTGCACGCCTTGTGGACTCTGAACGGTCTTCAATCTCTTGACGACAAGGTGACCGTTCGTGCTCTGTCGGATCCCGATCCCGGTGTGCGCGAGGCCGCCCTGCGCATGGCCGAGCCCCGGCTGCGGCGGTCACGGATCCTAACGGAATCGGTGATTGGCATGTCGGCGGACCCGTCGCCGCAGGTGCGATTTCAGGTGGCGTTAGCCCTCGGCGCCGTCGGCCCTGATAAACGCGCCCTGGGAAGCCTGGCCAAGGTGGCGGTGCGCGACGGCGGCGACCGGTGGACGCGGCTTGCGATTTTGACCTCGATATCGGATCGGGCGCCTGAATTTCTGGCGCGTGTTCAGGCCGTAGATCCTGCCTACCTCGGGGGCACGGACAACGGGGCCCGGGAGATCCTGCAAAAACTGGCCGAAGTTGTGGGGTCTTCCCGCAATGAGGATTTAGTGCTGCGCTGGCTGCGCGCAATCAGTACACGCGCCCCTGCCCGACCGGAGAATTGGCGCCTGCTGGCGTTGGCCGCGCTGGGGCCATCACTGCGGCAGTGGGGCGTGGGCATTGATGGGTTGGTAAGGCGTGCGGGCGTCGGGGCGGTCATCGCGGCATGGACCCCAATTTTGCTGGCGGCGACAAGCGATACGTCAGCCCTAACCGCCCTGCGGGTGAACGCGATCGATTTTCTGTCCTTGCAGCCCCCCCCGGACATGCCGGTGGTCCTTGAAAAACTACTGCGTCCGCAAGAGCCCTCTGAGATCCAGGTTGCGGCCGTGCGCGCGCTAGCAGCAACGCCGGGCTACACCTTGGGGGCGCTTGTCGTCGGGGGCTGGAAACAGTACACAGCCGCGGTTCGCCGCGAGGCCTTGGTCGCGATGTTACGGCAAGAGAGCGAAGCGGGCCGCGTGATCGAGGCCCTAGAAAAGGGGCATATTCGCGTCGTCGAGATTGATCAACCGCAACGTGAAGCGCTGGGGCGGTACGCGAAGCTCCAGGCACGGGCACAAAAACTGTTCGAACCGCGCGAGGCTTCACAAACCGAGGCAACTGTCGCGACCTTAGCTAAGAAGATCCTGGCGTTGAAAGGCGCCGCCTTACCGGGCGAGGATGTCTATCGGTCCAGTTGCGCTGTCTGCCACCGGCTGCATGGCCAAGGCTACGCCGTGGGACCAAACCTGGAATCAGTCGTTGGCCGCGACAAGGAGGCGCTGCTGAGCGATATCTTGAACCCAAACCGCGCCGTGGACCCGAAGTTCCAAGTCTACGTCGTCAAAACGGCAACGCAGGAAATGTCCGGCATCATCACAGCCGAAAGCCCCGGTGGCATCACCCTGCGCGCCGCCATGGCCGTCGACACCGTGATAGCCCGAAGGGACATTGTGGATATGAAAGCGCATCCCGCCTCCATGATGCCGGAGGGACTGGAAGCCAACCTGACGCCGCAAAACCTTGCCGACCTGCTTGTCTTCCTCAGCGCCCCAAAGACCAAACCTTAGTGCGCCCGTGCATGGTGCCCGGGTCACGCTGGATTCAAGATCCGCTTCACGATCCAGACGAACGAGAAGATCGGAACGGCAAGCGCAAGAACGGTCAGAACGACAGCAGCCCCCAAAAACAACCAGTCGCCGGGCTTTGCGTGTCCGGCGGGTCGTCCTTCAAGAAGGACAAGGTTGCGCGAGTGTGCGCGAAACGCGAAATCAAAAAGGTCGCCGACCAAGGGTATCGCACCCATCAAGGCGTCGACCGCCAAATTCACCAGCATGCGGGCCAGAATGGCGGTCGAAACGCCAGCCCGCCGCGCGATAACGACCGTGTAAACGCCTAGGAGAAGTCCGCCCACGTCACCCAGTCCGGGAAGCAGAAAACCTAGAATGGGATCTATAAAGCTCCCGTCCATCCACGTCGCAATAAGCTTCGCCTTCTTTACGACGCTTAGCATCGCATCATCTCGGGCTTTCATGTGCCCCCACTCACGCAATTTTTGTGCCATAAGGTGGGATTAGGAACGACATGCCACCGACACCCTTTTGGCCAAGCGACGGCTTTATGGCCGGGCTGATTCGTTCGCACAATTGGGCCGCGACCCCTCTTGGGCCAAGCGAGGAGTGGCCCTCCAGCCTCAAAGCCATGGTGCGCATGGCGTTGACGACCCGGCACCCGGTTTTCATATTCTGGGGACCGGAACACATCTGCCTTTATAACGACGCCTACAGCGCATCGCTGGGGCCGGAAAAACACCCCGCCATCTTGGGCATGCCAGCCCACCAGGCGTGGCCCGAGGTTTGGTCCATCGTCGGACCGCAGATCGAAATGGTTCTTCGCGGTGACGGTGCCACGTGGCATGAGAACCATTTGGTTCCCATCCTTCGCCACGGTGAAATGCAGGATGTATTTTGGACCTATTCGTACGGGCCGATTGATGACCAGGGGTCCCCTACCGGCGTGGGCGGCGTCCTGGTCCTTTGCACAGAAACGACGCAGCAGGTGTTGGCCGAACGACGTCTTGCGGAAGAAGGCGAGCGTTTTGCGCGGCTTTTTGACCAAGCCCCGTCGTTCATGGTGTCACTTCGCGGGCCGCAGCACATCATCGAGCGGATCAACCCCCGGTACGCTCAACTGGTAGGGCACCGTCCCGTTCTTGGTCGTACGGTGGCCGAAGCGCTGCCGGAAGCCGTCGCGCATCTAAAGCTGCTCAACGAGGTTTTTCAAACCGGAAAACCTTATATGGCTACCGCCGCCAAATACACAATGCAGGTCGTGCCTGGGGGACTTGTTCAGGACTTCTACATTGATTTCGCCTATCAACCCATCACGGATGCCAAAGGAACAGTGACAGGCATCTTCGTGGTTGGATCAGATGTTTCCGATAGGGTCGAGGCCACTGCGGCTTTACAAGAAAGTGAGCAGAGCTTCCGCAGCCTGGCCGAAGGGCTTCCGGATATCGTCACCAGATTTGATCGAAATCGACGCCATCTTTATGTAAGCCCTGCGATAAAAGCGGCGACCGGGCGCGATCCGGCTGAATTTGTGGGCCGCACTCACGAAGAATTGGGCATGCCCCCTGCACTGACCGCGCAGTGGGCAGATTTAATTGATCGGACCTTTCGGGAGGGCCGCTGCGAAACCACCTTCACTTTTGCCGATCCGAACGGTCGGCAACTGACCTTTCATACGATCCTGGTGGCAGAAGCGAAGGGACGGGATGTTCCCGAAAGCGTGCTTTCCATTGTTCGGGACATCACGGCGATCACCGAAGATCACGAAGCCGTTCGTATGCGCATCGAATTCGAACAGCATTTGATCGGCATCGTCAGTCATGATCTGCGCAACCCCCTTGCCGTCATCATGAACTCGGCCGCGGTGTTGTTGCGACACCCACGGCCTGTTGATGAAGCGCAGTTCGTGCGCGGCCTATCCCGCATCGTCAATAATGCCCAGAAGGCCGAAAAGCTCATCAGAGATCTTCTGGACTTCACGCAGGCCCGGCTGGGGAATGGTCTGACAATGAATCGTCATGCCGCCAACGCGGCTACCATCGCCGAGGCTGCGATCTTGGCGTTAGAAAACTCGGGCGCCCGGGGCAGGTTTCACCTGAGCACCCAGGGTGATATGAAGGGCCATTGGGATAGCGATCGATTGGAACAAGCTCTAGTCAATCTACTGACGAATGCGCATACCTACAGCCCACCAGAGACCAAGGTGGACCTTCGCCTCATAGCTGAAGGTGATGAAGTCGTGATGTCGGTCCACAATGAAGGCACGCCCATCCCCGAAGCGCTTTTACCCCATCTTTTCGAACCCCTACGTCGGGGCGCAGTTACCGACGGAGGACGGCGGTCAATTGGACTCGGTTTGTTCATCGTCCATCAGATTGTGTCGGCTCATGAGGGCAGGGTCACGGCGCAGTCTAAGGTAGGAGAAGGAACCACCTTCGTCATCCATCTTCCCCGGCGCGAGAAACACTAGGTTTTAGCTTGCTGGCGAGTGGAAACGCGTCGGGCTATGGTTTGCTCCCATGGCAATGGCCCCCATCAGCTCAACAAACAAAGCCACGACGGGCAGCCGCGGACTTGACGACGTTTTGTCCGGCGGTTTCCCACGCGATCGATTGTTCCTGGTGCAAGGCGATCCCGGCGTCGGCAAGACGACCTTGGCACTACAGTTCCTACTGGACGGGGCCCAGCAGGGAGAAGCGGTCCTTTACATAACCCTATCCGAAACGAAAGAAGAGCTCCTTGGGGTTGCCCAATCCCACGGTTGGTCGCTCGAAAAAATTCACCTCTTCGAACTGTCTCCGGCCGATTCATTGGCTGCCACGGAAGAAAACACACTATTTCATCCGTCGGAGGTCGAGCTCGGCGAGCTCATGAAACAACTGCTTGAGACCGTCGCTCGGCTGCAGCCCACGCGCGTTGTGTTCGATTCGCTGTCCGAGATCCGTCTTTTGGCGCAAAGCCCCCTTCGTTACCGTCGCGAAATTCTCATGTTGAAGCAGTTCTTTGCCGGCCGCGGTTGCACCGTCCTGCTTTTGGATGACAAGACGTCTGAACCCAACGATCGTCAATTGCAAAGCCTTGCCCATGGCGTTCTTTCATTGGAGCAACTGTCCCCCATCTACGGGCCGGAGCGGCGCCGGCTGCGGGTGATTAAACTACGGGGGGTAAAATTTCGCGGCGGCTACCATGACTTCAGCGTCGTGACCGGGGGAATCGTTGTTTATCCGCGTCTCATTGCCGCCGAACATCGGGACAGCCCCTTACGTGAACCCGTGTCAAGCGGCGTTCCTGAGCTGGATGCCCTTACCGGGGGCGGGTTCGACCGAGGCACAAGCAGCCTATTATTGGGACCGGCGGGAAGTGGCAAATCCAATGTGGCCAGCCAATACGCAGTCGCGGCCGCCGCCAAAGGAGACAAGGTGGTCATGTTTTGCTTCGATGAAACCGTTGCCACACTGCGGGCGCGTACGCGCGGTCTTGCCGTACCGCTGGAGACATTCATGGACAGCGGAATGATCGAGGCCCGCCAGATCGATCCTGCGGAAATGGCCCCCGGTCAGTTTGTCCACGAAGTTCGGATGGCCGTCGAGGAAAGGGGCGCACGAATTGTCGTTATCGACAGCCTAAACGGCTATCTGAACGCAATGCCCGAAGAACAGTTCCTGATCCTGCAGTTGCATGAACTCCTAACCCATCTGGCCCAACAGGGGGTACTGACCATCCTCACCATGGCGCAGCACGGGCTGGTTGGTTCCATCACGACCTCCATTGACGTGAGTTACCTTGCCGATGCGGTCTTGTTGTTTCGGCATTTCGAGATCGGCGGACGGCTGTCAAAATCCATCTCGATGCTCAAAAAACGAACCGGTGCCCACGAAGATACCATTCGTGAATTGCACATCAGCTCCCGGGGGATCACCCTGGGGCCCCGGCTCGATCATTTAAGGGGAGTGCTGACGGGCCTTCCTGAACTCTTGCGACCTTCACGTGCCACCGAAACTGATGACTCCAAACGAGACTGAAACCGACACCGCCCGCCGGATTCTTGTTCTCACCCCAGTCGGGCGTGACGCGGTACTGACAGAGCAGGCTTTGAAAAATGCCGGCCTGCAGGCCTACCTGTGTACAGACATGCAGAGGCTTTGCGAAGGGGTGACGGCGGGTGCGGCAATGGCTCTGCTAACCGAGGACGTTATCAATACCCAGGCTCTGGGCCTGCTGCGCGACGCCATCGCGAAACAGCCGTCATGGTCAGATTTCCCTCTCGTCATTTTCGAAAGACCAGACGTCCACCGACTTGAACGACGCGTCCTCCCCGAATCGCTGATGTCTTTGGGTAACGTGACCATCCTCGAGCGGCCTATCAACGTCCGCACCATGTTAAGCGCCGTACGCGCGGCCCACCGCGCGCGCCAAAGGCAATACGATGCGCGGGCCGTCATGAGACAGCTTGAAGCATCTATTGAAGAGCGAGATCAGTTCCTCGCGATGTTGGGTCACGAGCTGCGTAATCCCATGGGCGCCATTCGAAACGCCGTTGACATCATCACCAGCGGCGACCGGGGCGGTGTTGCACTTGACCGCAACGTTGCCATCATCGACCGCCAATCGCGGCATTTGGGCCGGCTTATCGATGATCTGGTCGATGGGGCGTGTTTGACCCGCGGCAAGGTGTCGTTGGAAAAGCGCATCCTCGACGTGCGTGACGTGGTCGATATGGCGCTGCAACAATTAACACCCGTCGTCACCAAGCAGGGACTTTCCACCCATCTTTGCACCCCAAGGACCCCCGTGTTTGTGGATGGCGATCCGGTTCGACTTGAGCAGGTAGTGAACAACGTTTTGGCTAACGCCATAAAGTACACGCCTGCTGGAGGGCGAATTGATATCACAGTCGAAACGAAAGGATCGAAGGCTGTGGTGCGAATCGCCGACACCGGCATCGGAATCGATTCGGAAGGTTTGGCAACGGTTTTTGATCTATTCCGTCAAGCCGCACCTGGCCTCGCCCGGAGCAAGGGGGGATTGGGCCTCGGCCTCACAGTGGTGCGGACGATTATGGACATGCACGGGGGTTCGGTCAGCGCATCTAGCGAGGGCATTGGGAAGGGCAGTACATTCATATTGACCTTGCCGCTTGCGCCCCCTGCGCAAACCGCCCCCACGCAAAACCATGGGGATGCCGCAACTGTCCAGGCACCTGTGACACCAAAAAAAATTCTGCTGATAGAAGACAACGAAGACAACCGGGAGACCCTTCAGGAACTTTTGCAGATGTACGGCCACGAAGTAGACGTTGCGGTTGACGGACCCGAGGGGGTGCAAAGGGCTCTTTCGCTGCGCCCCGACATTGCGCTGGTTGATATCGGACTGCCGGGAATGGATGGCTATGAAGTGGCACGGCAAATCCGAAATCAACTCGGATCGAAAATTTTCCTTATAGCCCTCACAGGGTACGGACAACCAGGGGATCGGCTTCGAACAGCCGAAGCGGGATTCAACCTTCATCTCATCAAGCCGGCAAAGATTGAGGAGCTCGAAGCGATTTTCTCTCAAACCTAGAACGCGCATTTGGGTTTATGCGCCTGGCGGTCGACATAACCGCCGCTTTAATAGCTGCTGGGACTTGCAGACGGCGCAGCGGTGGATATCGGGGCGAGGCCCAGGTGGGCACGCGCAGCTTCGAGGATTTCGGAGGTGCGGCTGGCGCCTACGCGTGTCACCCCTAGGGCCCGCACAGCCATCAAACGATCGAAATCGCGCACCCCACCCGCGGCCTTCACCTGCACCTGCGAAGGCGAATGTTTTCGCATCAACCGCAGATCGTCGTCAGTCGCCCCCGAAGGCGCGTAACCCGTCGAGGTCTTCACCCAATCGACCCCCACCTCACCACAGATTTCGCAAAGGCGAATTTTATGTTCGTCCTTCAAATACGCGTTTTCGAAAATGACCTTCAGCTTCCCGCCCCCGGTTCGGGCCACATCGAAAATGGCCGCAATTTCGTCCTTCACATACCCATATCCGCTCGATAACACCTGGCTGATATTGACCACCATATCCAGTTCCACAGCACCATCGCTCATGGCTTGGCGGGCCTCGGCAACTTTTATGCTGCGGGTGTGGCCGCCATGGGGAAAACCAATGGTTGTGCTGGGCGCGACGGCACTGCCCTTCAGCAATTGGGCACAGCGGGACAATTGATACGGCAAGATGCACACGCTGCCCACGTCGTAAAGACGCGCTAGCAAACACCCCGCCTCTAGTTCCGCCACCGTCAAGGTGGGGTTTAACAGGGAATGGTCAATCATGCGCGACACGTCTTCGTAGCGAAGGGCTGACATCGGGATCTCCTTGTTGGTCATATGCGGTAACACGGGGAACGATAGCACTTGACCGGTGGCTTAGCCACCTGTCATCATCGCTTTTATGAAACTTGGGTTCGTCAGCGCCATTTTTCCCGACCAAACCTTGGACCAGGTGCTCAAGGTCGCTGCCCAAACCGGCCTGCGCACCGTCGAAGTGATGTGTTGGCCCCCTGGCAAGGCTCTGCGGCGTTATGCCGGGGTCACGCACATCGACGCTTCCGACGTGGCCCGCAACCCCAGCACCGTGGCCCGCATCAAGGACAGCCTTGCTGCCAGCGGCATCGAAATCTCGGCATTGGGTTATTACCCCAACGCCCTTTCCCCTGATCCTGCCGAAGCAAAGATCGCCATTGATCATTTGGGACAGATTCTGCTGGCCGCTTCGGCCTTGGGTGTCCCGACGGTGACCACGTTCGTTGGTCGTGATCCCGCACGATCCGTGAACGCCAACTGGCCCCGTTTCCTTGAAGTGTGGCGCCCGCTTGTGGCCCAGGCAGAAGCCCTAGGCGTGAAGATCGCCATCGAAAACTGTCCCATGCTGTTCACCGATGACGAATGGCCAGGAGGAAAAAATCTGGCTCATACGCCCGAAATTTGGCGGCGCATGTTCAACGATATCCCCAGCCCGGCCTTCGGGCTGAATTACGATCCTTCCCATCTGGTGTGGCAACAGATCGATCACCTGCGCCCTCTTTACGAATTCAAAAACCGTCTATTTCACGTTCACGCCAAAGACGCGCGGGTGAACCGTGACCGTCTGAACGAAGTCGGTGTTCTGGCCACACCGCTTTGTTATCATACGCCCCGGTTGCCCGGTCTCGGCGACGTGAACTGGGGGGGATTTTTCGCGACCTTGGGCGAAGTCGGTTACACAGGCCCCGTTTGCATCGAGGTCGAAGACCGTGCCTACGAACACAGCCAGGAAGGCCGCGAGGCCGCGCTGATGCAAAGCGCACGTTTCCTTCGGCAATTCATGCCCTAAAACCGCCAGGGCAGCGCGAAGGCAGATCCGTTTTGCGTGCCCGTTCGGTAGCTGGCCGGCACCCCTATCACAATGAACGGCGGCACCCCCGGCCCACCGGCTGTCAGCGACAAATCCGCACCGGGTTGCCCCCGTTCGTGCGTGTCGCCCAAAATCAGCACCGCAGGTTCAGGCACAAGGACAGAAGATCCATCGGGCAGGGGCCCCAGGGTCCCCCCGGCAAATACATAAACGGCACCGCTGCCTTCAGATCCAACTGACGCCCCTGGCGCGCTGATCACCAGATCGGGTTTACCGTCGCCCGTGAAATCGACATTGCCCGCCATGGCCTGCCCAAACCCCGCGGGTCTGTCACGCAACACCAAGGGCACGGGCACCAGCCGATCGCCAAATCCAGGCACCGTCACCATCGAAGGCCCCTGGGGCAACATCAACCCGCCATCGGGCATCGGCCCCATCGTCATCGTCGGCACTGGCGCGCGCACGGCCATCGCCAACGCAGCTACGTCGTAAAGCAAGACTGTGGGTTGGACGATCCCGTCGGCAGGGAATCGCGACGCCGAGACCGCCAGCACGTCTTTCGCATCGCCGCGGATTTTTCCCGCGCGGGCTATGGCCTGCCCCAAACCGACATTTGGCAGCCCGACTTCAATGTCGGCCAACACACGCAGCAGGGCCGGAATCTTGTGTCCCCCGCACGCCGTAGCGTCGGCACCAAACGCAATGATGATGCCGCCGCGGGTCGCATCCGGTCCCGCGCGCACAGCCACTTCGTCACATTTGTCGCCATCCAGATCGCCCACCGCCGCCAGCGTCGATGTCGTTGCCGGTGCCTGCGACACTAAAGAAAAGGCACTGTCACAGACCAGGGTCAGTTTCGCCAAGGTCTCATCCGCTGGCGCCCGTCCCAAAAAGATTTCGAACCCTCCTGATCGCAAGGTCGCCACGTCTTGTTTTCCATCCCCGTTCCAGTCGAATCCGCCAACGACCCCGCGCCCCTGGCCGACCCGGCGGCATTTGGCGTCAGTTGCGGGAAGACAGTCCGCAATCACCACGGGGGCCGCCAACCGGTAAGCAGGCGCAAAACTGCCATCAGGCCGCGACAAAGACACCAACACACCACCGACAGCCTGGGCCGCCGCCTGCAAGCAGCCCGTGGGTTCATTGGCGTACACAGGAACAATTTCCGTCGCCCGTTGGGCCGTGCCTGGCAACTGAAAATTGGGCGCCCCAACGATCAGATCCGGGCGGCCGTCGCCGTTAAAATCGGTAAAACCAACATCCGTCCCCACGTTCCGCCCCCCGCGCGATAGGGGCGTTAAGGCCCCTTCAACGAGGCCATTTGGCACATTCGCCGTGCGGGTGTCGTACAGCAACGCCTGCCCCAGCCCCGCTTCAGTGCCGTCCATGGCCGCGCGAATCCCCGCCACCAAGGGGGCCCCCACCACGGCGATAGGTTTTCCCAGCACCAAGGCGCTGGCCACGACCGATCCGAAACCTTCTAGCGCGGGTGCGGCAGGCACTTCTGAGGTAACCGCCGTCCAGGCCTCAAACGGCATCTTGTCCGCCTTGGCAGCGTCCACGCGCCCGGTAAATTTTCCTTTGCCCGTGGTGGCCCGCGACGCCATCACCAAAAGGGTTGTGGCCTTGGGAAGATCCCAAACCGCCAATGCCGTGCCAAACACATCACCCTTGCCCCCAAACCGTTGTTCCAGGGGTTTGGCGATGACCGCCCCTGCGACCAACACAGACAACGGGAACCGCATAATTTTTCCAGCCGGTGGCGTGCCAGGCATAGCCCCGGGGGCCAGTGCGTACGGTGCGCCCAGAATCAGTTCTGGTTGTTTGTCGCCGTCCAGATCACCAAGCGCGAACGATCGCCCCAACGCCACCCCCGCCACATCACCCGCAATGCGCGCGAACGCATCCGCGCGCCCGATAATCATAGGTTTCTTCCCCCCGCCCCCGGCGCCTTTGGCCCGGGATACATCGAAAAACAACGCCAACCCTGCATTCACCAGGGAAGGCGCATCCCCCAGATCGATCGTCACCCCCAACAGCGGCGGTCGGTTGGGTCCGCGGGGCACCGACAGCAGCCGGTACGTGCCTTCGTTCGCGTCGGCGGGGTCGGTGGGTAAAATGATCGCATCGGGGGTTTCATCGAAAGCCGGCATGCCACCACGGGAAAAATGAATCTGAATGCTCGGTTGCGCCTTCGGCATCCCAGCCACCAGCATTCCGGTAACCGTGCCCAGGGTCGCCAGATCAGGTTTGTCGTCGCCGTCCAAATCCGCCACCACCAGCGACCGCCCAGCCGCAACCCCAGCCTTTTTCAATAGGGTTCCGTCTGCCGCCAAATCCCAACCCGTCACCCGCAGGCCGCCCAGATCGGGAATCGGCACCGCGCGCTTCAAAAAAAATACGTCCAGCACGCCCCGGCGGTTGATGGTCGCCGTCGGCGCCAAATCCGCCCCGGGAGATCCCACAATGATGTCCATCATGCCGTCGCCATCAACATCTGCCGTGGCCAGGGACGCGCCAAAATTTCCTCGGCCTAGTCCCGACAAAGGCGACCGCATCGCTTCGGGCCGGCCCCCCGTGAACCGATACAATTCAACCGCCCCAGAATCACCAACTGTCACATCCGCGCCCGGTTCAGCCACGGCCAGATCGTCCTTGCCGTCACCATCAAAATCCCCCACCGCCAAAGCCGCTCCCAACTGCGCCGTATCGGTCGATCCGGTCAAGGTCCAGGTTGGCTCAGGTGTCAGTCCCTGCGGCGATCCTTTCCAAATCATGACAAGGCCACCCTGCGGTTTTCCCAGATCGCTTTCAGGCATCCCCACCGCCACATCGGGCACCTTGTCGCCGTCGAAATCGCCGGTCACCATCGCGGCTACGTCTGACAGGCGTCCGTAGGCCGTGGCGGGACGTTGCAATTCGGACAAGGGCCGAATTTTTATCTTGGCGACTTCGCCTGTGAATCGATCTTTTAATTCGACTTCAGCCACGTCCGCTGCGTTCGGTTCCAGTGCAAAGGTCGCAGGACGACCGGCACTTCCTTCAACAACAACGCCTGGCCCCGAAAGTTTCGTTATGACCAGGCCATCCGTGCCATCGACTGTCCGAAGCGGCACCGACGACCCCGATGGAATCGCCAGCTTGTCGGGAACCGCACGAAATCGTGCCGTCGGTGACACCCGGTATTCCAGCGCCACATCGTCGCCGGTCTGCGCGTCACGCACACCAATGACATCCAGCCCCGGATTGGCCCCCGCCACATACCGCCCGTCGCCGCCTAGGGTCGCGCCCGATTGATTCTGCACTAGCGCAAAAACAGGAGTCCCCACCGTGCCCTGAACCGCTATCGTAAACGTCGTCTTGGGCCGGATTGACGCCCGGGTGGGCAGCACACTAAAGGCGCCCTGCACTTCCAGATCGGCCATCACCTGCCCACCGCCGCAGACCGCGTCTTGCACCCACAACATATCAACCCCCGGGGTTTTTCCCGCCACGAACCGGTCACCGCGCACGTCCCCGCCCGATCCACCCTTGACGACACCATAGACAAAACGACCACTGCCGCCCGATCCCACAAGAACCGCCGGTGTCCCGACCCGCACGCGCGTGGGAACGACCTGCAGTTTCAACGGCGAGACGCCCCGGCATTCTTCAATCTGGCGTCTCCTGGCCGCTTCTTCGCCATCAATCGCCCCCGAACAAGCTCCCGCAATTAACGGCATCGCCAGCAGCCTAAACATCTTCATGGCTGCGCCCCTCCGGCGGCCCATCGTTCAATCTTCTGAATTTGCGCGGGATCCAGCGGCCCATCGGCGGGCATCCGTCGATCACGAACCGACGCGACCACCTTCGCGGCGCTGGCCTTCCATTTTTCGAACGTAGACAGATCCGGACCAGGTCCACGGGTGTGGCACCGGGCACAACGGGCCTCATGGATAGGCTTGATGTCCTTTTCAAACGTGGCCACCGTGCCCGCGGCTGGGTGGTAATCAAACGCGACGGATCGGCGGGTTGTCACGCCCCCCATCAGCTTCAGCACCGCTGACACCGTGTGCAGGCCCGGCGCCAGCGCCGCAAACGAATACGGCTTGGCGTTCCCCTCGCCTTCTTCGCCGCCCAACGAAAAAAATGGTCCCTGGGTTTTGATGGGCTGACCGTCATCAATCACGAAAGACAATTCTGCCCCTTGCAAGTCCGCAGGAATAGACGCACGAACCACCAGCTCCGCATCAAACAGGCGCATGTTTTGATGCAAGCCAAGGATGCGGGGCACCACCCCACGGGACACCGCGAAGGTCTTGCCCGCAGCACGAGCCCATGCGACCCCGCTGGGATCGGCGGCCAGAAGTTTTTCGGCATTTCCAAGGCCCGTGGCTTCACCCCAAACGTCCGCGTCGGCGTCGTATTGCACAAGGCGCGCGCCCGCTCGCACCCACAGAAAACGGCCACCACCTGCAATTTCGTCAACCCCGCCACCAACATCAAACCGCCGCGCATCGTCACCCTTGATGCGAAACAGGGATCCATCGGCCACGGCAAAAACCATCGACTCGCCTTTTTTTGAGGCCGCCAGCCCCACCAAGGCCGTGATATCGGCACCCACATCTTTTTGGGACAGCGGCGCCGCCGTCACCTGCAACGTGCCGTCCTCGCGCGCGGCAATGGCCCGCAGCTTTGATCCTTGGGCCAGCCACAACGTGGTTTCAGCGTCGCCCCCGGTCGTCACGGCCAATGCCGTCGTGCCTGTCACAGGTTCAGCTTCTATGCGCAGTTCAAAGAGCCGCCCATCGGTCACGCGCAAGACGCCCTGGTCGCGCGCTATCCACGCGGTTCCCCCCCCCACAGCCGCCCCCCGAATCGCGGCCCCTTTAATCTGATCGCGCCACGGTGGCGGGATGATCCAGCCGGATTCAGCCACAAATACGCCGTTTTGCGCCGACAGCAACGCCCCATGGGGGCCAAAGGGATGAATGCTGGCCACAGGCCCCGTATCGACGTCGGCCATCGTGTGCAGCGCCAGCGATCCCGGCGTTCCGTCCAACCGGAGGCGCACAGGTTTTTTATCGGGCCCTAAAAAAATCCCCCCCCCGGCTTCGTCCGCGAACCCCGGTGTCGCCAACAACGCCATCGGCGTGTCAACACGGGTCGCCTGAAAGGGCGAGGCTTTTACATTTTCCGACGGCAGGCCGCAGCCGATCAAACCCAGACAGGCCGCGCCGACAATTGCAGTGAACGTAGTGAATACGCGGGTCACGCCAGGATTGCACGCAACGGATCGGTTCGGGTGATGCTGTAGTCCAGCCCCGCTGACGCCAACAACGACGCGATGATTTCTTCGGGAAATATGTTTCGACCCTTTGGATCGGGCAGGCCCGTCTTGTAATCGATAAGACCTGGCGACATGCCGACGTCCCCCGATTTTCCAAACGCCATATTGTGTTTGAACCCGGCCCCCAAAATGGCGCAGGAACTGGTCAGGTGATGATCCCGCCCGCCTAGGTTGTTCAACAGGGGCGTCCGCGAAAATTCGGAAAACAACAAAATGGTCGTGTGATCCATGAAGTTGCCGCCCGACGGGTGGGCGCTGGTCCGTAGATCCTGCACCAACGCCGCCACCGCGTTGAACCCCTCGCGCTGGTTGCGTGCGTGGGTCAACTGCGTCCCGAAATGGGTGTCCAGGCCCCCGGCGATGGTCATTGAAACGCACTGGCTGATTCCTCTCTTCAAGGCGGTGGCGACCATGGCCGCCCGGCCCGAAGATGAATCATACGGCCCCGCAACCGGAAGTTTGTAAGTTCCGCGCACCGCCTCGTTTTCTGGCAGTTCAAAACGAAACGCCTTGTCCAGACGCCCGCCCAAGATGCTGCTCACTTGATCGCGCGATTCGCCATAGGCCTTGACCAAGCCGCGTGAATCGTACAGTTGTGATTCGCAGGTGACCGGCTGGCCCCGAAGATCGACCAATTGTTTTTCGATCTCAGCGTCCATCTGATTGGGACTGGGCGAAAGCGCCAGAATCATATCATTGGCGCGCGACACCTTCAGCGCGTTGGCAAACCCCGGGTACCTATCGTTATAGGTTTCAATGTTGTACGCGATGCTGGGGATGGGGACCTTGGGCTTCATCTGGCCCACGATCTCGGTGGCCGTCGACGATCCACGGGCCGCGCTGCCCACCGGGGATTTTCCCGTCAGGAAATACCGGTACCCAACCTCGTGCCCCAAGGTGGTCATGTTGATACCGCGAACCAACGTCATCAGATCGTAATGGTCGGCCAGTGTTCCCACAGCAGGTCCAAAGGTCAGGTTGCTGCGAACCCGTCCCGAAACTTCTGGGATCACCATTTTTTCCCCATAGGTCGGGTCCGCAATCAGCGAATAGGCAGGGAAAATTCGCGTATCCGCAATGCGATCAGCCGTGAACACATCAGGGTCGCGCGGATCAAAGGCCAGCAGCTGATCCCAGCCACCGCCAAAATACAGGAAGACGAAATTGCGGTCCGTCGGCTTCAAATCCGCCGCGTTGGCGAAATTTTTGAAGGGCAGACCCCCAAGGACGCTGGCCCCCGCAAACGCGCTGGCGGCTTTCAAAAACTGCCGCCGGTCACCCAAGCTGCAGCCGGTTTCGGATTTCACGGTGCGTGTTGACTTCGACATGGTTTCGTCTCCGCCGTCCTAATAGGTAATAAACCGGGAATCTGTCATCAGCGCGATGCACATACCCATCAACGCCTGCTGCGGAACTTTCATCTGCTGGGCCCTAGCCGCCATCGACTTCCACACGCCCGCCCATCGGGTCAGTTCGTCGCCGAACAGAGGCTGCCCCCAGAACCGCGTGGACAGATAGGTCATGTGCCGGGTGATCGCCGCTTCGTCGCCTAGCGTGACGTTGCTCGAAAGTCCGTCCGGCAATTCACGCACAAGGATTCGATCCTGCGCCTTTGGGGCCACCAAATCTGCCTTCGCGGCTTCTAGGCAAACCTCCCGGGCCCCATCTTCCAAAAACTTGGCAAACACCAGATTGGTCTCGGTGCTTTCGGCGTTCACGAAGGCGTAGTCTGCTTGTCCTAGCGATTGCGACAATACACCGAGGCCCTTCCACGGCCGTCCGACGGCTGTCTCGATACTGGATTTTAACTGCGCCACAGTCAGACGACGCGGGGCCCGTCCCACGTTTCCACCTTCCCTGTCAGGATCGGGCAGCGGAATCGCGGCCGGATGTCCCGGGGGCAGCAGTGGGGCCAGTGACGCTTCTTGAGGCGCCTCGGTCTTGTTGCAACCGGCCATCAGGGTGACCAACACCAACGATGAAAACAGGCCCTGGGAACGCATCAATCGATCCTCCGGTACGCGTCGGTGGACAACAGTTTTGTCAGCAGATCTTTTACCTTGAACCCACCACCGGCGAATGATGTCACCAACTGTTTCATATACAGATTCTGTTCGGTGGTCGTCATCGCGCGGCCCAGAAATTCATGCCACAGGTTTTTGACCGCACAGCGTTCCAGATCCCCGGTCTGCATCATGCGATCAACCAGCAACCGCGGACCGGCTTCGATATTCGCTTCGTCTTCGGTCGTTCGGTACAGATAGGTCTTAAGTAGTCCCAGCGACGCCGCACCGTCACCGTCGAAGGCCTGCATGACGTAGGGCCCACACTGCCCATCGCAGGCGGTGTTGCCCGACAGGGCACAGTCGCGACAGCGGGGGTCGTATTTTGTGTAGCGGCTTGGATCTAGATAAACCGCGTTGCGTTCGCCATAGCGGCCCCAATGTGCGCCCGTTGGTTCAATGGTGGCGTGGCAGTGGTTGCAGCCACAGCGCTTGGCCAGATTGTTTTCGCGGTTACAGGCATCTTCGGCCGGTGGCAGCGATGCATCCGGGGGCGGCGCAAAACTTTTGCACAAAAACGCCTCCCAGAAATGGCTGACGCGCGCCCGCTGGGTCGGGTACCGCAGCAGGAAGGACGATGTGGTCAGAACGCCCGCGTGTTGCGGCCCGCGCAGATATTCGCGCCATTCATTCGTGGGCGTCGTGAATTCCATGCGGGGCAACGCCTGTTTGTCGACCGGCATGGACACTTCCGAAGATCCCACGCCTTGTCCCATTTCGTACATGGTCGACAAAACGCCGTTGGTAAACGAACGACGTGTCGTCAGCATGCTGAAATAGTTTTCATCCCGCCTCACTACCGAATCGGCAATCAACAAAGGTTCCTCGTTGATGGATTTAATCCGGCTGTCATGGACCTTGCCGTCGCCCGATTCACAGCGACGGAAACGCGGCCCGCAACCGCAGGATCTATCGCCCACGAAACGTTCGCCGCCCTCACAGGTGGCCCCGGTCACCGGGTTGACTGTGCGTTCCTGGGCGTCAATGGCACAGGCTGCCACTTCCTTGCGACCGGTCGCATCCCAATAGGGCGGCTTGGTCATGATCCAGCCTTCCCGCTGGACGCAGCCGCGCCCGATGTTGTACATCCCGTTCGACGCCCCCCTTTGCAGACCCAGCGCACATCGATCCAGACGGGCCAGGGCCCCGCCGGTCGGATCGGGGTTGGTGAATGCCACCACCTTGCCGTCTTCGACAACTTCGGTCAGCAGCCCCTGGGTCCCGGTTTTTTTGGGGTCAGGCAAACACAGGTGCGGTTTCAGCGCGCCCATCGCCACCCGGCGGTTGTCGCAGAAATACAACAGCTTGGCCGGCAAGACACCCTTTTCGATGGCGTCCTGACAATTGGTCGCCGCGTCTAGGACGTCACATTTGAAAAACAGCAGATCATAGTCAACCGACACCGGCTGCGGGACGCCATAGGCATCGAAACAGGTCTTGGTTGGGTATTCCAAATGTGGATCCTGTTTCGGTTCTTTGGCGCAATCGACCTGCGAGATGAAATGGTCGCAGCCTTGCGACAAACCCCCGCGGGGCGAACCCAGGGAACGAAGTTCAAATGGCTTAACGCCATCAGTCATTTCGCTGACCCCAACATTGCCCCCCCGGTACACCGCCGCAGACACGTTCGACCGCAACAACGCCCGGTGGTAGTCCTTCATACGCGCGTAGAAATCCTCCCGCGACATTAGGCCCTGCAGGACGGCGTCGTCGATGGCCCCCCGCTGCTGAATCTCGCGGTATTCGTCCATGTTCGGGGGGCGCCCGATCAGGTCCAAATACAGTTGTCGCAACTGCCGTTCGACCCCAGGACGGCGCATGGCCATCTGTTGGGGCGCGCGGCACGCGACCTCGTCGGCTGTGGCGGGGCGATGGCCGGCCGAAAAGGCTAAGGCAAACGCCGAAGTGGCAAGGATGGTGGCGGCAAAGGTTCGCTTGGTCATGCGCGGCTCCCGGTGAGGGCCCATCAGGTGACAGCAATCCGCGGGCCAGGGGTGGCAGCCCGGTGCAAGGGCGTCTGATAGCTTACGCGATCTGGGCGCGCGGCGAAACCATCGTGAAACCGAGGATTGACGCGTCTGTTCACAACGGCACAGTGCGCCGTTCGGTGCAACACCCGTAACCGCTTGTTACAGGCCGGATGTGTCGTAAGCATGTATGCCTTTTCTCAGACTAAGAAGCCGACCCGTCCTTTCTAATGGTGTTCTAAGCCAGAAGAATGAGGCAGCATTGAAGCCAGCTATGACCTTTCAAATGAAAACAAACTCTTGGGTCCTGTTGTCGGCGGTCCTATTTGGGGTGGCGTGCGCCGCTAAGAGCACGGACGACGAAGATCCGATCACGCCCCCTGTTGCCGGGCAAGGCGGACAGCGCGCTTCTGGTCGCGGGGGGGCCGGGATGCCGGGCCAAGGTGGTGACCCCAGCAACGAAGGCGCCCAGGGAGGCTCAACGTCTCGCGACGCGGGCGTGGGCTCAGACGCCCGAACGAACGCCGCGGCTGATGCAGGCGTGGCGGTCGTTGTCGATGAGACGGCGTACCTAAAACGCCCGGTACCAATCTTCTGGATCACCCTTGCGGGCGCCGCCATCACCAAGACCCCGGGTGCCACCGGCGACCTGAAGGTGATTGAGAAACACGATGGCACCACCTTGCTGAAGGCTATCGACGGCCTGCCCGTGGCCTTGGCATCGAAGGTCAACTTGCAAATCCGGGGATCCAGCTCGGCCTATTTTTTCGCACAGAAACCCTACGGGCTGGAATTGCAGGACGACAAGGGCATGTCGATTGATTTGTCGCCCCTGGGCCTGCCCAAGGAAAGCGACTGGGTCCTCAGTTCTTGTTACGCGGACAAAACCTGCCTACGCAACGCCGTCACCTACGTCATTGGCAGCGAAATGGGTGCCGGGGTGAAACGATGGACGCCGCGCCTGCGCTGGGTCGAAGTTTATATCGATGCCAAATACGAGGGTCTGTACCTGCTGGTTGAAAAACCCAAGGGCAACAAAGGCCGCGTGGATCTGCCCCACCCGGCCGCGACCGCAGCCGCAGGTGACATCACCGGGGGATACATGTTTTCAGCCGATGCTGACAAGGCTACGTTTTCTTTCAACCCGATGGATCTGACCCGGGAATTTATCGATACACGATCTGACCGCCGGTGGAAATATCGATTCCCGAAGAAGACGGACTACACGCCGGAACAAAAAAAATACGTCGCCAAAGACTTCGATGACCTGCAAGTGTTGCTGTTGGCCAAAGGCGCCTGGCGCGATCGCATCGATGTGCCTAGCTGGATCGACTACTACCTGACCTCCGAGTTCAGCTACAACCAGGATGCCTTCTACAAAAGCTGGTATTTCCACAAACGCCCCGGACCCGATGGGGGAAAATGGTTCATGGGGCCGCTGTGGGATTTCGACATCGCTTTTGGCAACACGTTTTACCAACAGAAATATTGCGCCAACGTGTCGCTGTTGAATACCCCGCCACTCGCATTTCGAACCCCGCTAGGGGATCCGACGTTTCAGAACGAAATGAAATGCCGATGGCACGAGGTTCGCAAAAACGGCGGGCCCTTGGACGTCAACCGCATCGACGCCTTGATCGATTCGTTCGCAGGGCACATCAAGACCGCCAAAGGCCGCGACGCCACCCGCTGGGGCAACATCGGAAAATTCACCTGGCCCAACAATTACGTCGGCGCCACCTGGGAAGACGACGTCAATTATCTAAAATATTGGATCCACAAACACGTACCCTGGATGGACGCCAACCTCAAAGGCCTATGCCCCACCATCGCAGCGCCGCCGCCCGTGGCCGCCTTGCCCCAACCCCCACAAACCGCTGACGACAAAAGAAAAGAGCAAACCAAAACCATGCCGCCCCAGTGGAACGCGATGACCGATGCGCCCGCGTTCATCCCTATCGAGGGCATGGCGGATCCGAAATGGGCGTGCCCGAAATAGCGCTATTTTAGGGGCGCGTGCAGCGTTGCTGTCGGGGTGGTCAGCCGCAGTTGTTTCTTCCAGGCGGGGCGCCCAGGATATTTGACCTCGATGTCGACGCCTTCGAACCTGGGGACCGTCAGGGTCACGGGCGTCACGCCACGAACCCTGCCCCGGGTCACAACTTCGGCACCTGCGGGGTCCGACGTCACGGTCAGCTCGACAAGGGGCCGTTGCAAGACCACGTCTTGAACCAATGGCGTACCCGCGCGCAGTTCAAAGGTCACGGGAGCGTCCTGGTAACGCGGGCGTTTGACGATCAGGGCTACGGGGCCACACGGCAGATCAACAGTTGCGGGGGTTTGCCCCTTGATCTGATCGCCCAGGACGATGTCGGCGCCCGCCGGCCGGGACGAAACCCGTACCTGGCATCCCAAATCCGCGGACACAGCAGCAGGCGCGGCACGCGGCGCGGCCGGCGGCGCGGGAATCGGCACCGGAGCCACCGCCCGAACATCAGGCTTGACGGCAACAACCGCGCGGACGTCGCGACCAGCATCAACCATTGCAAAAGCATCCAAACCGCGGCCCGCATCCTCACGACGAACGGCCCGCACCGGGGCGGCGGGTGGTGGCGGGCTCAGCTTGGCCACGGGATCGGGCTCAGACGAAAAACGGGCCACCCCGACCGCAATGGCCGCACCACACAGCGTGCCCGCCACAACCGCCGACACGGCGACACGGCGACGGCGCCGGGGCATCGGCACCGCCGCAGGGCCTTGCAACAGCGGCACAGCGGCATCGGACAGCGGCCCGGCGGCATCGGTTTTTGGCGCCGCGCCGTAGAACTGTGGTTCCTGCCAGGAATCATCGGGCGAAACTTCCGGTTGGGGCGCCTCGGCGGCAGGCACGTTTTGCAGGCTCTCGTCAGACAGACTGGGAATTTCGTCCAGGGTGATGGAATCAGCGGCCTGTTCGCTCAACGAAAAGTCGATGAACAGGGTCAACATGTTGGTTTCTAGGCCCTGCAATGGATTGTCGAATTCATTGCTGGCACGCCGGACTTCCGGGGGAAATGCGGTCTGGATGGGCCGGGGGGTGCGGGGGTTGCTACGCGCCTGCATCGCCTCGGGGGACAGCAACCGCAACGTGAACCCGGTAGGCGCTGATACGTCGTCGTAGTTGGTACTGACGACGGTGCCGATCTCGCGCGCCACAGGCGTCCTATCGACCAGCATCAGCACGACGGTCACGCGTTCGCCGGCCACGGGCCTCAATTGGGTGGTCGGCACAAAACAAGTGCCTTCGTCGGCCAGCAACAGCGGCAAGGCCGCTTTAAGGTCATGCGCGGATTCGAACCGGGTGCGAATTTCGCAACGGTGCTTCGGACGCGGGGCCTCGGGAGATGTGGCGGCGGGCGACAGGTGGCTTCCTCAGTGCCGAGTATCGGCAGATTTGCCACGCGCGTGAACTGGTTTTTTCAGAATCAGGACGTACGGATGATTTGATACCCCACCGTGGCAGGGCCGGGGCGCACCAGGCGAAACCCTACCCTGGCCGTCCGTTCGGTAGGTAGGTAAGGACGCCGAGCGGTGAGCGCACAATCGATGCTCCAATCGCACCACGCCCCCCCGCGGGAAATCAGCTCCCGTCCGGGGCGCCTTTGACCATCGCCGCCCACAAGCACCCAGTCGGCCACGCCCCCCGCCAGATCTCGAAGGCCAAACGGCGACACATCGGTTTCAAAGGCACCACACGGCATCGGACGGGGGGGGCCCGCCGTGGATTCCCGCATGCAGCAAAACGACGCATCAAAAGCCCCGCCCCACGGAAAACGTCGGCCATCGGTGCCCCGTGCGGCCTTTTCCCATTCAGAATCCCAGGGCAGTCGATACGCAAACCCGGTTTGTTTCGCACGCCAGCTTGCGTACGCCTCAACCGATCGCAAATCCAGGCCAAACGCGGGGAGATTCCGCAACGCTGCAACGTCGGTCCCCCATTGTCCGATGTCAGCCGGAACAAAATCGGTTGCGCCCCATTTCCAAAACGGCGTCCCCGTCCCATGCCGGGGCAACAATTGTTGTACCGCCCCGTCACCCAATTGATCCCGCACATGGCGCAAAAATTCCAGGTAGTCCCCAAAAGACACCGGTTTTTCCTGAATGAAAAAACTGGGCACATCAACCTCTCGCAAATCGCGGCTGCGCATGTCCGCCCCTTCCCCGCCAACCAAAGCAGGCCCACCGGGCACCAGAATTTCGTCGGTCGGCTGTCCCCCCAGCGCCATCGTGTCAGCAAAAATGCGGATCTGGGTGCCTGCCTTGATGACAATCGGAAACCGCAACGTTAGCGCACCGGGCACATGCAGCGAAACCATATAGCCGCCCTGACCCAGCGCCACGTCCTTGATCCCCCGGCGGCCAATCGATTTAACTGACAGGGGCAACATGCGGCGGTTCTGGTTCTCCATCCGCGACAGCTTCAGTTCCATTTCACCGCCCGGCCAGTCCACGGTCAGGGAGCCGCCACCACTGCTGGCCTGGGCGATGGTGCCGTCATCGAACTGTTTGACCAACTCGTCAAAATAGATACTGTTCAGTTCGTCGCCGCGTTCTTCGGCCCGTTGCAATTCGGCAGCGTAAAGCCGCGCCAGCCCCCGCCGCGCCGCCACATGTTCGCGGACCTCGTCCAGCGCTTTTTCATAAGCCGAGGCCGCGGCCTGCAACGTGCGCACCGCCAGGGTGTCAGTGACGGCCAGACTGTCTTCGGCGTCCCACAACGCCTGTTTCTTAACCGGAGGGGCCCACGGGGCCACTTGCACCCTCATGGCGTCCACTTCGGCCAGCCGTTCGGGCCGGGAGGACAACATTTCGAAATAATTGTCAGCCAGTCCGTCTGCCTGTTCACAAATCTCGTCGGCGCGGCGCTGCCGCCGTTCGCGTTCCTTGGTTCCTTCGAGATGCGCTTCGATGGCGGCCGCCAGTTCACCTGCCGAACCAAATCTTTCTGTGGGTGCGACGCCCAGGGCGTGCAGGGAAATTTCCTCCAGATCTTCGGCGATGGTGCGTTCGGGAGCCACGGTGCGCGGTGCGGGGGGCATCCGGTTTGGGTGCCGGGGTAGCCCTTGGGCCTCGTCGACATAATCCGCGTCGTCAGGAAACGTGCTTTCCAGGCACAAAAGTTCATACAAGATCGACCCCAAGGCGTACACATCTGTGCGCGCGTCGATGACCGCCCCAGCGACAAGCTGTTCGGGCGCTACATAACCGAAAGTGCCCCCACGACAAACTGTTCGTTCGGCCGCCAGATACGCCAACCCCCAGTCCACCACCAGAACTTCACCGAACGATCCCAAAAGAATGTTCGCGGGTTTCAGATCGCAGTGAACAACGCCCCGGCTGTGCGCAAAATCGACCGCCCGGCAGACCTGGACGAAATCTCGCAACAGGCGCCCTAAACTGTATTCAGCCGTCGCATCCGAATCTCCAAATCGCAGACGATCCAGGACGTCGCCCAAGGTTGGCGACCCAATTAGCTTCATCACATAAAACGGCGCCCCATCCGCCGTGCGGCCGGCGTCGTAAATCGGGATGATGTTCGGATGTTCCAGGCTGCCTGTGACCCGTGCCTCACGTTCCAGCATCTGAGCGAAATCGGATTTTCCCAGGTACCGGGGCTGCAACTGTTTCATCGCCACCCGCCGCCCTAGGCGAGCATCGGTACATGCCACCACCACACCCATTCCCCCTTCGGCCAATAGATCCGCAGACCCATAGCGATCGGCGTCCCCCGCAACCGCTGACGCCGTATGAAGCCCCTGCACCGACACTTCAGGCGTCGCCCGATCCTGCGACATCCGCACCATCGTGGCCCGCCGAACTTCGGTCAGGGGTTCGGTCTGGTTGCGGCCCAGGGTTTCTGGCGGATCAAAGATGGCATGGGCGACCAGCAGGGGGGGCTCATCAATCAGGCCGCTGTCCTTGGCACCTGCCGCGGCCCGCGAAAAAAACGTCATCGCGGCCAGGGGCAAAGTCCCCCGGACCACCGGGGTTGACATCCGACGCCCCGACGCTGCCTTCCGTTCGCTCTCTAAGGCCGCAGCGATATGTTCGCGTTCCAGGTGCAGGCCATAGTCAGCGCAGGCGTCTTCGACGGCGCTGCGCAACACCGCCGGCACGATGGGAGGCGGCATCCAGCGAAACACCTTGCCGCTGTTAAACAGTTCCACAAGACGCCCCGACGATATGGGCGCCCCGTATAAAATACGCGGCCGCGGCCCTGCCCCCCCATGTCGGCCGCTGGTAGAGATCCAGTCCGCCAACAAAGTCGCCGGTTTTTCGTCGCCACAGATCATGACCGCGGCCACATCACCCCGCGACGCCAGCGTGCGCGCGTCTTCCACGGTGTCCGCAAAGTACAATTTCGCCTCGCGGTCCAAGATGCGGCGGACCAAATCGGCTTCTTCGGGGCCTGCGAACGCCACCGCCAACGACAGACGATGGCCACGCACAAACGTCCCTAGCCCGTCCACACCCTGGATGGATCCGACGAAACGGACGCCCATGGCCCACGTAGGGTGGGGTCCGCCGCTGGCGGCTTCAACCCAAACGATTTCTGACGCCGCCCCCACATCGGTGCCGTCGGGCAGACGAAGGGCGACCTGCAAACGACTGCCAGCCTTGGGGGCCAGGTGGCCCATATCGGCCCGCGCCACCAGCCCCAGACCCGTTTGGCTGATATTGACCGATAGGCAATCTGCCAGGGGCGGTTGGGTTTCAACGCGCACGCATAGGGCAACCCGCGGGGTTTCCCCCCGCATTTCACTGATTCCGTCCCCGCCCAAGGACGTCGGCTCTCTGGCCGTCTCGCTGGCACCGTCACTCACTGGTCAATCCTGTGGAATCTTCAATCGTGGCTTTGCAATGGGAACTTGACCCTATTCCATTCAAAGTCTGCCGGGGGCGGATTTTTTCCAAGCGGCCTAAACTTCTCTAGGACAGCCCCCGATGGGTCATTGCAGGGGGATGTGGGCGTCGGCGCCCGCGGGGGATCTCTCGTCCAGGAGGAGCACGCACATGCCGGTATCGTTACAAACCGAAGGATTGACCATAGATCCCGCCGACGGGATCGGGCAGGCGGGGATTCGCCTGGTGTGGAAAGGCCGCAGCGGCGCCCGAAACCCCAGCGAAGTTCTGTCGCCTTATTTTGCGGAGGTGATAGCCGAAGCGGTGACGCGGGCTGTGCCCGTCGAAATGCATTTTCAGGATCTGGAACATTTCAATTCATCGACCGTCGCCGCATTGATCCATCTGATCCAGCACGCCCGCGTACGAAACGTGGCCTTGGTGTTCGTGTACAACCAGAATCTTAAATGGCAGAAACTTAGTTTCGACGCCATGCGCGTTTTCGTGCGCAGTGACGGGTTGTTACAAATGCGGTCGGTCTAGGAGACCATCCAGTGGCAAAACGAAGATTGTTGATCGATCTACCGGTTCGGAATGAATGGTCCAATATCGAACTTGTTCGGACTGCGATACTTAACTGTTTCGCCGCCGTGTTCAACGATATGGACGGATGCCGTGCCGTGGCCACCGTCATCAGCGAACTGCTAGAGAACGCCATCAAATACGGCGACTGGACCACGTCTGATATGAATTCTTTGCGCCTATCCATTGAAGGCGAAGAACGCGCCATCAGGGTCACGGTCGAACACCCGGTCAATGCCGGTAGCGAATCGGTCAAGGTGTTGATGAACACCCTGACCTGGTTAAACAGTTTTCCTTCAGCCGCGGATGCGTATCGTGCCAGGTTGTGTGAACTGGCCGAGAACCCACCACAAATTGGAATCAGCCGCCTTGGCCTTGCGCGCGTCGCCTATGAGGGTGGTTGCGTTCTTACGGCCGAAATAAAGGGCAACTCACTGCGGATGGTCGGCGCCATTACCACGTGATGGCCGTTTTCCTATGTCCCTGACGGTCAGCCTCCGCGCTCGCCTTAGTGGGGCCTTCCTTTTATTAGGCGGGGCCGCCGTTGTCTTGCTGGCGCTTGCGGTGTTCCTAGGCGAACGGGGCAGGCCCTTGGTCGTGGCCGGGGGTGCGGGGTTGATGGGGTTGGCGTGGTACCTGGGTCGACGTGCGATTCGGGAAATCGCCACGCCCATCGCCAACGCGACCTTGTCAGTACGCAAAGCGGTCGGCAGCGGAACGTCGCCCCCCCACCTAGCCGAGGCGGCGCAGGCGGGCGATATAGGCGACCTTGCCCGCAGTCTGAACTATCTGTACGACAGTTTGGGGGACATGTCGCGCGACGCCAAGGGCAAGGAACAATTGCAGGGCGAGCTTGCTGTGGCGCGACGTATCCAGTCTTCCATGTTGCCACAAAAGATGGCGGCGGAGGGTCTTGATGTCGCCGCCCGCACGATTGCAGCGGAAGAAATTGGCGGCGACTATTATGACGTCTTGCCGACAACCGACGGGGCCTGGATCGGCATTGGCGACGTCGCAGGCCACGGATTGCCCGCCGGCATCATCATGCTGACGGTTCAAAGCGCCATATCGGCGTTGACCAAACAGAAGCTGGACGCAACGCCCAAAGAGATCCTCGCGGTGCTGAACCAGGTGATCTTTGAGAACGTGCACCACCGTCTAAATGTCAACGACTACGTCACCCTGTCGTTGATTCGATATTTCCGCGACGGCCGGATGGTCATTGCGGGAGCCCACGAAGAAATCATCGTTTATAGGGCCGCCGAAAAACGCTGCGAATCTTGGCCCACCGAAGGCACCTGGATCGGTGTCATCAACGATATCAGTCCGTTTACCGACGAAGCCACCTACAAACTGGAACACAACGACGTCATGGTTTTGTTTACTGACGGCGTCACCGAATCCACTACAGAAAAAGGCGTCCCCTTCGGTTTCGAACGCCTGATGGCCGAAGTCGAAAAGGTCGGCGATCAGCCGGTCAGCCGCATAGCCGAACACATCATGGCCGCCGTCACCACGTTCACGCACCAGATTCAGGACGACATCAGCGTCGTCGTCGTACGCTACTACGTTGCCGATCGCCCTCGCCCCCTGACGATGATCGAGATGCCGGTCATGGTCACTCCGAACGGGTGATGAGGTTTCTTTCGGAGCCCCACATAAGTGCGGCGTCGCTCATTGCGGCCCCCGTTTGCCTACCCCGCGAACACCGGCCGGAATATGCACCACCGTTGTCCCTTCTGCATCTGACACGCGGGCCCACGCGGGGTATCCCAGCGGCTCTGGCAGAACAAAATTCGACGTCACGACCTTCTGAATGCACTGCCGCAGTTCCACGGGAGGCTCTCCTCCCTTGGAGACTTTGAGTTCACTCGCGGGCGAAACAGTAACGATCCCCCCCGAAACAGAAATGTTGTATATGACTGCCAACATTGTTTCATCCCGCAGGACAATGTGACTGCACGTACGCTTGACCTCCGACGTGATGAATTTATTGAAAGTAGATCGTACACTCAGCATGTGGCGATTGCCAAGGATCAGCCGGTCGAACGTGCCTAGCTCTGGCAAAACCAAGGCGGTCGCACCCAGCGGAGGCGGAACCACCCCTGAACCTGATCGACTGCCGTCTGCCACTTTGTTTTGCGGCTCAGCGTGAGTTTTCGCTTCGCCTTTGGGAGAAGCTCTTTCTCGGGATTGTTGGGCCTCGTGGACTAAAAAACTGTTCTCTGGTTTCCAAAACCGAAGGCGCCCTATGAGAAATCCGATTGTAGTCCCGAGCACGAGGGCAATCGCAAGAAGCGGGACGCGCGCGATGCCGCTCACGGCTTCCGCCCGGTGACTGGACCCGGTACAATATTCACAACGTCGTGCATCCTCCCGTGTGCCTTCAAATCAGCCATCTTCTGACGAACTTCGGCAATTTTCCTGATGGTGGCTGACGGATTGTTTAGCGGCTCGTTTCCGAAAAAGTCCCCGCCCACGAGACTGACAAAAAGCGCGTTTTCACGACCTCCCAACGAGGCGAGCGATGACAAAGACGAGATCATGACCAGCCCGACATCTTCCGCCTTCTGCTTTGTTTCTCCCCAGCTAATCTTGCAGATTGTCGTTCGGCACTCGACCTGGGAAAGGGACACGTCTGGGTAGCGTTTCTTCACTATGAGGGACAGGTCCTCTCGGAGAAAGTGTTCGACTGGTTCGGCCCATGGAACGTTTCGGGGCTCCTGTAAGAAAATATCTTTGACGCTTACTATTTCACGAAATTTCCATGGGTCATATCCTTCAAGCCCGGGCACCAACTGCAATTTGTCGACTGGAACTACCAACAGAGGCACCGCTTGCGCATTGCCGTTGGCGTTCCTTGCGGGCGCCGTTTGAGCACCATTCCTCAAGTCAACGGTGGTCGGAGCAGTCGTCTCACGCACGGCCCAGCCGACTGTCCAAGGCCGCCGAAACGCGAACGCCAGAAGCAGACCGAGCAGTCCGCCCGCGAGGGACGTGACCAGAACTTCTGTAAGATTTCTCTTTCTATCCATTCGCGCGAATCCTATGATCGGGTGGGTTGCCTATGACCCGTCCTTCACGTTGACGGCATCGGTGGGTCCGTCTGTTCCCCGGACAATATCCGCGGAGGTTGTGTCGCCTCTCCCGTCCCTGCCGCCGTCCTCTTGGCGTTGCGGGGAACTTTGATATCGGTCGGTCCGGTCATTGCAAAAAAGAGGACACCCAGGATTAACAGGCGGCTCTTGCTGGCAAGCAAAGCGTCCCTGACGGCATTTACAAATCTCCTGCGTCGAGGAAAGGCATTGGTACTGAGGAGCCCCGGCGTCGGATTCGCAGCTCCGTTCCACAACGTCGCGAGAGCGCTGCCCGAAGAGATCTGAGCAGCTTAGGGGACAATTCGGCAGGGAGATACCCGCACAGGGCGTGACACAAAGGCCTGACTGGCACACCGGTGTTCGGTCCTGACACTCCACCCGTTTCGGGAATTCCCGGGTGATAAATGAGTTACACGAATCCTTGAGTTTCGCGCGAAGAATTTCCAGATCCCTCCGCATGGTCTGGTTCGCCAGCACCATGCATTCGTCGTGTTTTCTAGGAAAGGGGAACCGATAAAATGCCGTGCACTCATCATCGGAACGACACGTTGCTGGAGCATCCAGCGCGACCAGATATTCGTCCTTTCTGGCTCGGCAACCCGTTGGGTCGGCCTTTCGGTCGCCAATCTCAGCCAGAGAAACGGGGGAGAAGCGAATCTTTTCCCCGTGTTCCAAAATCAACTGGCCCGCTTGCTTCCGTAACCAAATTGCCTCGGGCCCGAGAAGGCCCAAGCGATTGCCGAACGGCTGACACGAAGACACGGGGGCCGGGCCGGAACACATGATGGTGGCCCCCTCCTTTGTGTGCTCGTTCCATCCGGCCTCCGTCACGACCAGCCCAGCGGGACCATTACGAACCGCCACAAGCACACCAACGCACGATTCATCTTTTTCCACCTGCCCACGATTGTTCTGGGCGCAGCGGCCTGCCGCCGCGTTTCCCGGAAGCGGAGGGCTATCGAGGGCTGCCGACTGAGAAGCAAGAATCATTTCGGTGTGGGAAGCCCCGAGGTCGCTGGCATTGAGCGAAGCCGCAATATCCTCAGGTCGTTCCAAACAGTCCACCTTGCGCACGAGCCACGTCAAGGTCACTTCTTGAGGCTGTTCCGATAGATTTGCAAAATAGGGCGCGTGCCAGAAAGAGGGCAAAGCCGAGGTCGCCAGGCATGCAAAGGCACCCACGACCACGCCGATGCGCTGCCGGAACGAGTGCCCTTGGGGAGGCGTTTGCACGGCAGCGGAACGCCTGATCAGCCAGTCCGTGACCGGTAGAACCAGCAGCGCGACTAAATCGCTCGGATCGGGCCAGAGCCTCCATCGCATTCCCAACTGAGCCGCAACCGCGACAATTTTGTCTGAGACCGACGCGGAAAGATCCGCGGCTACAAATAGGCCTGCGATGGTACCAATCGCAACAAGACGCCGTCCCCGCAGGGCGCATGGCAAGAGAACGGCCAAGAGAACCGGGGCAACGACCAAGAATGCAAAGTCACTGAGCTTTCCGGTTGCCCAGTTGGGCACCAGGCCCTTGCCTTTGAGCAGATTGTCGTTGATCAACAAGATGCCCAAGGCGAACCACCAAACGGGGTGGCCAATGGGCGTCAAATCAAAGCGGCTCTGTTTTTTCATAGGACTGCCGTCGCAAGCCAAGCACGAATTGGGCCAAAGGCTCAGGGCGTGGTCTCCCGTGCGTCCTTTAGCTATGACGTCGGAATGCCGCCTGTCACACGCTTCTTCGCCGCTCGTCAGCGGTGGCGCGGCCTGACGGTGGCATTCATCACGGGCGCGGCAGCCCTGATCATTGCGATCCTTGTCGCCCGACCTCGGACGCCTCCCCCCCCGATTCAGGCGCCCGCCCCCGTGCCCCGACGCGACGCCGCTGTCCCGATGCGTCCACAGCCGCTGACAACAGCGTTTGAAAACACCCGGGCTGGGGTCACTTATGTGGGAAGCCAGGCCTGCGTGTCCTGTCATACAAAACGGCACCAGACATTTCGCCACACCGGGATGGGCAGATCGATGGCCCCGATCGATCTGTCGCAAGAACCCCCGGACGCATCATTCGACCACCCGCTGTCCCATCGCCGGTTTCAGATTCGTCGCCATAAGGGCCAGCTATGGCATCGCGAGTTTCTGATCACGGAACACAACGACGCGGCCTTGTTACAGGAATTTCCGGTCAAATACGTGATGGGATCAGGCCACTTTTCGCGATCCTACGTTGCCGAAATCGACGGATTCCTGGTGGAATCGCCGATCACGTTTTACGCAGCGACAAAAAACTGGGGCGTTTCACCCGGATATGACCTGCCCGATCCGATTGGGTTTGAACGCCCGGTGAAGGAAGAATGTGTATCTTGTCATTCTGGACGGCTGCAGATGATCGAAAAAAGCGTCCACCGCATGAACATCATTGAACCAGCAATTGGTTGCGAACGATGCCACGGGCCAGGCTCCCTGCACATCGCTGTCCACAAGGCCGCCCCAAAAACGAAACCCGGCATCATCCCCGATGCCATCGACACGACAATCGTCAACCCTGCCCATCTTTCCCGCGAACTGGCTGAGGCTGTTTGCCAGCAATGCCATTTGCAAACCGGGTCCTTGGCCTACGCACGAGGCAAGGGTGCAGATTCCTTCCGCCCCGGGCTGCCGCTGCAGGCGTCGCGACAGGACTACACACGGGACGGCCCCGGCACGGCCATGACCGTAGTTGGTCACGTTGAACAAATGCATTTGAGCCGCTGCTATCAAGCCTCAAAGACCTTCACCTGCACGACCTGCCACACCCCCCACGCAGAGCCCACAGTGCAAACGAAAGTCGCCCACTATAAAACGGTTTGTTTGGGATGTCACAAGCCACAAGACTGTACGGTCGATCCAAACCGCCGCGCGAGCGCCAGCCCCCAGAACAACTGCGTTCAATGTCATATGCCCCAATCGCCTACCGACATTCCGCACCTGGCCTTCACCCATCACCGGGTCGCCATCCACACAGAAGACCAAAAACCGGCGGTGGCCCATCCGGGGCCAGACACGTTGAAACCATTTTTGGATTTGTCCGGCCTAGATGATGCGGAACGCGCGCGATCCTTGGCACTGGCGTATCTGGACCGGGCAAACAACGAAAACGATCCCGCCCAGCGCGAACACTATTTACGGGAAGCCTTGCGGCGCCTGTCTGGTCTACCTGCCGCGAACCCACCGGACGCGCCTGTGGCCGCGGCCATCGCCATCATTCAGGTTCAGCTACGCGGCCCAAATTATGAGGCGTCGGCCCGGACGGCCTTGGCAGATCCCCAGATAGCTGGCCTAGCCCGGGCCGACGCATTATTTGCGGTGGCGGCGGCACTGTTTGCGCAAAGACGCTTCACGGACTGTATCCAAACCTTGGCAATTCTGAATCGATCCCGCCGCGAGTCTCGTTACTGGCTGATGCTTGCCGAAAGCGAAAAGGCCCTGGGGAATCAGGCGGGCATGAAAGTTGCAATCCAAAAAGCGACGGCTATCAACCCGGCGCTTTTGCACGTCGGCGAAAAATAACAGAGCCCACATGACGAATTTTTGTCTTCCCCTAAAACAGTGAAGCCTAAAAACGCCTACGCCATCATCACCTATGCCGCCCTGATCTGCACGGCGGCTCGTGGCGACACGCTTAGCGAACACGAGGCCATCGGATACAAAAACGCCGTCGCGGCCGATAGGATCGCGCGATTCTCCCAAGACCTTGCAAACGGAAAAACCCAGATTGCCTGGGATGCCAAGACCGGCTACCTTCCGTCGCTGATGGCCGCGTTGGGGGTGCCGGCGTCGTCACAAACCCTGGTGTTTTCAAAAACCAGTTTTCAACGAATCCACATTTCCCCAAAGGCGCCGCGCGCGCTTTATTTCAATGACGACGTCTACGTCGGGTTCGTCCAGGGGGCTGATCTTCTTGAACTGTCGGCCATCGATCCCGTGCTGGGCGCGATCTTCTACGTGATGGACAACCGACAGCGAAAAGGTCGCGGGCCTGTTCCCCATCGCGTGCATGACGAATGCCTGCAGTGTCACGAATCCGGCCTGACCAACGAAGTCCCCGGGCTGTTCATCCGATCGGTGTTCCCATCGCCATCCGGAGATCCCATCCTGTCCGAAGGAACCTACCGCACCACCACCAGCAGTCCGATTGAAGAACGCTGGGGGGGATGGTACGTCACGGGAACCCATGGCCGCGCCCGCCACATGGGCAACGCAACCCTGCCCGATGGGAAACCGCGTGAGTCCTTGAACCGCGACCGCGGCGCAAACCTGACCAGCCTGTCACCTTTTGTAGATACGCGGCCCTATTTGCGATCCACGAGCGACATCGTGGCCCTGTTGATCCTCGAGCACCAAACCCAGGTTCATACCCTGATTACGAAGGCCGGGTACCTGACCCGCATCGCCATGGTTGAAAACCGCGCCATCAACCAGGCGCTAGGTGAACCCATCGAACAGCTCCGCGACAGCACCTCGCGGCGCATCGACGCCGCGGTCGAACCCCTGTTAAAGGCTATGCTGTTTTCAGGGGAGCCAAAACTTGTTGATCCTCTGCATGGAGATCCCACGTTCGTGCGTGATTTCGAATCGCGTGGCCCACGCGACGCCAAGGGTCGTTCGTTACGCAAACTGGACCTGCAGCACCGTCTATTTACCTACCCGCTGTCGTACCTGATCGACAGCGCCGCGTTTGCCGCGCTACCGCCCCGGGCCTCAGCGCGTTTTTTTGAACGACTGCGTTTGGTTCTGGCAGGCCGCGACCACGACCCTGATCTTCAACATCTTTCCGCCGTAGATCGCGCCAACCTTGGCGACATCATCCGCCTGCGTCCTTAAAACAACTGTCAGACGAATGATGGGCCCCCTGTCACCAGGCTGTCCATCCGCCTTCGACTGCGAGATCCTGACCCGTCACCCATGCGGATAGATCGCTTGCTAGATAGCCCAGTGCGCCCTTGAAGTCTTCCTCACGTCCCATCCGCTGCATCGGGGTTCGGGCGATGTAACGATCGGTGAAAGATGTCGGCTGACCGCGGCTGATGCCCCCGGGGCTGAGGGAGTTCACCCGGACCTGTGGCGCGAAGGACGTGGCGAAATAGCGTGTGAGCTGAATCAGCGCCCCTTTGGAGGCGGCATAGGCCGCAGGATTTCCCATGTTGGTCCCTTCGTACAGACGCAAGTCGGGGCCAACGAGCCCGTAGATTGATCCGACGTTGACCACGCTTCCGTGCCCCGAGCTGCGAAGCGCCTCGAGGGCGGACTGAGTTAGCTGAAACACCGCGCTCAGGTTCACCCTCAGCGACGCTTCCCAGGCTGCAAGAGACTGCTGGGGGAAGGGGACTGCGAATCCGGCGATCCCGCTGGCCCCGGTGAAGGCAGCGTTATTGACCAGAATATCCAGTCTACCAAAGGAAGCCAGAACCTGCGGCACGATGGTCGCTGTTTCTTCGGCGGATGAAAGATCGACAGCTATTGCGGCGCATGTGCTTCCGGACCCACCATGATCTTGGAGTGCTTGTGCGCGCGCCGCACATGCACTTGCGTCTCGATCGACCACCACCACGGTTGCGCCCAGCTCGACGAGCGCTTCTCCAAATGCAAGGCCGAGGTGGCCAGCGCCACCGGTCACGACCGCCACACGCCCTTGCAATGACATCAACTCGACGAGTCGTCTCATGGGATATTCTCCAGCCAAGGAAGCCGAACCATGCCTCTTTCGATCAGCAACTCGGCGAGTTCAAATTCATGCAGATCATCGATAGATAGCGCGCGTGCTTCGGGCATTTCCAGCAATAGGTGCGGGTGATCTCGCCAAGCTTTCGGCGCGCTTCTGATGAAGGAAGCACGCCAAACGTATAAGGCGCCGTTGATGCGGAAGAACGTCGGTACGTCTTGGCGGCGCTGGTAGGGGGTCTTGGTTTGGTCGAATGCGGGTTTCAGATAGCCATCTTCCTCGAACACCCCCACCCACAGGGGATTGAAGGTCGGCCTTGAACAGGCCACGACCCCTTGTGCGTGATCCGCATTCGCCAGCATTCCGATTGCGCGGTCGATTTCCTCTGGCAATCGACCTGGGCTTGTTGGATCCAGCAAGACAACCGTCGCGAAGGTCTTCTGGGTTTGGCGCTCCATTTCGGCAAGCGCG
>JAYUUT010000258.1:0-14025 GCA_043754455.1 Myxococcales bacterium
GTCCCTTCGACAAGCGGCTGGGATATCCCCTCTTAGATGGCTGTCGCGTCGCTGCTCATGTACTTCAAGCCTTCCGCCGAGGCTGAAAGGGTGGGGCCGTCGGATGATCTTCGCGAACGATTTCGGCGGGGCGACGACGTCGCGTTCCTCGAGGTGTACCGCCAGCACGAAGTGCGGGCGCGCGGGCTGGTGCAACGCTTTTTCGGCAGGACCTTCGATCAGGAAGAGGCCCTGCAGGAGGTGTGGCTGCTGGTCCATCGAATGCGTCACGCCTACATTCCGGAGCGGGGGGCGGTGACCAGCTGGCTGCTGACGCTGGCAGCGAACCGGTGCCGGCAGCTGCTGCGAGATCGGGGGCGTCGGCTTCCGTCGGCCGCGGACGTGTTACCCGACCCGGGTGACGAAGCCCTGCAGATCGCCGACGAGGAGAACGCGGATGCCGCCACCACGGCTCGGATGCGGGAAGCCGTGGCGCGGTTCGTGGCGGCGCTCGACACCGACGAGGCGCGCTTCTTCGAACTGGCGTTCGTCGGGCAGCTTTCGAATCCGGAGCTGTCGCGCGCGTTGGGGATTTCCGTTCGGCGGTGCAAGTATCTGCGGCGCAAGCTCCTCATGCGCGCCACGAACGACGACAGTTTGCAGGGCTTGCTCGACGAGAAGGAAGGGACCGCGTGAGTCTTCTTTTCTACGGGCGTCGCATCGAACGGGCCGTGGCGGGCGAGCTTGGCCCCGAAGCGGAGGAGAACGTGCGCCGCCACGTGGGGGGCTGCGAGCCCTGCGGCCGGTACTACGAGCGTCTGAGCCGCACCAGCCGCGTCCTGTCTGGTACGACCAGCGCCACGCGTACGGAGCGGAGTCGGACGCTGGCGCGCCTGCAGGCGGCCCTCGCCAGCGGCAGACCCACGCGAAGGGCGTCCCGTGGGGCGGTGCCTTGGGCATGCGGCATCGCCGGGGTCGCCGTGGCGGTGGGCGCCTTTCTCCTGATCGTCCGCACGCCCGAACGGCGAGAACCGAAGCTCCTCGCCCAGGCGTTATCGCCCCTGCCCGACTTGGCCGAGGGCCCACCGACCCAGATGCCCCTTCCGCGCCCGCCGACCAGCAGCGGTCGATCACCCTATGAAGGCGATCCGCCCGGCATGATCAGAACGGGGGTCGTCGGCCGTTTCGATTTCGAGGAGGTCACCGGGGCCCATCACCCGCAGTGGATCGAAGGGACCGTCCAGCGCTGCCCGGGCGTGGGCAGCCGCGGCAACCACTGCATGGCCGGCCGGCGTGCGCTTCCCTGTTGCCCGTGGCTCATCAGCATGACCTGGGGCGACTGGGTGCCCGGCCACAGCGTGGTGCCATACACGGACGATCTGGTGGTCAGTTTCCGCTACTGGACGGGCGAGGGCACGTCGCGTGAATCACTGATCGCCGGACTGCAGATTATCGACACCAAAGGGACGTACTACTACTTCAACTTCCCGGCGGGACCGTCCGGCCGGTGGCACCGGGTGACGATTCCCCTGTCCTGGATGTGGACCAACCCAGAAAATGTCCTGGGCCTGGGGCGGCAGCCCTTTCCGGGCCGGACGTCCCTGCCCATCGGCGAGGGGACCGTCATCAAAGATCTGAACTTCCATCTGCTGTACTCGCGCGAAGACGTCCTGCTGGTGGACGACGTCGAACTGGCGCGCTTTTCGCCCCGGTGAACGCTGCGCTACACACCAACACGGAGCGAGCAAGAATGAAAAACGTACAAAGGCGCGCTTTTTGCCCCGGTGAACGCGGCGCTACACAGGGACGAATGGGCGCTGTCATCGTCATTTTCGCCGTCGTTTGCGATCTCGCTTCGTGCGCAGCGCCAAACCCCGGTCCCGGGCGCCCCGACGGTTTCGATCGCGACGGCGAAGCCGCCGACGCGCCTGTTGCCTCGCCCCTGCCGGTTGCCTCGCCCCTGCCGGTTGCCCACGAACCCGATCGTTCGTTGCAGATCTCGGATGCCGGAGCGGACGGATCGAAGAGAGAGGTGTCGGAGACAGACGCAGCCCGCCCCGACCGCATGGGCTTAGACGGAGCCGCAAGCGAGGCGGATGCGCGCCCCATCGTTGCAGCCTGTTCGAATGCAGGGGCCTTCGGGCTGTGCGAGGACTTCGAAAGCGGCACAATCAATCCGGCCATCTGGTCCACGAGCGTCGGGGGCGGGGGGCTCAGCGAGATCGTCCGCGACCGTGCCCACCGGGGGACGGCGTCCCTGCATGTGCGCACGCAGCAGAAGGCCGGTAGCAAAGCCTTTCTGTCGACCCGCCGGTACGCGGGCACCAACAAGGTGCTCTTCGGTCGCATGTTCGCCCGCTTCGGTGCCTCCCCGCGCAACGTCCACGGCGTGTTGGTCATTGCGGGCAGCCCCAACGGCGGCGTTTACCGCTACGCGACCCAGTCTGGCAAATACCTGCTCAGCATCGGTGGGGCGAACGTGCATTGGGGGCGGCGTTCGCAGGTGAATGTTCCCGTCGGGCAGTGGGTCTGTCTCGAGTGGGAATGGCGCCCGTCCGAGGGTGTGGCCCGGATGTGGTCCGATGGCGCCGAGCTAAGCGATATCGAACCCGGCAACGCCGACCGGGCGGGGATCACCTTTCCGGCATTCGATAGCGTGCATATTGGCTGGGCTAACATCTGGTGGGACGATCCGGACCCGCAGTTTGACGTGTGGCTCGACGACCTGATCCTCGACGGCAAGCGCGCCGGCTGCGGGTGACCGTGATCGAGACGTTCCTCCAGGCCAAGGCGGAGACGCACTCGCCGTAGACGTTAAATCACCTGCGCCGGTTCCTAACGACCGCGTTCAACCGAGCCAGGCGTGCGGGACGGCATGTCGGCCCAGGAGAAGCTTGTGCCCTTGGCAGTTGCCTCAAAGAGAAAGCTGTTGGATGTAGGGACGGCGTCGTTGTGACCAAAGCCCGCCGTCCGTCGACCCTGATTCACAATCCAGGGGACGGCCGTCGGCACGGCCCCCCCTTGTGATTTGCAGAAGTAGCCAACAGAAGCTACTTCTATTGTACGTTGGCCCGGTCCGCCAGGTGGCGCAGCGACAGACCCAGGCGCGTACGCAGCGCGCGCAGTGTGGGCCCAATCGTCGCGTGGATGTCCGCCTTGACATCATGCCCATTGGGGGCCGGGGTAAAATGATATACACGTGTTTAGCAAAATGCTCAACTCCCTCAGCAGGTCGGTGCAGCCGGACCGATGATCCCAAAATGGAAAACCTTCCATGCATGCAATCATCTGCGCACTGATAGCCCTGACGGCCACGCCCGCCGTCGGTCCCCGCGTCGCCGTTGGCATTATGATCGTGGAGTCCAACTCCCTTTACCCGCGGACCTTGAAGATGACGGGCTCCGGCCGATGCTGGGCAAACTGCAGATGGATCTGATGGTGATGGCGCTGGCCTGCGACATGACCCGAGTCGGGACAATCAAATGGAACAGTGGCGGCGGGGGCGTGGGCAACCCGCGCAAAGACCGCAGTCACAAATGGATTCCTGGCGCTGAAGGCGGCTGGCACGGCGTCTCACACACTTGGGGCGGCAGCGCGGAAAAGGTCACCAAGATCGAAAGCTGGTACAACGAGCAGTTGGCGTACATGGTCGACAAGCTGGCGGCTGTCAATGAGGGCGGGCGACGGTTGCTGGACAACATGGTCGTGTGCTGCACCAACGAACACGGTCCGGGAACCGAGGACTGGGCGTGGAGTCACATTGCGCGTTGCGTGCCGTACACCCTAATTGGATCGTGCGGCGGATATTTCAAGACGGGGCGCAACATGGGCTTCGGCGATATGCAGAAGGTGCCGTGTGCGAAGGCGTATGCCAGCTATACGGGCGGTCCCTTGATGGGGAAGAGTCCAGAGGGCGAGACCGTCAATTGGGCTGAGATGACCAATCCTTGGAGCAACCAGCTGTATGTGTCGCTTATGAATGCGATGGGTGTGCCGGGCGATACATTCGGCGCTGAGGTGACCAAGGGCCCTGAGGGTCAGGTCATTTTGCCCAGCGCGACGCGAGGGCCACTGGCTAACCTTCACCCTTAGAAACCACTTAAGCGCTGCCGCAAAGAAAATGGCTCAGGTCAGGTTCGCAATCGGGTTGTTGCAGTAGTTCTTGCCAGCCTGCTGGTAGGTCGTCCGCGCGTCGCCGAACAGGTTCAGCACGGCGACCAGCAGGTTGTTATGCGGAATGCCGGGGTCGGAGTCGTTCGCCTTGTTCTTCCGGAAGTCGAGGTAACGCCCGCCCCGCAGGCCGCCACCGCCGCCGGCCACCATCATTGGGATATTGTCCTGCGAATGGCTCTCGGGCCAGCCAATTTCGGACCCGAACAGGACCACGCTTTCGTCGAGCAGGCTGTGGCCGCCCATGTCGACCTTAGCCATCTCCTGCAGCAGGTAATTGTGCTGCTGGCTGTACCAGATGCCGATTTGCTCCAGCTCGGGCGGCCTGAATCCACCCTCGTGTTGGTAATAGTGGTGGACCTCCTTGAGATTTATGAAGGGGAGCGAGTGCTGCGCCTCGCCGTCCGTCCACTGCATGAGGCCGACAGCCGTGATGTCGCACGCAAACGCCATAACCATCATGTCCATCATGTACTTCCCGACGAGGGGGATCATCATGTCGGTTCCGCTTCGGAGGCCGCGATTGTCCTCTTCGGCAAAGAGCCCTTCGTTGGGGTTGTACGCGGCGGTGTCGACTTTGGCGGGAGCCCGGCACTTGGCGCTGGCCACCGGCAAGGCTCCCACCGACGTTACCCCCTTCTCTACCTCACGCAGCTTCTCCAGATGCGCATTGAGCTTCATCTTGTCGGCCGCGCCCACCCGATTCATCAACGACACGTACTTCTTGTCGCAAAAATCTAGGATGGATTTCTTGCGAGCGAGGACCGGATCTGGCCTGCCCGCCTGTGTCGGCGCAACATTCAACGAGCCGAACAGATCTTTGTAAACGGTTACGGGATCGATGGCCGGCGGCACCGGAGAGGCAGCCGCGCCGTCCTGGTAGCAGACGGTGTTCTGCGGATGGGTGCGCCCATTGGTGAGTCCGGTCGCCCAGCGCACCGCCATCTGCAGGCTCGCCTTGGGCTTCTTGCCCTTCGAGATCTTCGTGGCGATCACCTGGTCGATGGACGGCAGGTACGAATATCCTGTGCCGCCCCCTGGCAGCTTCGGCTGCTCGGACCCGGTGAAGAGCCCGACGGTCCCGGAATCGTGCGTGCCGCTGCCACATGCCATGTTGAGGCCGCGCACGAAGACGATCTTCGATTGCATCGGCGCCAGCGGGGCGAGGATGGGGCTCAGCGTGAAACTGGCCTCGGTGCCGGTGGGCCAGTAACGCTGCTGGGGATTCAGCGCCTTCTGGATCGTCTGCTGGCAACCGCCGGGCGAAAACACGGTTAAAAAACGGTTGGCCGGCCTGGAGGCCTGCGCGCTGGCCCTTTTGGGTGCGCTCATGATCTCGAGCCAGGGCAATGCGATGGCAATGCTGCCTGCGCCCCGAATGACTTCTCTGCGGTTCAAGCGAAATTGCGACATGGGAATCACCTCAAGATGAACAAATCGGACTGGGCGAGGGCCAATAGCAAGGCTTTGACGTCGTAACTCGATTGCGCGAACGCATTGTTCACGTAAGCCATCGCGCACTTGTCGGCGCTGGTCAGCGTGCGTGCGTAAGCGAGGTTCATCCACTGGTTCGCGAAGCAGGTCTTGACCTCGCTGGTCTGGGCCACCTGTTCAGCCAGCTGAACCGGCCCCACGAACGGCGCCCCCAGTAGCGAGCTGTGCCCGCTGGCGTCGATCATCACGTCGTTCTCCTTGTCACGCCAGCGGCCGATCGCATCCAGGTTCTCCTGCGCCAGGCCGATCGGATCCATCAGTTCGTGGCACCCAGCGCAAACGGGATTGATGGAGTGCTTCGCATACCGCTCGCGCGCCGTGACGCCCGTGTACGGCTCCGGCGCCTTGAGCATCGCGCGCAGCTCCACGCTGGGCAGCGGGAGGTGATGACACATCATCCGCTTTAGCAGGAACCCCGCGCGCGATACCGGATTGGTGTAGTTCGCTGCGACCGTCGCCGACACCACCGCGCCCTGGGTGAGCAGCCCTTTTCGCTTCTTCGTGTCGAGCGGCACCTGCTGGAACTGATCGCTGTTCACCGCCGTCAGCCCATAAAAGGCGGCAAGCTCGCGGTTGGCATACGTGTAGGGCGCGAGCAGGATGGTCTCAAGCCGGGCGTCACCTTTGAGGATAATGTTTCGCAGGAAGGTCTGCGTCTCCTCCCGCATCAGAGACCCGATCTTCGACGACCAGAGGGGATACATGCCCGGGTCGCGATTGAGCGACGCGGTTCGCGAAATGGGGAGCAGGTTGTCGAAGAAGAAGGTGAGCATCGTCTCGACACGCTTGTCATTGAGCAAGCGCTTGGCCTGCGCGAGCACTCCCTGGGCAGTGTCGAGCTCGCCGCGCGCGGCCGCCGCCGTCAGCTCGGCGTCCGGCATGGTGCCCCAGTACAGATACGACAGGCGCGTCGCCATCTCGTACCCACTCGGCCGCAAAAGATCAGTCTTTCCAGCGACGGGCACTCCCAGCTCGGGCCGGTACAGGAAGTCGGGCGCGATAAGCACCGCCTGGATGATGGCAGCCACGCTGCTCGGGAAATCGGCGCCGCTCGCGCGCGTCGACTGGAACAACTCCGCCAGATCGTCGGCCTCGCCTGCGGCCAGCGGGCGCCGGTACGCCTTGGGCGCGAAGGCGGCGACGAAGGTCTTCACGCAATCAAGTTCGGTGGCCGCGACGATGCTGGCCGCGCAAGGGAGCACCGTCCTGAGCGTGGTCGCAGTGGTGGCCCGCGCCGCGATCCCCTCGGCCACGTTCATGTGCTGCTGGACCAGCAACGTGGAGACCGACTGTTGATCGGAATCATTGCCGAATCCGTTCCCCTGCTCCTCCCCGGGGAGCGCGTTCCCTGGCGACGTGGTGTCACCCAGCAGATCGCGGACCGTGTTGTTGTACTCGAAGGTGGTCAGGCGCCTAATGAGCACCTTGGGCGCGGTCGAGGTGGCGCACGCAGGCGGCACCATGACAGTCGGTGGCAGGGTACCGGCCGGATTCCCCGGCGGCACGGCCGGCCCGGCGCCGGGACCCGTGGAGATTCCCGGCACTGTGGAGATTCCGGGCACCCCCGGTCCCTTGCCGTCCGGTAAGCCCGAGCCGACGCGCCCTCCGCCGCTGCTGCCCACCGCCGGAGTCTCGCCGGAGTCGATGCTACCGACGCACGCCGGCAGGACGGCGCCGCCAAATAGTAGAAGCGCCCTCGCCCACTTTATTGGCCAATCCAAATGCGAAAGCGGCGTGTTGCCTCTCATTCAGAGATTTCAGCACCTTTGGCCAGGGACCGCTTGTACGGGCCCATGCCCACATTTGTACGCCGATGGAGCTGGCAGGTTGGCCGGGTCGTGGCCCACGAAGCCGGGTGCGCTCAGCCGTCCGTGCCGGCGGCACTCGCCCGAGCGTGCGCTTGCAGCCGCTGGCGATAAGCGCGAGGGGACAGGCCCACGAGGCGGGTGAAGGTCCGGGTCATGTGGGGACCGTCGTAGAAGCCGGTCTCGAACGCCACCTCGGTAATGCTGCGCTTGGGATCGGCCAGGAGATTGCGTGCGGTTCGCACCCGTAAGGCGGCGATGAATTGTTGCGGACCGGCGCCGGTGACCTGCCGGAACAGCCGGACCAGTTCGCGCGGAGCGAGACCGGCTCGCTGGGCCAGCACACGCATTGAAAGCGGCTGGTCTAGATTGCTGGTCGCGAACTCGATGGCACTCAACACGGCGGCCGGCAAGGTCGCGGGTTGGGCAGTCTGGGCGCCGGCGGCGCCGCGACAGAGGACGGACAGGGTGTACAACGACAGCCACTCGACGGATGCGGCGTTGGTCGCCGTTGCCCGCGCCGATTCCTCGCGCGCCCGCCCCAGCAGTTCGACTGTCTGATCGTGGCGGCGTTTGTCGACTGGAAATCGCTGGACTGTAGGCGGGCCACTGACCGCTCCCAATCCTGAGAACAGCGCCAGGGCTCCCGGCTGGGCGGCCAGCGCTGGCAGGTGCTGTGCCCAGAAGGTTCGCTGGAACAGAAGGTTGAACACCTGCAGGCCACCCTCGTTGCGGTAGGCGTGGACGGCGCCCGGTGCGAGAAGGAACGCGTCGCCGGGACCGATCGAGCGCCACTCGCCGTTCGCGAATTGCTGGCCGGTGCCCTCGGCGACGATCGCCAGCTCGACGAAGTCGTGGGTGTGCAGGTTGATCTCCCCATCCCGGTCCAGCTTGCAGAAGGCGCCCGCCGCCACCGTACTGAACACGTCCGTGGGTGACCAAACCGGGTGAACATGGTCGACGGGCGGTGCGCCTGGCCAGAGCCCCTTGACCCGAGCGAAGATCGAGTTCTCGATGCTGGGCATGAATGCAAGCTTATCAGACGGAAGGGGGCGGTTCCCCTGCCCGACGCTCGTAACGTTACGAAAAAGTTACGATGGTGGGTCAGCGTTACCTGTTCTGCCCCACTCGAGATTCGGCGTCTTCAATGCAAGCCTTTTGCTCTGGAATCCTTCTGGCATATCACTTGCTTTCAAAACGGCCGCTATGGCCATCCTTCAAGCCCTCTTTGCGTTCATAACGCGCTCGGCGGGAAAGATCCTCAACGCAGTTTTTGGGTGGGCGGTCCATGCGCTTTTCGGGCAAACGGCGCCAGGGCAACAAACCGTCTTATCGGCAGTGGTTGGGGCTGCAGTCCTTTGGCCTCTTCTTTTGGTAGGTGTCATCGCACCAAAGGTTGCCGCTCTTCTAATTGCGTTCGTGCCTATCCCCCACTCGGTTCCGTCCTGGATTATTCGGGTCGTATGGATCGCCCTAGCGCTACTGGTCCCTATTTCAGTTGGAATAGCGATTACGGCGAAAGCGCCGCCGCTGGACCCTCCCGAGTCTGCGCTTAAAAAATTCCTGCGCGGCTTTCCCATTACTCTTGGGCTGGCGACGGCGTTTTTAATTATGTTCGTGTCGGTTCCGGTCATGCGGTTGGTGGCTTTGGCCCGTGGCCGCAAAACTGCCGACGTTCCTCTCATCATAAAGGCGAACAGCTATCACCAGATTGCTCTGGATATGGTGAACGTTCTCAATGCCCATGGTTTTGCAATGCGCAAAGCATTTCCCGGCTGGTGGGTCAGGGCGCCGCTGCGCATCTTGGCTTGGTTCGGTGGAGATGCCTTCCGAAAGTTCGTGCCCGACAACCTCGAACATTATGAATCCCCCGACCTTGCTGTATCGTTTTACACGAGCGGGGTTCTGCTCACAGGACTCAAACGCAGCCTTACTGTGTCACATGGGCTTATCAGCGAAGCTGCCGTTCGCGGCGACGCATTCCTCACGATGGATGCGGTGTCACAGCGCCTCGAAACACAGGTACGGCGCGTGTGGGAGGTGTACGAACAACATCCTGCCGGCCATCGCAACTCCAGCATATTGGAAAGTCGCGTTTCAGAAATTGCCGAGGAACTCATGCACTCAGACATTGAGTATGACGACTGGCAGGTCGTTTATCGGCAACTACTCCAGCTTGACCGCGCTATCCGAGGTCAAGGACAACTGCTTGAAGTATCCGATTCTAAAGTCATAAAAAAGGAGGCCATCGTGCCATCACCGACCCCCGAACACCAAACCGTGTTAGCCCCCGCGCCCCCCGTAAAAAACGTAGCAGAAATGTCGACCGTCGATCTTATCAAGGAGATCACGGGGCAGGTGGGCTTATTGGCAAAAACGCAGATTGATTTGGCGAAGACTGAGCTCAAGGCGGATTTAAAATCTGAAGTCGCCATGGTGTCCGGCCTGGGAATCGCCGCATTGGCGGGAATTACCACCCTCAACATGCTGGTCGTCACGGCCATTTTGGCCTTAGCGCAAAAAATGCCTACTTGGCAGGCCGGTTTTATTGCCAGCGGAGTCTTCCTTGTTATTGCGATTCTTGCCGCTTCTATAGGCTGGAATAAGCGCGTGCGCCGACCGCTTGAGAAGACACGCCGAACGTTGAAAGAGGATGCGCAATGGACGAAAGAACGGCTAGCCTAATGAAGGATGAACCTGCGTCTCGTAACGAAGAAGATCCAGCTGACAAGGGGGAACGGCTGGAAAAAGATATTGAAAGTATTCGTGACAACCTAACTCACCTTGTGGGTGAGCTTGACAATCGGCGTCACGACGCCTTTAACATTCCTCTCCAGATTAAACGCCATGCTGTCCCGTTAGCAATCGGAGGGCTGGCGTTGGTAAGTTTGGTGGGCGGTGGGATAGCCCTTCATAGGCTCACCCAGCCCCGTCACCCACGCCTGTCCAAACGCTGGAAAGATGTTAAAGATGGACTTCATCTGGCTGCAGGGCAAGGGCCGCCCCCCGAGGCTGCCAAACCGTCGGTTGCCAAACGGGTTATGGGCGCAGCCGGTGCGGCACTCGCCTCGGTGCTGGTGCGACACTTGGCCCATCGGTTTTTAAACGGTTCGAAGGCATCGTTACGCTCTGTAGAAAAACCGCGCCCACAGCTAGCACCTGCGCGTCCGGTTTAGCGCTGCTCTAATTATATGCCAAACAACACTGATCGTGTATTGCCCCGTAGGCCGTCGGCGCCGAAACCTATTGGTCATGTGTTTTTTCGGTTAGCGACCGTCGTTCTTTTGGTGACCATTTTCTCGAGGGCGCAAGAGATTTTGGTCCCTTTGGCACTGTCGGTGGTCATGGCTTTTGCGCTCACACCCGCTGTCAAATGGTTGGAACGACGGGTGGGACGGGCGGTCGCGGTGACCTTGGTGGTCTTGGTCGCGCTCGCGGGACTGGGTGCGTTTGGATATTTGCTTAAGCGTCAGATGGGGGAACTAGCCGATCAAATGACCCGCTATTCCGAGTCCATGCGAAAAAAAGTAAGCCGCCTCAGAGGCAGCCCAACCGATGGTTTGAGCGGTCTTTCCAAGACTGTCGACAAAGTCATTGCCGACTTGGACGAAAAAGTGATGGAGGATCGCGACGCACGTCTCGTCAAACTTGTTCCGACCAAAGCCTCAGCCGTAGACCGGTTAACAGGAGCCCTGGGGCCTGTCCTTGAACCGCTCGCCAAGGTCGTGATCGTCTTGGTGTTGGTGCTCTTTCTGCTTGCCCAGCGCGAAGAACTACGCAATCGCTTCATTCGGCTGCTGGGGCGGGGGAACGTGACCCTCACCACCCGCACGCTGGACGAAGCTGGTCAACGGATAAGCCACTTCCTTCTCCTTCAGTCCGCGATCAACGGGGCGTTTGGCCTGGCGGTCACTCTCGGCCTGCTTTGGATCGGGATCCCCTACGCGCCGCTTTGGGGCTTTGTCGCCGCAGGCCTTCGCTTTATTCCGTTCGTCGGGTCGATGATAGCCATGCTCCTGCCAGCCATGCTCGCCTTCGCCCAGTTTGAGGGGTGGTGGCAAACGGGAGCCACCATCGGCCTTTTCATAGGGCTAGATCTAACGACGGCATATTTGGTGGAACCCCTTGTCATCGGTCACCGCACGGGGGTGTCGTCCATGGCGATGGTGGTCGCTGCCATTTTTTGGACCTGGTTGTGGGGTCCCGTTGGTCTCGTCCTCTCGACACCTTTGACCGTGTGCCTGGCTGTCATAGGCAAACACGTCCCCCGGTTCGAAATGCTGTCGGTGCTCTTAGGTGACGAACCCCCTTTGGCCGCCGAGCTGACTTTTTATCAACGGCTATTGGCCGGCGATGATGACGAGGCCGGCGACATTCTAGAAAAGCACTTGCGGACCGGCTCCCGCGAACAGGTGTTTGACGAAGTGTTGATCCCCGCGCTCGTGCGTGCCGCGCGCGATAGGGCCCGCGAAGAAATCGCGGAAGGGGATCTCGAGTATTTCGTGCACTCAACCCGCGCGCAGGTGGATCGGCTTATCGACCGCCCAGGCACCAAGGATCGCATCCGCGCCTCGGCGGCAGAAGGGCAAAGGCCGCACCATAAAATTCTTGGCGTTGCCGCGCGGAACGAGGCCGACGAGCTTGTGTGGGCCATGCTGACCCATCTGTTCGATTCGGACAGATTCGAGCTTCGTGCCATCGGAGCCGACACCTTGGCGGCAGACGTCGGCGCCGCCGCCATCGAGGCTGCCCCGGACATCGTCTGTGTGACGTGTGTACCACCCGGAGGTCTTACCCACGCCCGCCACATCTGTAAGCGGTTACGCGCAGCGCTTCCTGACATTCGCATCCTAGTCGTAAGGCCGCTCGCGCTACCAGGCGAAGACGTTGAGACACAGAAATTAAGCGAAGACATCAACATGGCTGTGGTGCCGACCTTGGCGGCCGCCCGCTTGCGGGCTGATCAGATGCTTTTGCTGTCCGGCGAAGTGGCCATAGAAGACGCGGCCAGGGTGGACGAACCGGCTGCTGTGGTCGCATAATCGCCATCATCGGGCAGTCTGTGAAGACGTGCCGACCAAACCGCCGGCCCCGGACGCCGCCCGTTCGAGACTCTTCCGAACGTCGGGATCCTCCGGCGCCAGCCTGCGTGCCCGGCGGTAAGAGGCGGTCGCCGCCTGGGCGCGGCCGAGCTTCAAATAGCCGTCCCCCACCAAGATCTGATACGCAACGTTGTGGGGAGCCAATTCCGCAACCCTGCGCGCCAACTCCAAAGATTCAGAATAGTGGGCCTGCTCGTAACGAGTTTCCGCCAGTGCCGCCAACGCATCCGCTTGATCCGGATCGAGCACCAGCGCGAGCCGTAGTTCCTGATCCGCCAGTTGCAACGCGCCAGTCTGAAGGGCTTTTCTTCCACGGGCCAGGGCGGCTGCGCCGGCGCGGTAAAAATGCCGAAGGGGCGCCCCCTCCGTGGATGACACTTTCCTTCGTCGAGGATGTTCCTGCTGTCGCGCGGGCCCGGGGGGAACGAGGATAGGTGCAAGAGGCGCTGAAACCTGGGGGGGTGGTTCCGCTAAGATAGGCGGAGGGGGAGGGGCGGCGAGCCGTTCGATAGAGGACGACATGGTAGGGACAGCCCCGCCCCGCGCCGACACCGACGACCGCGTTTCTTTGTCCATCCAGACGCCCACAACACCACCGCCGATGAGCGCCAACACGACAACCCCGAGCCAGGGACGACGCTTTTTCAGGCCAAAGGCCGCGGACGGAGGAGCCGCCAATTGAACGGGCGTCGTGGTGGCAGGGATTTCGAAATGTGACGGGGTGACGCCGTGGCCTGAGGGGGGATGCTGCGGTGGCGAGAGGCTGGCGCGCAAGCCGGCACGCTCATTGACGAACGCCTGCGATACCAACTTGCCGAGTTGCCGCGACCGAAGAGCCGTCGGGCCTGTCAGCACCTTGGCCAAATCTGACCGAAATGCCTGCGCGGTCGGATACCGGTCTTGTGGATCCAACGCCATCGCGCGTGCACAAATCGTCGCCAAGGCCGGGGTGTAACCCGCGCTCATAGGCAAGAAGGGAACGGGTGTTCTTGTCAGATAACACTGCAAAAGCTGCGTCTCGGTCCAGCCCGCCCACATTCGACGGGCACTGACAAGTTCCCACAAGAGCATCCCCACGGAGAATAAAGCGGCGCGGGCATCAATGTCACCCGCGCGGAGCTGCTCGGGGGCCAAATAAAATATGCGTTCTTTAGCCAAACCCTGCCGTTTTCGATGCGACGGTACGACCGTCCGAGCAACCCCGAAATCCGCCAGCTTAACGACCCCCTCGCTGGTGATAAAAATGTTGTTCGGGTTGACGTCATGGTGAACCAATGCCACGTTCGTACCAGTGCTTCCCGAAGCACTGTGCGCATAATCCAAGCCGGCCAGGACATCCATGACAATTTGCAGGGACAAGCCCGGCGGCAACCCGCCATTTCCTTCTAAACGTTCGCAGACGAGATTCAACGACGCTCCGTCGAGGTATTCCATCGCAACGTAATAGGTCCCGTCGTGCCACCCCACCTCATAAG
>JAYUUT010000259.1:0-4044 GCA_043754455.1 Myxococcales bacterium
GGTCGCTGCGGTCATGTACACCCTTGTCGAATCAGCCAAAGCCGCTGGCGTCGACCCGATGGCCTACCTCATCGAATGCGCCACGCGGGGAAAGCGCACCCCCGGGGCAGTCCTTCTCCCGGCCGATTTCAAAGCCTCCCTCGCCAAATAGCCCCCACCCCCGCTACCACGGATTTCTGCCGATGTCAGGACGGGGGACGGCGAGGCGATACGTTCGATCGTCGCTTCTAACGCCTCGGGATTTGCCCTTGGAATGCGGCTCTATCCGTGACCTTGGCTATGCCTGCCGGTGACCGCTACAAATGGGTTCACCCGGCCATTTCCTCCAGCCGATTTGCGATGTCTTGCGCGGCCCGGGGGCGCGCAAGGCCGTACATGGCGACGGCCATGCCGGCGCGGCGCGCGGCGTTGGCCATCAGGTCGGCAATCGCCGTGGCCAAGGATTCGGGCGTGGCGCTGTCTTGGTTCACGATCAGGGCCGCGCCTGCGTCGGCGAAGGACTGCGCGTTGCGCATTTGGTGGTTGTCGGTGGCGGTGGGCAGGGGAATAAGAATCGCAGGGCGTGCGACGACGGACAGTTCCGCAAGGGTCAGCGCCCCGGCCCGCGCGATCACCAAATCTGCTGCGGCGTAGGCCGTGGCCATGTCTTCAATAAACGGATGGACGGTTACAGCGTCGATGGCGTGATCGGCGTAGGCTGCGCGCACGCGATCCGCATCGGCTGGGCCGGCTTGGTGAACGATCTGCGGGGCTTTGCCTGAACGGGCCAGGATCTGCACGGCACCAAGGACCAGATCGTTGACGGCGCGGGCGCCTTGGCTGCCCCCGACGACAAGAACGCGGGGGGGCGATGTGGGCGAAGGCAACTCTGCTGTCTGCAAAAACCGCCGTCGAACGGGGTTGCCGGTCAGAACAAATTTCCCAGGGGGAAAGGCGGCGGCGGCCTCGGGAAAGGCGCCAAATACGGCCCGAACGAGTCGTCCTAAGTGCCGGTTTGTCAGGCCGGGAACGGTGTTTTGTTCTTGAATCGCGGTGGGCCGGCGTAGAAACGCGGCGGCCAATAACAGGGGCCCGGACGCGTAACCCCCGACACCCAGCACCACGTCGGGGGCAAAACGCCGCACAATCTGCAACGATTTTGCGAATGCCACCGGAAGCCGCAACAGGCCGCGGAGGGTCCCGATCGGGCCCATTCGTTTCAGGCCGGTTATATCTAGAACTTCCAAGGGAAATCCTGCGGCGGGCACGGCCTTGGCTTCCAGGCCACGGGCGGTGCCTACGAAAATCACCTGACCGCCCCGGGCGCGAATTTCATCCGCGATGGCCAGACCGGGAAACAGATGACCGCCGGTGCCGCCTCCGGCGATGATCAGCCGCATCAGGCGGTCTCGACCACGATGCGTGGGGCGGGGGCTGACCGGCGGTTCTTGGTGGCGGTGGCCACGCCGCGCCCCATTCGATCCGTGACGGGTTCGGGGTTTCGCGCAGATACATTGCCTAACACGCCCGCCATGAACAGATACACGACTAGGGATGTGCCCCCGTAGCTGACAAAGGGCAGCGACAAACCTTTGGTGGGCATCAGGCCCAGGACAACCGCCATGTTCATGAAGGTCTGAATCCCCAGCAAGGCGGTGATGCCAAACGCCAGGTACCGCCCGAAGACATCGCGGGCGCGCAGAGACGCCAGCATGCCGCGCCAGATAAGGACAACGAAGCCCAGCAACAACGCCAGCACACCCACCAGACCCAGTTCTTCACCGACAATCGCCAGGATGAAATCGGTGTGCGCTTCGGGAAGGAAGAAAAGTTTCTGACGGCTTTCCCCTAGGCCCACGCCGGTCAGTCCCCCTGACCCCAGGCTGATCAGAGACTCGCACAGCTGGAAGCCTTCTTTCTGGCAGTACTGCCAGGGATCCAGGAAGGCCAACATCCGGCGCATGCGAAAGGGTTCACCTAAAATGAATTTCTGCCAGCCGATGGGCAGCGCAACCAACAGGGCGGCTATAAGATAGCTGGTTCGTGTGCCAGCCACGAACATCATGGCGAAAGCGGTCACGCCCAGAATGACGGCCGTCCCCAGATCTGGTTGCACCAGCACCAACCCCGCTAGGGCCCCTGTCACCACAAGGGGCGGCACGAACCCGGTGGAAAAGTTCCGCATCTTTTCGGCCTTGCGGGTCAGCAGCACGGCCAAGTACAGCACCAACGCCAGTTTTGCCAGTTCCGATGGTTGAAATGAAATGGGCCCCAATCGAAACCAGCGGTGGGCCCCGTTGACCCGGGCTCCGACCAGCCGCACGGCAACCAACAGCGGCAGGGTGGCAAACAACAAAGGGTACGTAAATCGCCGCCAGATTGCGTAGTCGAGGCGAAGCGCAAGGGTAAAGGCGCCTATGCCTAGGACAACGTAGACGCCCTCTCTTTTCAAAAAATAGCTGAAGTCCCCGTACTGTTTGGCGGCGAACGCAGCGCTGGCGGAAAACACCATGACCGCGCCAAGGGCAGTCAAAACGAGGACCAAACCACACAGCAGGCGATCAGGACCGTCGACGGGGCGCGGACGTTTGGCAGCTAGGGACGCGACCACGCCCGGCTTGGGACCCGATATTTTGTGCCATATCGAACCTAGACGTTCTCGTATGCTGACCACGGCGACAACGCTCATAAAGATGCTCCAGGCAGGGATAGGACGGCGGTCCGGAAAATCTGCGCGCGGTGTTCGTAGTTCCGAAACATATCGAAACTAGAACAGGCGGGGGACAGCACCACGGCGTCGCCGGGTCGGGCGATGTTTGCGGCCTGCATGACAGCGTCCTGCAGGGTTTCGGCGCGGTGGACGGGGATCACGCCTGTGAAGGCCGCTTCCATGCGTTTGGCCGCTTCGCCAATAACGATGACCGCACGCCCCACCTGACCGAGGACCCTGGCCAAATCGGCATAACTGCCGCCCTTGTCCTTGCCCCCGGCAATCAACACGACGGGGCTAGGAAATCCCGTCAGCGCGGCCACGGTGGCGCCAACGTTGGTGCCTTTTGAATCGTCGAAATACCGGACCCCGGCGCGATCTGCCACGGGTTCCATCCGATGGGATAACGCCCGAAAATCCTGCAACACACGCTGGGCGCCTTCGTGGGTTACACCCAAAAGCCGCGCCGCCACGATGGCGGCTAGGGCATTTTCTTGATTGTGTCGGCCCACCAACCCGGGCAAATCGCTGGCATAGGTTTCGACATCACCGCTGGGGATTCGCACGCATAGAGACGCACCGTCTACCCACCCGGCGCTGTCCTTGACGGGCCGCGACCCGGACGTGGAAATGAACAGTCGCCGCGCCTCGATCCCCGCAGACAAGGACATGGCCCACGGATCATCCGCGTTGATGATCGCGAAATCAGCGGCTCTTTGAGCGGCGAATATCTTTGCCTTTGCAGCCCCGTAGGCCTCCATGCTGCCGTGACGATCCAAATGGTCTGCGGTCAGGTTCAGCAACACGGCCACGGCCGGGCGAAACGTATCCACTGTTTCAAGCTGAAAACTTGACACTTCGACCACGCACAGCCCGGCTGCCGTTGCCGCCGCCGTCCCGACAGCTTCCGCCAGCGGCACGCCCAGGTTGCCCCCCACAAAGATCGGTCGCCCGGTCGTCGCCAGCAGATCGCCACACAGCGTGGTGGTGGTCGATTTTCCATTGGTGCCGGTAATGGCCACCAGGGGGGCTTCAATAAAACGTGACGCCAGTTCCAGTTCTCCCGTGATGGGGACACCGGCGGCCCGCGCAGCGGCGATTTCGGGAATTTCCGGAATCCCCGGTGAAACCACGATGATCTGGGCGTGCAAGAAGCTGCCTTGGTGGTGGCCCCCCAGCTCCCTGACCACGCCCGTAGGCAGGCCATCCAGCCCTGGCGCGAGGGCCGCCGCCGTCCGGCTATCGGTGACCGTGACGTGCGCACCCTGCGCCACGCACAAAGATGCGGCCGCGACCCCGGATTGTCCGAGGCCGACCACCAGCACACGTGTGCCTGCAAGCGTCGGGGCCATGAC
>JAYUUT010000260.1:0-5154 GCA_043754455.1 Myxococcales bacterium
CGCCAAATTGGTGAAGGGGGCATGGGTCAGGTCTACCTGGCCCAACATCGCCGGTTGCACCGTCGGGCCGCGATTAAGGTGCTTCACCCCGAAATTGCTTCCAATCCCCAGCTCGTAGAGCGGTTTTTCATCGAAGCAAGGGCCACCGCCAGCATCGATCATCCGGGAATTGTCGAGGTGTTCGATTGCGACGTCAGCGATGGTCAGGCCTTCATCGCGATGGAATATTTGGAGGGAGAAACTCTTGACGCGTTGGTTCAACGCGAAGGAAATCTGAGTGGGCATCTTGCGCTCGCCCTGGGGATCATGGGACAGATCGCCGACGCTGTAGGCGCTGCGCATGCCCGCAACATCGTCCACAGGGATTTGAAACCCGACAATGTCTTCCTTTTGCCGTCTGCAGAAGGGAAAGCAATTCCGCACGTCAAGGTCGTCGATTTCGGCATCGCGAAAGTGGTACAAAGCGAATCGGAGCACCGCACGCGGACAGGAACGGTTATGGGCACGCCCGCGTATATGTCCCCAGAACAGTGCCGCGGGGCGGGGATCATGGATCACCGTTCCGACATCTATTCTTTGGGTTGTATTGCCTATCAAATCCTCACAGGTCACCCCCCGTTCCGCCGTGAGGGATTTGGAGACATGCTTTTGGCGCAAATGACCGAAGCGCCACCCGCGCTCAGCGGCGCCGCGCCTGGACTCCCCCGCGAACTTGAAGACTTGGTTATGGCGATGCTCGCCAAAAGCCCCTCAGATCGTCCCTCCTCGATGGAGCAGGTTCGCGCCGCGATAGATACCGTGAACGTCACGGGAACAGCCCGCCCGAGACCCTCTACGATAGCCCTGACTCCCACCCAACCCTTCGTCTCTGTCCCTTCCACCCTCCCGCCATCGACGCGCGCGGGACACACCACTTTGGCACCCCTCACACGCGAAGGCCGTAGTCCAGCGCGGCCGCGCCGTTGGATCTGGGCCGTGGGACTCGTCGCCATAGGTATCCCGGTGGGGGGATGGCTTTTCACGACGAAAGCTCGCCCGCCTGCGATGGTCGCGAACCCGTCCTCCAACGCTCCCGTGCCGCCCCGTCCCATCGCCAAGCCAAACCCCGTTGTCATCCGGGTGATCAATCCAGCTCCGAACCTCAGCGCCTGGCTTGAGGGCGTCGCCGTCGATCTTCCCACAAAAATTCCCGCGCACGCCAAAGCCCAACAATTGGTTCTCAAGGCACCCGGCTACAAGCCCAGCACCTTTACGGTCGATGGGACCCGCAATCGCGATTTAGACGGGGATCTGGAAAAAATTTCAGCTGCCCCGGCGGCCCCCATCGAAACACCCAAACCCAAACATCACGGCGTAGGCGCGCCACGCTCGCGAAAGACAGGTCAGGATCGTGAAGCCATCACCGATATTTAAGTGCCGCCGAAGCTATGGGGTTGCCGCCCTGTTCGCCGCTTTGCTGCTGGCCCCGTCCCCCATTGTCCTTGCTGCCCCGGACGCCAAAACCATGGCGCGCGCCAAATTGGTCGAAGGCGCCGAACTGCTAAAAAATGGTGAATACGAGGCCGCTCTCGGGCGGTTTCAAGATGCCTATGCAGTCGTTCCAAGTCCGAAAATTCACTATAACTTTGGTCTGGCTTACCGGGGTCTAGGTCGGAATGCCGAGGCGCTGCAGGCGTTCGAACGCTTTTTGGAAGACGCGCCCGATGCCACGGCAGACCTTCGGGCCAAGGCGGCCCGCCAGCGCGATGACCTAAAGAAAAAGGTTGTGACCCTTGAGGTAACCGCCGACACAGCTGGCGCGGCGGTTACGGTAGACGGCCGCGCTTTGGGAACGACCCCGCTCACGCGATCTTATTTCGTTGATGCCGGACCCCACCAGCTGGTCGTCGAAAAGGGGGGCCGGGTTTTCGCCGAGCGCATTGAGGGCTCTCCTGGTCAAAAACTCACAGTCTCGGCTCATCTTTCCCTGCCGTCCCCATCAGAGACACAAAAGCCTGTCGTGGCGGCAACGCCAAAACGAGATCCCGAAGCCGTAAGTTCAACGGCGGTATTGGCACCCCCCCCCAAGGTCGAGCCTGCAACGGATGAAGGAAGCTGGCGCCGCCCCGTTGCATACGCTACGGCAGGCGCGGCCGTGCTTTCCCTAGCCCTCGGAATTTTCGAAAGCGGTCGGGCGAGCGAACATCTAAAGGATTTTAGCAGCACCAAATCGGACGTATCGGGACAATCGTGCGGGACGGACCTTAGCCAGTACGGCGGCCCCCCCTGCAAAGCTCTGCACGACGATTGGCGTAGCGCCCACAGGTGGTCCCTGGTTGGTTTCGTCGGCGGGGGTTTACTCGCCACGGCAGCGGCGGGGCTGTTCCTGTGGCCCACCCACGGCGCCGAATCATCCCGGTTGGCGTGCGGCACCACCGGCGTTGGCATTTTTTGTGGAGCTGGTTTTTGAAACATCGAGGAGGGCTCATGTGGCGGTATCGGATTTTAGTTTTGGGTGTCTTGACCCTTGGCGGATGCGATGCGCCCGGACGCAGCCGTCCGCTGTCGGTTCTCATGGGCTCTGAGAATGAACCCTCGCTTGACGCCTCGCGCGTTGGGGATGGAACAGGCGGACGACCAGCGCGGCCCCGCGGCAACGAAGATACCGCGGGGTCAATTCCCGGAAGCGAACTAGAAGCCGGCGGCGCAGGAGGAATGGGCATTCTTGGAGGAGGCGGCGCGGGAATAGCAGGGATGATGGGAACTGGAGGACGGCCGTCCCCTACCGGTGTCGGAGGCGGCCCCGGCGGACTTCTACCGGACGGCGGCAACCTCGGTGATACGCGCGGCACGGATTCCCCACGGATGCCGGACGGCGGCTGCGGCGGGGCGTGCCGAGCCCCTGCGGCCGGATCGGGTATCGGCGAGTGCGTAAGTGGCATGTGCCGAATCACGTGTGGCAGTGGTCGCACCCTATGTGATCAGACGGTCTGCGCGGATTTGACAGCCGATGGGCAAAATTGTGGCGCCTGCGGCAAGACCTGCGCTGCGGGCAACAAATGCAGCGGTGCCGTGTGCTCTCCGGTTTGTGGGGCCGGTCAGTCGTCGTGTGGAAGCTCGTGTGTGAGCCTTCAAACCGATCCCACCAACTGTTCTTCCTGCAACAACCGTTGCGCGGGCCCAACGCTTGGCGCTGGCGCTGCCGTTTGCAGCGGTGGTACATGCTCTATTTCGTGCACAAGCGGGCTGAACCTTTGTGGCTCGGAGTGTGTGGACACAACTTCGGACAACCAAAACTGCGGCGGTTGCAGGGCTCCGTGCGGAGCCGGTACAAAATGCACCCGCGGCAAATGTTTGCTGGTCTGCGGGACGGGGCAGACCGCTTGCGGCGCTACCTGCGTGAATTTGCAATCCGATACCACGAACTGCGTTGCTTGTGGGACGGTCTGCCCGGCGCCCACCAGTGGCTCGGGCGCGGCGAAATGCAGCAGCACGGGATGCGGAATCACCTGTACGGGATCTCTTGTCGCCTGCGGCACCGCGTGCGTGAACACCACAACCGATACGAGGAATTGTGGGGGATGCGGAACGGTGTGCGACGCGAACGCGACGTGCGCGTCGTCGTGCCAATGCAAACAAGGCTATAGCGGCAGCGGCACCACGTGCGCCCTGCGCGATGAATGCAGTGACGGCAGCCACCTGTGCGGTGGTCTCAGCGGCACGTGTACCAATGGTGCGGGCGTGGGCTACAGCTGCGTATGTACCAACGGATTCTCAGCCTCGCTGGCAACTTTTGGCCAGTGCTACAAAAGCGGAACGTTGACCCTGGGAGGCGATCGAACAACGGGCGTTTGGGCCTATGACTTCATGAACGATGCGCCCAAGGGATATAACACTTTTGCGGCAGGCGACTTTTACACAACCGACTCAGACAACTTCCAGACGTTCTGGGGCAATAACGTGGGTGAGTACGGTGTGCAACGGATCGATTGGGATGGCGCTTTGCTCGATGCACCCATTCCTAAGGACAACTACAACCGATTTGGGGTCAAGGCGCTCGTGGGTGCCACCTACGTGTCCCGCGCACGGGATCCTGACGTGAAGTATTACATTGTGTTTAGGGTTAAGTCGATTGGCACCATGACGGTCCTGGATTGGGTGATGGTCTATCGGCCTTAACCAAGGTCGACGATCCCAATCGATGCAGTAGGCTGCGCGCATGCTCAAGCTCTATGGCTTTGCTCGAGTGAACAAGGTCGGGCACGGCAAGACTCGCGACTTGCGTGTCTACCTTGCGCGCAAGAGCGGCAAGCTGATGCCCCACGATCTCGCCGGGGAGTCACAGGTGCTTCGCTGGTCCTTAACGGCGCTGACGACCATCGAGCTACCCGTGCTATCGCTGTGGTTTGTTGACTTGAGAGGTGGCAAGGACAGCAAGCCGAGCGAGGCCTTGCATGGCTGGGCCGAGATGCGCTTGAAGCAACTTGATGGTTGGCTCACGAACCGCCAGTTCATCGCCACCGACGACTTCACCGTCGCCGATATCCTCATGACCCATGTGCTGGATGCTGGAACCCATCAGGAGATGCTGAAGCCATACCCCAACCTCCTTACTTACCGCGCGCGTTGCACCGGACGCCCGGCATGGAAGAAGACGCTAGACGCGTACTGCGGGCGAGTCGAAGCCACCTGACTTTCTCGCGACGGTGCGGCCCTGGCGTGCCATCCGGCCGACTGCAACGTCCCGTTCGACGGCCGACGGGAAATTCATCAGGAGTCCCACTCGGACTGTTCCAAGATCACCCGCTCGCCAGAATCTTCTTGAGGATCAGTTCGCCACCATGGCCGTCAAACCAGAAGGGCAGCTCAACCTCGTAGCAGCCCGTTCAGGTCCCGGAGCACGTCGCACAAATTCTGTCCGGTTGTGGCGTACGCGCTCGTGGTACCCCAGGAAGGCGAAGGTCTTTGTCAGCGGGGTGACAATCGTTGCTGTTTAAGGAGCGCGGCCGCGGCAGCCTTTTCCTTCTCGGCGTCTTGCTTTGCCCGTTCGTACTGCTCCGGGCCGGGCGCGGCGCCAACTAGTGCACCGAACTGGAAATCCGGTCAAGCATTCTGCGGTGTGACTTGATGATTGCTTTTGCGGGCTTCGTCCATTCAAACGGGGTGGGGTTCTTG
>JAYUUT010000261.1:0-2538 GCA_043754455.1 Myxococcales bacterium
GCATTTGGCCAGATGTTTGTGGAAGCGTTCGATGAAAAGGGGATAATTTCCCTCGGCATCATGCACGCCCAAATGAACGTGATTCGACATGGCGATCACGAACAAAACATCGATGTGATGGACCTGCGCGGCCTCGGCCAGGCAATAGATGAAGGCATTGTTCAGGGCCGGATCAGGCCGCGGAAGGAACTGCCGCTGGGTACAGCGGCGGGTGATCATGTAGGACCGATTGGGCAAAACCTGGCGGGGAAGGGACATGGTTCCGCGGGTGTCGGCGGCGGTGCCAGGAAGTTTCGTCCGGACCGCCAGAAAGCCGAAAAAATCAACCTGGGAGCGGGGATGGGGGAGCGGGGATGGAACGGAGCGGGGATGGAACCTGCGGGGATGCTGAAAATGGCTGCGGGGAATGGTTGATTCGTCGGGAATTCTCGCCTAAAAGAGGCCCCAGATGAGATCCCGTGCCCGCGAAAAATCTCCCGTTGCAAGCAGGCGCCTGTTTGCGATCTCTTTGCTGCCTTTCTTGGTCCCTCTGCTTTTGTGGGGCTGCGCGGCGGATGGGGACGCTGACAATTTGGCCTTTTACGTGGCTGAAATCAACGAACCTGGCATGGGAGCGGGGGTCTATGCGTATGACGTTTTTGAGGGCACTTCACGCCTTCTAGTTGCCGGTCGCGTCTCGGACGTCAAGCTGTCCCCTGATGGACGGCGACTTGTGCTGAGGCACATCACAGACGACTTTCCTTCTGTTACCCGCACCCGTGTCATATCGGTGTCGGACGGGCATGACGTCGTTGCACCTCAGGCTTTGTCTCCGTTCGCTTGGCTTGGGAATGATCATTTTCTCGACGTTGTTGATGCTGGGGGCTCCCTCTCGTTGGTCCGAGTAAATCTTGATGGCAGTGCCAGGCGCGTGATCTTCGAGTCCAAAGAATCTCTGTCGCTTGGCTGGCTATCCGTCAGTCCTGACGAACGGACTTTGGTTTGGGTGGACATGGTCGGTCGATACGATGCTGGTACCCTGTGTTCCTTGGACGTCGCGTCTGGCGTCCTGTCGCGGACACCGCCAATGGGGGAAGCCGCCAACGTATTGGGATCGCGCCCCATTTTTCTTCCCGATGGAAACATTGGGTGGACCAATCTGGAGTCCACCGCGCTTTTCGTCAGCGATCCGCAATTCAAACAGATCAAACGGCGCGCCATCGCCGAGGAGGCCGATGTCGTTGGGGATCCTCGCCTTCAGATATATGCGGACGATCGGCTTGTTATTTCGCGAAATGCAAGATCAAATTTTAATGTGTTGGCGCCGGGTGCGGGGCTGATGCAGCCCTTGTTGGCTCTTAATGATATTGCGAGAATGTTTCTATTCCCTGCAACCGTCCAGTTGCGGATCAGCCGCGCGCGCACCTTTGTCTATTTCTCAGGAGATGGGGGTAGCCCGACCCCGCGGCCTACGAAATCCATTTTTACGCGTCCCGATGGTTCGGTCCCGCGCGTGGGGCCGCTGGGGGCCGCCTTTTTTGTGGTCGACTAAGATGGGAAGGAAATGATGATTGTTGGTTCAGAGGCACATTTCTTTAACGTCCGGCAAACGGTTGGGCTGCTTCTGTTCGTGGTGGCGGCCTGTTCGTCAAAGGATGCGCCGATGTCCTGGGATCCAGGGACGCCCCCCATTTCAATCGCCGCAGCCCCCGCCAAGGACACCGCTGAACTCGATCCTGCGTTTCTGCCGCCCCGGCATAACGTCAGCGGAACCCGGGTGAAGGCCGTCTACTACCAGACCGCCGATGGAACCTCTGAACTTGCTTACTGGTTTGACACACAGACCACGGCACAGTGCCAGTGGGTCACGGCCGAGGACGGAAAGGTCCGATGCCTTCCTCTCGCGTTGACACCTCGTTTTTTCTCCGATGCGGAATGTGGCCGAGGGGTCATTCCTGTTTCTGAGATCTGCGGGGCGACCCGCCAGCGAACGTCCACTCCCAAAGGGGCCCGTGTTTCGAACTTTGGCGCCCCTTCGCGGCCTGCGGTCGTTTTTCGGAAACGTCGTTTTGGCGACCTGGGGCCTGGGGACTGTCGGGAAGTGGCAGTCGCACCGATGGAAACCTTTGTCGGTGAGGGCGACGCCGTTTCCCCCGACGAATTTGTTGAACGTTTACCCGTCGAGATCCCAACGAAGTCAGCAGGGGCACGACTTGTAAGCATTGTTGGAAAGACTGCAGATGGTGGCAGTTTTTGGTTTGGCCTATTTGATACGGCGCTGGGACGCACATGTTCTCCCGGGTTGGCTCGTGACGGCCAGATTCGTTGCCTGCCGTTTCAATATGCGTTTCCTTTGCCGCAGGCCTACTTTTCCGACCGAAATTGTACCTTGGCTCCCATTGTTGCTGCGAGAACCCTCTTAGAACCAGCGGGGACGCCGTCCCTGTATGTTAAAAAGGACGAACGGTTCTGTAGAAACACAACCCAAGTGTATAAACTGGTACCTCTTGTTGGGAAGGTATATCAGACGGTATACCAGCGTGGCCAAGGTGAATGCGT
>JAYUUT010000262.1:0-4094 GCA_043754455.1 Myxococcales bacterium
GATGGTAAATATCGTCGCGAGGACACGCGCGTTTACGACACCAGCAGCGCCTCTGGCCGTGGCACCGTGGCCTGGGGCGGCGTGATTCTTGAACGCAGCTTCATCCAGTGGACCCCGACTGAGAAATTCGGGCTTGCCGTCGGCTATTTCCTGACCCCCTATGGGATTTGGAACGTGGATCATGGCACGCCGACGTTGATATCGCTGATCCTGCCCAGCTTTCTGGTCCAAGAAGCGATTCCGACCCACCAAACGGGCGTTCAGTTCATGGGGGCCTTTGACTTTTCGCCGGTTGAACTGGGGTATCGGCTGTATCTGTCAAACGGGCGTACCCCCGCGCAGGTTGATACCAACGATCAGAAGGCGGTTGGCGGTAGGCTGTTTCTTCGTGGGCTCCTGCCTTGGACGTTTCAGGTGGGCACCTCAGCGTATTTTGGCGAACGGGAGGACTTAACTAAAGAACTTCGGTTTGTTCCGACCTTCTCCGTCGATCCTATCGTGACGTCGCGGTACCGCGAATGGTCCGTCGGCCTAGACGCTTCGGTGGATTGGCGTGGATTTCGGTTGCGCACCGAAGGCCTGATTCGTCACGTTCAGTACGCGTCTGACCTGCACGAACTGGACCCGATGGGGGCGCCAGGCAGCCGCAAACCCAACCGGTACGAACATTATGTTTATGCGATTTTAGCTTATCGGTTCGCGACACATTTTGAACCCTATCTTTATGAAGAGGTCGAATACGTCAGCCCCGAGATTCGGCGCGGCACGGTCGTCACCCAAAGTTCTGCTGGATTCAATATCTACTTCACCCCGGCGGTGCAGTTTAAAACCCAGTTCGCCATGGTGTCCTTTAAGGGAAACAGCAGCGAAAACATCCAGTCGCTGTCTAGCCGGTTGATTCTCGTGTTTTGAACCTGGAGATCCCATGAAAATCCTGAATGCTGCTGCCCTCATTTTGTTTTCGGTCTTGGCTGCCTGCCACGAAGACAGCCCCTGCGACGGGGCGACAGAGTTCGTCGGAAAAAGCTGCGTCGACAAAAAGGCCCCGGTTCCTGATGCGGCCCCGGTCAAACCCACCACGTCGACCTTTGGCGATGTTTGCAGCGATTCCATGAAACATTCCGACTGCGCGGCGCCGATGGACTATTGCGCCAAGATTCCCGGACAACCGGCTGGGTACTGCACCCGGAAGGGTTGCAACGACATGCCGGCCCTGTGTCCCACGGGCTGGTCGTGTTTCAACGTCGCCATGTTTTCGCCCGGCGAGCCCTTCATCTGCCTAAAGCCCTCCTAAAATTTGCGATTAAGAGATGGTTTTTGCGCCTTCAATCTGGCGTTTTCGGGTCATGGATTTCGCGACCAGCTCTGATACGTTCAGGACCTGAACCTTGTCTTCGGCGCCGCGGTCATTGACCCCGTCGCGGACCATGATGGTACAAAACGGGCAGGCGGTGGCGATGGTGTTGGCGCCGGTTTTCATCAGCTCGTCGACGCGATCGTGGTTGACCCGGGTGCCGGTTTTTTCTTCCATCCACATCCGGCCCCCGCCCGCCCCGCAGCAGAACCCGTGCTCTCGGCTTCGGGGCGCTTCGGTGCGTCCGTCGGCGACGGCGTCCAAAACGTTCCGGGGCGCGTCGTATTCGCCATTCCAGCGGCCTAGATAACAAGGATCGTGGAACACCACGCGCTGGATTCCGTCGGTGCCTTTTTCGACCTGCACCTTGCCGGATTCCACCAGTTCGCGGATCACCTGCGTGTGATGACGGACCTCGAACACCCCGCCCAGCTGCGGGTATTCGTTTTTGATCGTGTGAAGGCAATGGGGGCAGGCGGTGATGACCTTCTTAACCTTCTTGCTGTTCATGGTTTCGATGTTTTGCTGGGCCTGCATCTGGTACAGCATCTCATTGCCAGCGCGTCGGGCCGGATCACCTGTGCAGCCTTCCTCAAGGCCCAGAACCGCGAAATCGACCCCGCCTTCCTTTAAAATTTCGACCAACGCCAGGGTCTGTTTCTTGATGCGGTCGTCGTAGGCGCCCGCGCAACCCACCCACAGCAGGTATTCGGCGTCGGGGCTATCATCCAGTGTTGGCACGTTGTGGCCTTCCGCCCAGTCCATACGTTTGTGCGCGCCCAGACCCCAGGGGTTGCCGTTCTGTTCCAGATTCTTGAAGGTGCGCGCCAGATCCGGAGGCACCTTTTCTTGCAGCAACACCAGGTTGCGCCGCATTTCCAGGATTTTGCCGGGCTGGTCAATAAATACGGGGCACACCTCCTGACAGGCGCCACAGGTCGTGCAGGCCCACAGCACGTCTTCCGTGGTGCGGCCCCCTACCAGGTCAATCTGTTCTGAGGCCGCCTTAACCCCAGCGTCGCCGTGCTGAAACCGTTCGAACAGATTGTCCAGAGGACCCCGATCGGGCAGCCGCGTCTTCATGTCGTCGCGAAGGTCATGAACAACTTGCATCGGGGACAGGGGCTTGCCGGTGTTGTACGCCGGGCACGCGTTGGTGCACCGGGCGCATTCGGTGCAGGCGAAACTGTCCAGCAGATGTTTCCAGGTGAAATCCTGGTAGACCGCGATGACGCCGGTTTTGCTGATGTCATCGGCTTCCAGATCCAGTTTAGGCAGGACCCCTTTGGCCCCCAGATCGCGGAAAAATATGTTGGGAAGGGCGGCGATGATGTGGCTGTGTTTGGAATACAGCAGGTAATTCATGAATCCCAGCAGGACCAACACGTGGGCCCAGAAACCCACTTCCGAAAGAACGTGCATCACCCCGCGCGGCATCCCCCGCATTGACATGCCCAACGCTTCTGAAATCGGTCGGCCGTCGTCAGGGGCTCCTGCGGCGATGGCGAACGCGTGGTGTCCAAAATGGGTCAGCATCAGCATCGCAATGGCGCCCAGAATGGCCGCGGCATCCCGGGTCATGGGGATAAGCCGTGGTTTCAGGACGACGCGCCGAAAAACGGCGAAGGCGACTGTGACCAGCACCAAAAGGTTAGCGATGTCGATGGTGTACGCCAACCCCCGCGCCGCCCAGGTCCCAACGATCCTGGCCCAAGAAAATGTAGGAAACAGCCCGGCGATGAAGATCTCGACGGTTCCAAGGGTGATGACCAGAAACCCCCAGAAGATGAACACATGATATTTGCTGCTCAGGCGGCTGACAAAATCGCTGCCGCGTTTGGCGGGTAGATAGGCGTCCTCCAGAACCTTTTTTTGCCCAAGGAAGTAGTGCACGACAGAACGCAGGCGGTCGCCGAGTCGATCCCACCGGTTGTCCGAACGCCCAGACAGCACCAGCCTCGAAAAACGCCGCAGCGTCCACGCGAACAGGGCGAACGCGCTTGTAAGCACCGCAGCGAAAATCAGCCTCTTGGACATGGCCCGAGTTAATCATGCCAATGGCCCCTCGTCCCGCTTCTGATATAGAAGCCTGCCATGCCGCTCAACAAGGACCTTATCGACATCCTGGCGTGCCCCAAATGCAAGGGCAAGATCGACCTTCGGCCCGACGAGACGGCCTTTGTTTGTCGGGGGTGTCGGCTGGTTTTCGCTGTCACCGATGAAATTCCGAACTTTATTTTGGAAGAGGCCACAGCGCTCAAGGATTGACGCCCAGCGTGGGCAACCCGGCGAAAGAGCAAGTTTTTTGCTCTTAACAACGGACGCTTCTAGGATTGACCACATGCTGGTCGAACGGCGCCGTCACGATCGGGATCGTCGCGAATCTTCGCGGGTGTCTGCCGTGTTCGCCGTGAAAAATGTGGTCGCGGGCGCGATTGAACTTGATCAAGCAGAGGACATCGGCCCCACCGGAATCACCCTGCGTCGGCCCGTCGCGAAGCAGGTGGCGCCAGAAACGCCTATGGTCTTAAGTTTCGAACTGCCCGACACCCGTGAAATGATCGCGGTGGGTGGTGTTGTGGTCAGTGATTGCAACGCCGGGGGTTTTCGACGCACCGGGGTTCGTTTTGTCGCGCTTGATGACCAAAAGGCCCTCGTGATCGCGACTTATATAGCCCGGCACGGATCCTGACGCTGACGTTGACGCTATCCGTCTAGGATGACCTGGGTTTTGCCCGGG
>JAYUUT010000263.1:0-11968 GCA_043754455.1 Myxococcales bacterium
TTGGGGCCCGGCTGCGTCATCCGCAATTTGGCATAGGTGAAGTGCGGGGTTGGCAGGGCATCGGCCGGGATTTGAAGGTCACCGTAAAATTCGCAACGGCAGGCGTCAAAACCGTTCTGGCTCGGTTTTTGTCCCGCGGCTAAATTCGCGACTTCTTTCTGTCGATGCCATGTTCCAAGTGGTGTCACAAGATCCAACGGACAAGCCCCCGGCGGGCCAGACCTTTGGTCGTTACGTCCTGCTCGAATGCATCGGCAAGGGCGGGATGGCCGAGGTCTTCCGGGCCGTGTCCCACGGTGCCGAAGGGTTTCAGCGCGTCTTTGTCGTTAAACGCATCCTGAAGGAAAAATCCGCCTCACCCGCTTTCGTCGAAATGTTCATCAACGAGGCGCGCATCAGCGCCCTTTTGAACCACCCGAACATCGTGCAGGTATACGACTTCGGCCAGATCGAAGGCAGCTTCTTCTTATCGATGGAACATCTGCGCGGCAAAGATCTGCTGACCTTGCTGCGCGAACTGCGTGTGCAAAACCGCAGTATGCCCCCCGAAGTGGCCGCGTATATCGTGCAACAGGTGGCTCTCGGACTTCATTTCGCCCACACCCTAAAACAACACGGCGGCAAGACCTTCTCGATCGTCCACCGCGACGTTTCGCCGTCCAACGTGATGTTGTTGCGGGCAGGGGGCGTAAAACTTCTTGATTTCGGCATCGCGAAGGCCGACAACCCCGCCGATCCGAAAGGCGGTGGAACCCAATCGGGCACCGTGAAAGGAAAACTTAGTTACCTGTCGCCCGAACAGGTACGCAACGAAACCCTTGATGGCCGCAGCGACATTTTCTCACTGGGCGTCGTCCTGTGGGAATGCCTGACCGGCAAACGACTTTTTTACGACAAAACCGACTACCAAACGATGAAGAACGTGCTGGAACGACCCGTTCCACCGCCAGCCACGCAGCGTTTTGACCTGCCCCCGCAGTTGGACTACATCGCCGTGCGCGCGCTGGAACGCGATCTGACCCAGCGTTATCCCAGCGCAAAAGCAATGGCTGACGACATAGAAAGTTATTTACAGCAAAGCCATTTTTCGCCCAGCGCCCTGCCCCGCCTTCTAGACGAACTGTTCGGCGAAGATCATCAGGAGGTCGAAGATCAGCTTCCGCCAATTGAGCCGCAACTTGAAGTCAGCGCCGCCCTCATATTGCAACACCAGCTGACGTCAGGGTCGTCATCATCGGTTCGGCCCGTTGAAATCGGGCCGGTCATTTCCCACCCATCGCTTTCGGGTCGCAGGGGCATGATGGGCGGATCCGCCGCCCGGCCCCGGGGGCGCAACATTGCCGCTGGCGTAGGCGTGGCCGTCGTCCTGGCCGCCGGCGTGATGTTGTTCTTACGACCCGGCCCCGTCACAACAGCCGGCGACAATCCGTTTTATGCCCGGCTTCGGGGACGGGTGGGCCGCGCCATCGCCCACGTGCCCGGCCTGCGTCCGAAGGATCCCAAGGCAGACGTTGAAAAAACCGCCTTGGCCGCCCTGGTATCCATTCACTTACAGACGGATCCCAGGGGCGCCGAGGTGCGTGGCCCCAACGACACCATGCTGGGCATTTCGCCCACCACCGCACAGTTCCCCAGATCTTCGGACCCCGTCGTGCTGACATTCTTAAAACCTGGTTTCAGCCCCGCCCGTCATTCCATCGTCCCCGATCGAGACGTCACCGCGCTTATCACGCTGCGGCTCGCCCCCCGGGGTAAAGCCCCCCTTCCCACCCCCGCCCGGATGGGCCTGCGCGTCGAACCAGAAGCGGCGTCCCCCGCGGTCCCCGAGGCCTCATCGGATATCAAGCTCATCACCGATGACAAAACCGCCCCGGCCACAGATCCCACAGCGCCCCCGCCCATCGGAAAAAAGACCGCCCCGGCCCCCGCAGACGACACCCCCCCCCAAGATCCCTTCGCAAAAACCGCGAAGTGATCGCGCGCCCCGCCTCTCTGGACGGGATTCACCTGTTGCCCCGGCTTGAATCGGCGACTAGCCTAAGACGTCGTAGCTTGGAGGATCCCATGACCCGGACGTTCTTTATCGCGCTGATAGCCTTGTCGCTGGGTGGGTGCGTCGTACGCTCGGGGTACGGGGTCAGCGGTAGTGGAACCTACGACGGCTACGGCGGTGGGTACGGGGACGGCTACGGGGACGTTTATGTCGCCTCGGCACCCCCGCCGCGCGTGGGGGAATATGTGCCCCCACCTCCTGGCCCGGGCCTGATTTGGATCGAGGGCTATTGGGACTGGACCGGATACGACTGGTTTTGGATTTCGGGCCGCTGGGTGCCGCCGCGTTACGGGTTTGCGTACATAGCCCCAGGCTACGCCATCGTCGACGGCCGCTGGGTCTACTATCGAAGCCACTGGCGCCACCAAGGCAGTGGGCAGCGCGACTACCAATACGCCCAGCCGTCACAGCCCTACCCGCAGCGTGGACCGGCCCCACAGGCCGGATGGCGCGGGTCGCCGACGGGGCAACCCGCGTCGCCATCTTATGGCCAGCCGCAGGGCGGATGGCGCGGCAGCCCGGCAGGATCTCCCGCTCCCCAACAGGCCCCCTCGTCAGGTGCGTGGCGCGGCTATCCGTCAGCGCCCAGCCCTGCACCTTCAGCGCCCGTGGCCCCAAGCCAATGGCGCGGCTCTAGCGAGGGTTCAGCGGGTGGAGGATTTTCGGGCACACCCGCGGAGGGCGGCGGTCGGCGCGCGATGCCCGCGCCCCCCCAGCAACCCGCGCCTCCGGCGTCCGCCGTCGAAGGCGGTAAGCGCACGGCCCCGCAACCCGTGCAAGAAGGTGGCGGCCGTCGCGTCGCACCGCCCGTCGAACAGCAGCCGGCCGGCAACGAATAGCCATAACGGCAATCTCTAGGGCACGGCGGGCAAAGGGGTGCAATCAGGCGGGGGTAAGGCCGCCATGTCGCAAGTTATGTCGCAAGTTTGTCGCAAGTTCTGGGGGCAGCGTGAAGGGGCGGTCACCATTTTCCGGAGGCGATGTAGGTAAGGTTATTGGTTTCGCCTTCCTGCGCCAGAAGGCCCATGGCCTCCATCGCGCTTAAATCGCGCTGCAAGGTTCTGCGGCTAACGCCGGGGAAAAGAGCACTATAGGCGCGGATGTCGAGCCGCCCTGTGCTGAGAAAATGGTCAACGGCGGCGGCTTGGCGGGCGTTCAGGCCATGGCGGTTGACGATGACGTCACGCCGGATGGCGCGCTCGCCCGCGGCTTTCACTTCTGCCAGTTGGGTGGCGAGGCCGTCAATGAAGAACTCAAGCCAGCCTGTGAGATCAAGGTTCTGTTCCCTTACTTCCTGAAGGGCGCGGTAAAAGCGTGCTCGGTCGCGATCGTAAAATTCGCTGAGTGTGAATAGGCGTTTGAAATCGTAACCAGCGCGGTAAAGGCACAAGGTTGAAAGCAGGCGCGAGGTTCGACCGTTGCCATCAAGAAATGGATGAATGTGCACAAGCTGAAACTGAGCGATGCCCGCCACCAGTACGGGGTGAATGTCAGTGGGTGCGCGAAGCCACGCAACGAGTTCATGCATCAGGGGTGGCACGTCGGCGGGCGGGGGCGGCGTGTAGATAACAGCGAGGGTAAGGCTATTGGCCACGAAGTTTTGTACGTTGCGATAAACACCGGGGCCCCCTTCGCCGCCACGCACGCCGCTTACGAGTTGTTTGTGAATCTCGCGAACCAGGCCTTCGGTGATCGGTTCGCCGCTGGTTAAGTATTCAGAAACTAGGTTGAAGGCTTGGCGATAGTTTAAAAGTTCGCGCACGTCGTCGGCAGCGGCTTGTTCAACGGGGTGCCCTGCCCACAGGCGTTCAGCTTGTTCGATGGTGAGGTGCGTGCCTTCGATATGCGTGGTGTGATGCGCTTCGAGCAGCAAAGCACGTAGGGACGGACGTCCCTAATTGCGACGTCTAATCCGGGATCTTCGGCGAAACCGCGATGGTGAGCCGCAGATCGGACGACAAAGCCGCCTTCGGATCAAGCCCTTGAAACGCGATAGGCGCGGCCCCGCAATGTAGCGTCGCCCCCCTGACCCTGTGGCTTATCTCCTTGCCATCAGGCAGCAGTTTCACCACGGAAAATTTCAGATGAACCGCGTGACAGCCCCGTTCCTGTGTCGGGCCGACCCGGGCTGCGATAGCGACCCGCCGGGTACCGTCAAGAACTTCGACAATAGTCTCGGTTCCCGATAAAGCGGTGAGGTGCGGCCGCGCCAACACCCGACCGCCGACAGACGTCAGTTCGCCCTGGATTTCATAGCTGCCAGGTGGCGGCGGCACCGCCACTGGTGCCTCGGTAGCCGTTGCCCCCAGAATCACAAATAGAAAACCAACCATGGTGTGCTCCTCCCTTCGTTGACCCAAAGGACACTACACCTACATGTGGATGCTGTCGAAAAAACAGCTATTTGGCCAAGGGCTTCTGCAATGTGTGTCCGGAAATCCTCAGGGGAGTTCGGCCTCACGGGAAATCACGTCAAAATGACCTTCCTCAATGTCGTGCAAGGCCAAGGTCATCGCCTTGTCGACAGCACGGACAAAGGCCGGATTTTTATAAGACATATTGTCGCCAACCGGGTCGCCCTTGGGCCTATGCATAAGGAAAACGGTTTCGCCAGATGCGGCCTGTAGCAGGAACAGCGTGCGGCGGGGCCCCCGGGGCGTCGTTACATAGGCCTTGAGCAGTCGGCAACCAGGCACTTTCTTGGCGGGCAGGACGCGAAAAACTTTTTTTCGCCACGCCGCAATCACCTCATCACGAACCACGTCGTCATCGTCGAACTCGCGCTTGGCCAGTCCATGGGGGATGAGAAGCCTAACCACGATTGCGTAAAGCCGCGAAGATTCGATTCGCAGCTTTCTTGCTACGCGCGTCCATCGGAATTTCTTCAACTTTTTCGACGGTCACCGTGTCAACGGCGGGGACCGCGGCAATCTGGATGCGACCGGAAACATATCCAGCAAGCAACAGGCGGATGGCCGATGAGAGCGAACTTAGACCGTCTGCCGTGGCCTTGGCCATGGCCCTCCGTTGAATATCAGGGTCAAGTGAAAACGACGTTGGCATTCCTAAAGGGTACGCAACCGCAACGCGTTCATCAAGTACATCAGCGGCGCACGACGATCGACCAGTCTTCAGACGGATCTGAAGGCGGGCTGCCAAGCGCCACACGACTACCCGCTTTTACACGCCGGACCGCGGTGGTCGTATGACCACCCGTGCGGGGATTCCACCACTGGACCCCAAAACTTCCACTGACAGCGCTGAGGTCAAGTTCGGCGCTGCCACCTTGGGGAAGATAGACAAGATAGGTGTCGCCTGGTCGGGCCAAACAAAAACGGCTGTTGTCGTTATGCGGGTTGCCCACCAAAGCGTCGGCATTGTTCATGTCCCAAAACGGGATACGGGCGTCACGGAAGATCGCCACTGCGATGCGCGCAAAGTCCCACGAACGATCGCGGCTGCGCCAGTCCTGTGCGACCAGATCATTCTGTGGCAGCGCATAACCAAAATAATATTCGACCCCTGCGCCCCCCGCCATCAACGTCCCCCACAACGTCAACTTGCGAATATCGTGCAGGTCATAGTCGGGCTTGCCCTGGGCGTGGGCTTTGCCACTAAATCCCGCATACCCCGGGTCGGGCGGGACTCCCAGTTCCGCACTGCCCTGTTCATCGTTGGCCACGACCCAGGGCTTGCCCGTTTTGGCCGATTCGGTCACCCATTTTAGCGTGCGTTGGTGCGCGACATTCCACGCGTTTTGCAAAGACGCGCCTAACAGCCACGACCCATCACCCAGTAGCGGCGTGTACACCTGATCTTGTTCGTCGGGGAAGCTGTGAATCACGCGCAGGTGTTGGTAAGGATCGGTGTCGCGCAAGAACGCCGCCATCTGCCGCTGCTGCGCCGGTGATTGCGTATTTTCCTCGCCCAGATTCCAGTTCAGCGCCAACGCGTGCCCAAATCGTGCAACCAGTTCGCGCAAATACAGCCGTCGTTCGGGCCCAAGGTCACCGTTATCCAGCGCCTCGGGAACGCTGCCCTCTTGGCGATGGTCTTTTCCCTTAGCCTGCCTGTTGTCATCCATTTCGGTTTCTTGCAGCTTGAAATGCAAGAACAAGCCCAGTTTCTGTGCGTGATCGAAGACGATGCCCCACTGATCCAGCTTCGAGCAGTCGTAATGCAATTTGTCGTCGCGCGCGGCAAAGGGCCACACGTTGTCACCGTCCCCGCCCGCGTTGTAGGTCAGGAACGAAAAAGAGTTCATCCCCTTGCCCGCTATGTAATTCAGGGCGCCGATTAGGCCCTTGCCCTTGCCTTGCCCCCAGACGGGATCGCCCGCGTGCCAATCGGCCCGATGCGACGACCAGGTCTTCAGCGGGACCGTGGCGCGGCGGGCTTCCGTGCCGTCGAAATCGGCATAACCCAAGATCGTCTCCGGTGCATCGGGCCCCGTTTTTAGAAAGTACGCGCCGCTTCCCGCAAAACGCAGATGGTGTTTGCCAACGTATTGCAAACGCCCGTGGGCACGAAAATCACGGCCCTTCTTTCCGGACGCGGCCACGACAAAATGCCCGCGCAGGCCGTGGTAGGGCGCGACGATCTGGCCCGCGACGTCGCTGACCGCGACCTGTTTGCCCCTGACGAACGATATCTCGTAGTTCCACATCCCCACCTGGTCGGGCGAAAGATGCGCGCGCCACTTCCGGCCTGAGGTCGCGCCGCTGTCAGCCGCAACACCATCGGCAGCAAAATACCCCGGCACACTGTAGCTGGGCGCGCCCGACGCGTGGGTAAACCGAACCGTCATCCTCTGATCCGTAAACGGATTCGGATCGACATCGCGTTCACGCGCAAAGGGACCATCCATCGTCAAGGTCACCTTGTGCCAGCGCTTAAGCTCGCCCGTGACCGTCACCTCGCCCGCGCCGTCAGTCGTCGGTACATCGCCGGTCACAGCACCGGCTGGTGCCATACCGGCCACGGCGCAGAAAAACCCGACAGCTACCGAAAAACGATGTTTTCTTGTCATTGGGGCAAACGTTATACTAGCCATAAAATTAGTATTTTCCAGCGACACACGCACTGCGCCCGAAAGGTGATAAAACGACCAAATGGCACTTCGCGTCCCTTCCGCTGCCAAGGCCGGAAGGCCATCCGGCCCCCCCGGCATTCGTTCTGTGGCCAAACAGGCGGGGGTGTCGGTGTCTTCGGTTTCGCGCTTTTTGAACCGCAAGAAGCGGCTTAGCGCCGACACCGAACAGCGAATTCTGGCCGCCGCCGCCGCCCAGGGATATTCGCCCAACCGCGTCGCCCAAAGTCTGCGGCTCAAACGCACCATGACCTTGGGCCTATTAATCCCGGACTGCAGCAACCCGTATTTCTCGGATCTGGTAAAGGGCGCCGAAGACGCCGCACGCGCCGCAGGCTTTGCCATCATCCTGTTCAACAGCAACGAAGATCGCGAACGCGAGCAGCAGAATTTCAACAGCCTGCGGGCCCTGCGTTGTGACGGCGCTTTGGTGATAGCTGCCCCCGATGCACCCACAGGGCCCACCCGGCGTCCCTGGATGGAAACCTGTCCGGTCCCCTTGGTGTGCCTCGACCGCGACGTCGGATTGCCCGTGGATACAGTGGTCGCCGACAATAAAAGCGGAGGCTTCCAGGCTACAAGCCACCTGATTGCCCTGGGCCACCTTCGCATTGGATTGATAAGCGTCGACTACGAGGTATCAACCCATCGCGCCAGGCAAGAGGGCTATCACAGGGCACTGGCCGAAGGCGGCATTCGGCGTCGCAAGAACTCCGAATTCCGCGTGCCGCTCAGCCTTCAGGACGGGTTTTCGGCCACACGATCCTTGTTGGCGCTACCCGAACCCCCGACTGCAATCTTCGCGACCAGCAACGCCTTGGCTATCGGCACAGTCGCGGCGCTAAAGGCGTGCGGGTTGCGCTGCCCCGATGACGTCAGCATTATCGGCTACGACAGCTACGACTGGCAAGACGTGTTCGCGCCTCGTCTTTGCACTGTTCAACAACCCGCGTACACCGTTGGCAAACGCGGCACTGAACTGCTGCTTGACCGCGTAACCGAACGCAACACGTCCGCGCCCCAGACCATTGTCATGCGCACAACCTTGGTATTACGAGACTCATGTGGCCCCGCTCCCATTCGCACAAAAGGATGACGTCATGAAAGACGGCTTTCGCATCTTCGATACACACACGCATGTCGGCAACGCGCGGCACAGCGGACGCCGGACAACCGCCGAACAACTGCTCGAGAACATGGATCGCTTCGGGATCGATCGTTCGGTGGTGATCCCGTATCCAGTCGTCGAAGACTATCGCCGCGAACACGACGAGATCGGCGCTGCCGTCCGCGCCCATCCCGAACGCCTGGTGGGGGCCGTTTGCCTGTCGCCCTTTGTGCCCGCCCCTGCGTTCGCCGACGAAGTCCGCCGCTGCGCGGAGGTCTACGGCTTCCGTGCCCTGAAGCTGCAGCCCAAATACCAGGCCATCAATCCACTGTCCAAACGCAGTGACTTCTTCTATGAAGCGGCAGAGGCCAACAATCTGACCGTCATTGCCCATACCGGAGACGGCCTACCCTTGTCGGCCCCGTCCCTGTTCATCATGCCCGCGCGCAAGTTCCCCAAGGTGCGCATCGTTTTGGGACACGCAGGCGGCAGCATCTTCTTCCAAGAAGCCATCGTCGCCGCGACGGTCTGCCCGAACATCTGGGTCGAATTGTCTTCGCTGATGCCCCATCACATCCGCGAAGTGATGGAACATATCCCCAGCGAGAGGCTGTTGATCGGCTCGGATTTACCAGAGAACTTGGATATCGAGATGCTGAAGATCTTGTCGGCCCCCATGGCGGAAGCGGACAAGCGAAACATCTTGTGGAACACCGCCGCCCACCTATTCGGCGGGTAGGTGCGCGCACACCAGATCGCCCATCTGATCGCAGCGTAAGGACCCGCCCATGTCCGCCGTGCGCTGGGCCGGGTCAGCCAAGACCCCTTGCACCGCGGATTCGATCAGGCGCGCACCTCGAACCGTTTCGGTAGTCGCCAGCCAGTCCAGCATCATGGCCACCGAAAGAATTGTGGCGATGGGATTGGCCAGTTGACGTCCGGCAATGTCCGGCGCTGACCCGTGCGAAGGCTGAAAAACCGCGGCCTTGGCCCCGATATCAGCCGACGGCGCCATGCCCATCCCACCAACGAGGCCGGCCAGAAGGTCCGACAGAATATCGCCAAACATGTTCTCGGTCACCAGCACATCGAACGAATATGGCCGGCGCACAAGGTACAGCGCGACAGCGTCGACGTAGACACGTTCGGCGCGCACGTCGGGATAGTGCGCGGCCACGTCGTCGAAGATCCGCCGAAAAAATGCCATCGACGGCAAAACATTGGCCTTGTCGACCAGTGTGACCATCCGACGCCGCCGCCGGGCCTGCGCGAAAGCCGAATGAAACAACCGTTCGGATCCCGCGCGCGTCACGCGCAGGCGATCATCAACGACGGTCGCATCCGCCGCATGACGATCCAGCCGCGACGAAAATAGCCCTTCGGTGTTCTCGCGCACCAGCATGATGTCGATCGTGCCCGCCACAGATGGACGCAGGGGCGTATCACCGTCATGGAACAGGCGCACCGGCCGCAGGCCGCAGAACAAATCCAACCGCTCGCGCAGATCGATCTGGGGCGTCATCTCGACCCCGCTGGGCCAGCGCACATCCGGCAGGCCCATCGCCCCCAGCAACACGGCGTCGGCACGCACGCAGGCCTCGAAAGCCGAAGGGGGAAGTGGGTCGCCCCCCTTAAGATATTGACCCGTCCCCACAGAATGCTCTTGCAGCGCGAACGAGACGCCTGACAGCCGCCGCTCGACCGCCCGCAAGACCTTGATCCCCTCGGCGACAACCTCGGGTCCAATGCCATCACCAGGCAGCACGACGATGTTGAAATTTTTCATCAGGGCATGTTCCTGAGCATTTGGGTGGGGAATTGCGGCAGATCTGTGGCGGCGGATTCGTAACACGCGAATACCGCCGCAGTGGTCTTCAGATAGTCTTCGCCTTCTGATTCAGCGACAGCGCCCGTTCGCAGCGCGGAAGCAAGCTGGGCCTGCAATGCGAAGACGCTGTCGCCGCGATAACCACCAGTCGGAATGTCATAGACATGGCGATGCGATCGACCGCCATATTCAGTCAGCGAGATCTGGCCGTCAGCGGCGACGTGCAGAGTCCCGCTATCGCCCTCAAGGGTCAGCGTGCCAAATGCCACGTCAGGCGGATCGCTTCCTGCAAATCGGTTCGCGTCCAAAATACCCAGTGCGCCCCCTGCAAACACAAGCTGCACAAGCGCGACATCCTCGCCAGCAATGACTGGATTCACACGCTGAAGTCGACAAGACACCTGGTCTATCTCGCCGACCAAATAGCGAAGCGTGTCCAAATAATGGATGCCCGTCTCGTAGATGAGCAGGCGGGGCATCTCGCGAAAATAGGGCTGGGTCGCATACGGCGTGGCCCCCCGCCCGTCCCCCGTGCGCATCCGCACCCCGGCGTAGAACAGCCGGCCAATCGCACCATCGTCCAGCAGGCGACGACACTGACGGTACCAGGGCTGGAAGCGCCAGTTTTCGTGGACCAAGCAACGCACGCCGCGCTGCCGACAAAGCTGGACCAAGGCCACGGAATCTTGCCAGTTTGGGGCCAGGGGCTTTTGGCAAATAACGTTGGCACCGTGGGTGGCCGCCACCGTCGCCAACCCTAGATGGGACTCCGGCCTGGTCGCGATATCAACGAAATCGGGACGCACACGCGCAATCATCTCGGAAGCATCCGTGTACGCGTTGGGAATTCCCCACCGGGAGGCGAAGGCCCGGGCCTTGACCTCGTCCACATCCGAGACGGCGGTGATGCGCACATCAGGGATGCGGCCCCATGCCTCGGCCTGAAAGCCCGCAAAGAAGCCTGCGCCCACTATCACACCTTGCAACATTTCCTCAGTTTAGCAGCAGGGCAAACGTTTGCCAAAAGGGGGGAAACTGATCGCCCCGATGATGAAACCACGGGCCTGGCAAGGCGGTTTTTTAGTCGCGGAACGCGGACAAGGCCAGGCAAGCGTTGGTGCCACCAAAACCGAAGCTGTTGGACAGCACGTTTCGCAGGCGGATTTCGCGGGCGCTGTTCGGGACGTAGTCCAGGTCGCAATCCGGATCTGGCGTCGTGTAGTTGATGGTTGGGGGGACCACGCCCCGCGACAGGGCTAGGGCGCAAATGGCGGTTTCTACGCCGCCGGCGGCGCCCAGCATGTGGCCAGTCATTGACTTGGTGGAAGAGACCATCACCCGCCGGGCGTGATCCCCAAACACCTTGCGAATCGCGAAGGTTTCGCCCGCATCCCCAAGCTTGGTCGATGTCCCATGGGCATTGATATAATCGACATCTGCGGGCGAAAGGCCCGCTTCCTTCAGCGTCTGGCGCATGACCCGCTGGGCCCCCTCACCTTCGGGGGCAGGGGCGGTGATGTGGTGGGCATCGTCGTTGGCGCTGTAGCCACAAATTTCGGCGTAGATGCGCGCGCCCCGTGCCTTGGCCATCTCCAGCTCTTCTAGGACAATGATCCCTGATCCTTCGGCGACCACAAATCCATCCCGATCTTTGTCGAAAGGCCGCGACGCCTGTTCAGGGGCGTCGTTGCGGGTGGACAACGCCCGCATGGAATTGAAACCCCCAATCCCCAGAGGCGTCACCGTGGCTTCCGCACCACCTGCGACCATCGCGTCGGCATACCCGTGGCGAATGACACGATAGGCCTCACCGATTGCGTGGGCGCTGGTCGAACAAGCCGACACGTGGCTCATGTTCGGGCCCTTCATTCCATGGCGAATCGCCAACTG
>JAYUUT010000264.1:0-30011 GCA_043754455.1 Myxococcales bacterium
CCCTGGGGCCCTGGTGCCCCACCCGTCATTCCGTTCGCCTTCGCCATCATGCGATCTATGGACAGCGGCCCCCCACCGTCAAGGGGGAACCGACGCCCCGGCCCCTTCATCATGCTATTCCCTAACCGCCGTGTCACTGACCATACTGTCCCCCGACAATCCAGATTATGCCGCCCGCATTGCCGCCCTGGGCGCCCGATCGGCCCATTTCCCCACAGGCGTTGAAACGGCTGCCCGAGACATTATTGCTGACGTCCGTGCCCGTGGGGACGAGGCCATCCGCGCGCTGACCTTGCGTTTCGAAGGCCGAGATTTGCCGTCCCTTGAACTTGATCGGACCGCCTGGCGGGCCGCAGCGGCCCAGGTCACGCCTGTGGTTCGCGCGGCTCTGGAACGGGCGGCCGCGCGCATCCGTGCGTTTGCCGATCGCGAACGCACCCACGTCGCCCATTCCTTTGAATACGAAGAGCAGGGGGTTCGTTTGGGGTCGCGGGTGACCCCGCTTTCCCGCGTGGGAATTTACGTTCCGGGGGGCACCGCGCGTTACCCCTCCACCGTGCTTATGACTGCGATTCCCGCCCGCGCCGCTGGCGTCGGCGAAATCATCATGGTCACCCCCGGCCCGTCCCCCGAAACCCTTGCCGCGGCTGAAATCGCGGGCGTCGATCGCGTTTTCCCCATAGGTGGTGCCCAGGCCATCGCGGCCTTGGCCTACGGCACCGCCACGGTCCCCCGGGTCGACAAGATCGTGGGGCCCGGTAACGCCTACGTCACCGCCGCCAAACGTCTGGTCTATGGCGACGTTGGCATCGATTTTCTGGCAGGCCCCACCGAAGTTGCCATCGCCGCCGATCACACAGCCAACCCGGCCTGGGTCGCTGCCGATCTGTTGGCCCAGGCCGAACACGACGTCCTATCCATTCCTATCGTGGTTGCCGTAGGCCCCGACGTCGCCCGCCTTATCGTTGACGAGGTCGACCGACAACTGGCCGTTTTGCCCCGTCGCGATATCGCCGCCAAGGCGCTGGCCGCCCAGGGCCTATGTATTGTCGTTGGTACAACCGCTGAAGCCGTGGCCATGGTGTCCATGATCGCCCCTGAACACGCAGGTCTGGCCATCGAAGGGGCTCGCTCGCTTGGGCCTTTTGTGACCGCCGGCGCGGTGTTCATGGGCCATCACGCCTCTGAAGCGGTGGGCGATTATTTCGCCGGTCCCAGCCACGTCCTGCCCACCGGAGGCAGCCCTCGATTTGCCTCCCCGCTAGGGGTGGGCGACTTTCTCAAACGCAGCTCCTTGATTGAATACAGTGCCGTCGCCTTGGACGCGCAGGTTGATGACATTGTCCGCATCGCCGAGGTCGAAGGGCTAAACGGACATGGCCACGCCGTCGCCATCCGCCGAACCACCCACTAACCCCTTGACAGCCCGACGCTCTCGACTAGATTACGCCGCTCTCTCGGAGCCAACCCATGTATGCCGTAATTCAGACTGGTGGAAAACAGTACCGCGTAGCCGAGGGTGAAACCTTGCGCGTGGAAAAACTTCTCGTCGTTAAAGGCGACAAGGTTGCTTTTGACGCATTGCTGCTGGCGGACGACGCTGGTGGGGTGCAGATCGGGAAGCCAAAACTTCCCGGGATCAAGGTCGAGGCCGAGGTCCTGGAACAGGGATTGGGCGCCAAGATCACGATCTTCAAGTACAAGCGCCGCAAGAGCATCCGGAAAAAGTCGGGCCATCGCCAGCCTTTTACGGCCCTAAAGATTACCTCAATCAAGGTAGGAGCCTAGTCCCATGGCCCATAAAAAAGGCGCAGGCAGTTCCCGCAACGGTCGCGATTCTAACGGCCAACGCCGGGGCGTGAAACGTTTCGGAGGTCAGTGGGTCAGGGCCGGAAATATTTTGGTCCGCCAGGTAGGCACCGTGTTTCACGAAGGTCTGAATGTGGCGCGTGGTCGTGACTTCACGCTTTATGCGCTGGTCGACGGATTTGTTCGGTTCAATGTCTCCCGAGGCCGTCAAATGGTCGGGATTGAACCGGCTGCGGCTCCGGCGAATTAACCGGATCGCGTTTGGTCCCGCCTGGCGGGGGCTGGTACACACATGATTGCTTTCGTCGATGAAGCCCGCCTGCGGGTAAGGGGTGGTGACGGAGGCAACGGTGCGGTGGCATTTCGCCGTGAGAAATTCGTGCCCTTGGGGGGCCCTTCGGGTGGCGACGGGGGCTCCGGAGGCAGCGTGATCTTGGAGGTCGACGAGGGCCTTTCCACGCTTCTTGATTTCCGTTATCGGCACGAATACCACGCCAAAAGCGGCGAACCGGGTGCCAACAAGGACATGTACGGTAGGGGTGGCGATGATCTGATCCTGCGCGTGCCGCCCGGAACCCAGATTTTCGACGACCGGACACAGGAACTGCTCGCCGATCTTCACAAACATGGTGAACGGTTTGTCGCGGCATCCGGTGGCCGCGGAGGGCGTGGCAACCGCCACTTCACCCGCTCGACGGATCAGGCCCCCCGGCGCGCCGACCCGGGTGAACCCGGGGCTGAACTACATATCCGGCTTGAACTCAAATTGCTGGCCGACGTCGGGCTGTTGGGGTTTCCGAACGTTGGCAAATCGTCCTTCATCGCGCGGGTGTCAGCCGCGCGTCCAAAGATCGCTGATTACCCCTTCACCACCTTGGTCCCGAACCTAGGCGTGGTGCGGTTGCCGGGTGAACGCGAATTGGTGGTGGCCGATATTCCGGGCCTTATTGAAGGGGCGCACGGCGGGGCGGGGCTAGGGGATCGGTTCTTGCGCCACCTCGATCGAACACGGGTCTTGGTCCATATCTTGGAAGTTGGCCTCGATCCCGATCGCGACCCGCTGTCCGACCACGCCACGCTGCGAAAGGAATTGAAGCTTTATTCGGCCGATTTGGCCGCGCGCCCGGAACTGGTCGTTCTGAACAAGATCGACAATCCGGATACGCGCCGACGCGTGACCCGTTTGCGCCAGGCCTTCGCGCGCCGGGGCCTCCCATTTTTCGCGATTAGTGCCTCAACCGGCGAAGGGGTTTCAGAACTTTTGGAGGCCGTTTGGAAGAAGGTATCAGCCGCGTCCGCCCCTTCCCCCAGTTTCACGCCGGAGGCCCCCATTGGGCCCCGTCCAAGGAAGACAAAGCGAAAAGCGCGCTGACGCGCGGGGTCTGGTAATATGTTCGGACCTTTACTGGGCGCGATGCAGCATGCAACCGGGATAGGTATTGGATCTTCCACGAATTGTTCTAAAACTACGGACATTTCCCAAACCACGTGGGCAAGGCTTGGCCTGGCCCTCATCTGCGGAGCTAGCGATGACACTGCGACGAACCTGGGGTTTTTGCGTTTTGGTCCTCACCACCACGATGGATGTTGGCCTATCGGCCCCCGTTGCCCATGCGCAACAGGCGGGCACAGCCGGCGCGGGATCGATAAATCTTGGCGCCAAACCGACAGCGGCTGCCGCCGGCGCGGTGACCGGTGCGGCTCCCGCTCCCGCTCCCGCGCCAGCGGTTCCCGCACCTGCGCCTCCGACGTCTGCGCCGCCGGTAGGGGCTCCCGCTCCCGCAGCAGGAGGGGCAGGTGATGGCTACACCGTCCGGCTTAAGGCGCTTGAAAGAAACGTCAATGAACTCAAAGAACAGGTGTTCCGCACCAAGGCCCGCCTGAACCAGTTGAAGGAAACCGTACTGGGCGGGGTCATCGGCGCCTCCCGGGGCGTGGTTAAGTTCAAAAATGAGATGGGGGGATCCTTCCGGCTGGTCAAGGCCGTGGTCGCGATGGACGGCGTACAGATCTTCAACAAGACTGACGACAGCGGGCGTATGGCCGAAATGAAGGAATTCGACATCTATAACGGCGCGATTCAGCCGGGATCTCACACTTTGAGCGTGCAGGTGGCTTATCAGGGCCACGGGTTCGGGGTCTTTTCATATCTAAAAGGCATGCGGTTCACGAACACAGGCAGCAATACGTTTGCCGCTGGCGAAGGCAAGGCGACAACGGTGACCATCACGGGTGTCGAAAAAGGTGGCGTCACGACCAAAATGGAAGACAAACCCGACCTCAAGTTCGTCGTAAATTCCATGAACCCCGAAGGCTCGGCTGGCGCGAAGAAGTGATCACAAGGCCGGTGCGGGGGCCGACGTGGCCCCGTCGCCCCGACCCGGTCTAGCGAAGGGCAACGAAATGGTCAGCAAGATTAAAAGATGGGGACAGGTGGGCGCGCTTGGCAGCTTGGCCTTGGGCCTTGGCGGACAAGTGGCACATGCGGATCGCATTGATGATGCCCAGCGCAAACTGGGCGATCTAGACGAAAAATCGCGGCTTTTGCAGGGTGATTTTCGTGACAATGACAAACCTGATCCCAACCTGGCCGAACGGCGCGTGGTCGAGGCGGAAACCCTTTTCCAGCTCGGCAACTATTTCGAAGCCGCCACGATCAGCCTTGACGTGATCGAAAAGTTTCCGAACACGCGCGCCTACGATGACGCCATCTATTTGCTGGGCGAATCCTTGTACAAGGACGGCAATTTTTTGTCGGCCCGCAAATTTTTCAGTATGGGCGGAAGGCGGGGGTCGGGGTCGGTGAAAGAACAAAAGGCGCTGCAGCGGATCGTGGAAATCGCGATGCGGACGGATGACTACACGGGCATCGACGACGTGTTTGCCCGTCTGGCGCGCATACCCCTGGCACAACTGGAACCGTCGGTTCCCTATGTGCGCGGCAAGTACCTGTTTACTCGGGGCAAGTTCGACGAGGCCTTGCTGGGGTTTGCCCAGATCCCGCCGACCAGCCCGTATTATATGCAGGCGCGGTATTTTATCGCCACGACGCTCATCAAACGCGGCGATGCGGCGGGGGCGATGGCGGGGTTTGACGAGGTGTTGCGACTGGCTGTGCGCACCGACTCCGAAAAAGAAATCCAAGATCTAGCGCGGTTGGCCCTAGGGCGCCTGAACTACCAGGAAGCTCGGCTGGACCTGGCCCGACAGGCCTATGACCTGGTTCCCCGGGAATCGAAGCACTACGGCGATGCAAAATTTGAACAGGCCTGGAGCGCCATCAAGGCGGGCGATTTCAAGAACGCCTACCGTGCGCTTGATCTCATGCTGCTGCAGGATCCTTCCGCGCCCCACGCACCTGACCTGAAGTTGCTAATCGGCAATTTGCACAACCGGATGGAAAATTTCACCCTAGCCGAGGCTCAGTTCAAAAAGACCTTAGCCGAATACGAGCCCGTCTATCTGGAACTAAAACTGACCCACGAAAAGGCGTCGGCCGATCCGAAATATTTCGATGCCCTCTTGGCCAAAGGCATTGAAAAATTCGACGTCGCTTCGATCTTCCCCAAGGGTGCCATTGCGGTCGCCTTAAGCGAGCCTGACGTGGCCAAATTGGTTGAACTGTCGGGATCGGTCTCGGATCTGACCCGTGACATACGCGAGTCTGAACATCTGTTAGGACGGTTGGAACGGGCCATCAATGGTGGGTCGCGCGTCGGGGCCTTTGCCGATCTTGCCGGATCTCGCGGAAAATCTGTCGAAATCGTAAATCAGGTTGTTTTGATCCGAAGCCGTTTTGCTGGGGAAGCGCGGAACCTGGCCGCCCAGTACGTCAGCCCGGAAGACAAGACGACGCTTGACCAGATTGCTGCCGAACGCCTTTGGTACGACGAACAGGCCAAAAAGCTTCCGACGACTACCGATGGGTTGCGGGATCGCAATATCGGCATGCGTGGCCAATTTAGCGCGCTGGACGATCAGGCGTCCGAGATGAACGTCATCATCCAGTCCCTGGATGCCGAACTTGTGGCCATGGAACAGTATTTCGTGCTGTCGAAGGCTGACCAAAAGATCCGGCCTGACGATTTGAAACAACCGATTTCTGCAGTCCACGACGACATCGCCGTCTTGCGTAAGAAATTGGAAGACGTTCGCAATGACATCGTGGATGCAAGCCAGGAAGCGTCGATGGCCGGGGCGGCGGGGACGCCGGATAAGGCGGTAACGGATCCTCTAACCCGTTTGTTCCGACGGGAACAAGATATATTGCTGCGTGGGCGGGCGGCCATGAGTGGCGGCGGTCAACAGGAACTGGATCGCTACCTGGCCGTCCTGGGGCGTTGCGAGGCCCTTCAACAACAATTGCAGCAATTCGACACGCGGCTTGATACCGCAGCCGACAGGCGTTTGGTGGGCATTCGCGAACAGCTTCAGACCGAAAAGAACCAATTGGTCATCGAAAACACGAAACTGGGGGCGGTGTCAGGCGAATCGCAGGGTGTGGGGGGGGGGCTGGCGCAGGCTATGCATTCGAAGATTACCGATCTGTTTCACAACCTCACCGTCCAGTCGGACGTGGGCCTTATTGACGTGGCCTGGGGCATGAAGGACGAGAAAAGCAACATCCTTTCAAAACTTGTTGGCCAGCAGAAGCTGGAACTCAAGTCCCTGCAGGATGATTTTGATTCGCTGCTGAAGGCCGAAAAGGGCGACAAGATCGAGGAGGAGATCAAGTGATGACGCCCACACATCTGGGACGAGTTCTGGGGCTGGCCGTCGGCCTGGCCGTCGGTTGGTCGGTGGCCGGGGCGTCGGCCGTGGCCCACGCTGCGCCGTCCGAGGCGGAGGTGTTGGAGGAGTTGGCGAAGGATATGGCCCGGTACCAAGAGGCCGTGACGGGATTTCGCCAGGCCGCCAATGTAATTATCAAGCGTGCGTATCAAGAAAAGATCCGCAGCATCAAATCGAAATACGAATCCCAGATTGGTTCCAACGAGAATGATGAGCGCACAAGGCGCGACGCCGCCATCGTGGTGTTCGAAAAGTTCCTGCTGAAGTATCCCCACGACACCCGGTGGACGCCCGATGCGATGTTTCGACTGGCCGAACTTCATTACGAAAAATCTGCCGATGCCTTTTTGACGGCGCAGGAAGCCTTCCAGAAGTCGTTTGACACCGCCGCGCCCCAGGCCGAGCCGCCCAAACCTGACTATTCCAAGACGGTCGCGCTGTATCAGAAGCTGCTGACTGATTTCCCCAGCTACCGGCTGCTGGACGCCGCCTACTATTTGCTGGGGTATTGCCTAGGCGAAATGGGTAAGGAGGCCGAAGGCCGCCAGGTGCTGTTGGCGCTGACCTGTTCAAACCGTTACAAGCCGCTTGATGCGCCTCAGGCCCTCAAGCCCGCGCAGGGCGGAGCCAAAAAAGGGGTCATGCATGATCCCTACAAGGGCTGTGAGCCGGTCAAAAAGGAATCAAAATTCGTTCCCGAGGCCTGGACCCGCATTGGCGAGCAGCATTTCGATGCGGCGGAACTGGCCGAAGCGATTTCGGCGTACCAGAAAGTTTTGGATTACAAGGATTCACCCTATTACGACAAGGCGCTTTATAAGTTGGCCTGGTCTTACTACCGGGACAACCGATACGTCGAAGCGGTGCGGGAGTTTGATGGCCTGGTGAAATGGGCTGATCAGCGCAAAGCCAAAGGTGACAAGTTTGGATCCGATCTGCGGCCCGAGGCGGTTCAGTACCTGGCCATCAGTTTTTCCGAACCGGACTGGGATGGAGACACTGTTGCCGATCCGGAAACCGGGTTGCAACGGCTCGATACCTTCTACAAAGGCCGCGAGGCAGAGCCCCACGTCAAGGAGATCTACCAGAAGCTGGCGGACGCGTATTTCGATCAGACGAAGTACGCCGATGCCATTGCTGTGTATCGAGCCTTGCTGACCAAATGGCCTTTCTTCTCTGATGCTCCGCGCGTCCAGGAAAAGGTTGTGAAGGCCTACGAACGCGATCGAAATATGGCGATGGCTTCTAAAGAACGGGAGCTTCTGGGCCGCAATTACACCAAGGGCACCGAATGGTTCCGCCAGAATCAGGACAACCCTGAAGCGCTGGCTGTCGCACAACAACTGTCCGAAGATGCGTTGTTGATAGCCGCGACAAACATCCACGCGGCGGCGCAGGCTTGCAAGGAAAAGGCCGACCAAACCAAAGATCAGACGAAGCTGGCTGAATGTCGCCAACTGTATAAAACCTCATCTGAACTGTACGAGCGGTATTTGGCGGCTTACCCGAATTCAAAACAGTCCTACGAATTCAGCCTGTACTACGCGGACGCTCTGTACTACTCGTTGCAGTACGAAGCGGCCATCAACGCGTACACCAACGTCCGGGATTCGGTTCTCGATAACAAGAATCAGGTCCTTGCGGCCTTCATGGTCATCAAGTCCTTCGAAGACATCATCGACGGAATGAAGAATTCAAAGCAGCTTGACGATCCCCCCATCCCGGACGACAAGAACACCATGCCGCCCGTTACCCCCTTGGCGATGCCCGAGGTGTATCAACGTTATCTGTCGGCGCTGGACTGGTACACCAACAATTTGAAGGACGAAAAGGTCCCCGACCTTCGTTACGCCGCGGCAGTCCTTCAGTTGAGGTACCGGATGTGGCCCGAAGCCCGCGGACGGCTGATGTTGCTGACGGAAGCCTATTGCAAGGACAAGCCCGAAACGGGGTTCCGGGCCTACGATGCCCTGTTGAAGACGTATTTCATCGACTACAAGGTGAAGGACGAAGAACTGCAGGACTGTGCGCTGGGGCGGCTTTTAACCGTGGCGGAAATGTTCGGCGAATCTCCGTGTAGCAAACAACCCCAGGCGGGGCCGTACATGGCCCGGTTGCGGGAGATTCGGACGTCCGTGAAGTCATCGGTCATATCAAAACGCCTACAACTGGCAAAAGAGAACGAAGAAAAGGGCACCGATCGTCAGCTGGCGGTTTGTCGTGAAGGTGGCGGTGGCATTGCCATCGTCACGGGTGTGGCAACCGCAAAACCGGGCGTCCCGGGCGCCGCCAAGCCGGGGGGCGGGCCCGCGGGTGGAAAACTGTCGACGGAACTGGATGAAGGTCTGGCCCTTGACCTTATCGATTTGGTGAACGAGAACCCGAAAGATCCGGACGCGGCCAAGAACCTAAATAACGCCTGTTACACCTACCAGAAGGTCTACAAGTTCGGCGAAGCCACCAAGTGTTACGAGCAACTGGCCAAGGCCTATCCCGAAAGCGGCGAAGGACGGGACGCGGTTTGGATGGCCGCCAAGGCCCATGAGCAGTTTTTCGATTTTGACGATGCCGTCAAGGGGTATCTGAAGATTGCGACGGATCCGAAGTTCGCCACGTACGAGCACCGAAAAGAAGCCCTGGGATTGGCAGCTACCCTGCTGGACAACGACCAGCAGTACGGCAGGGCCGCGCAGTTGTACCGCCAGTATTCGGATTCGCTAACCGACAAACCGACGGACGCGGCCCAGTCGTTTTTGTTTGGTTGCACAGCCTTTGAAAAACAGAAGGACCTCAACAAACAACGGCAGTGTTTGAACGACCTGATCCGCAAGTATTCAAATCAGCCTCCGGCCGGTGAATCGGTCATCGAGGCGTACATGAAGCTGGCCGTATTGACGGAACAGACCTCAAAAAGCCGAACGGACGTGTTGCGGGCGTATCAAAAGGTGCGTGACGAATTTATCGCGCGCAAACTGCCCCCAGCAACCGAGGCAGCGGATGCCGCAGCAAAGGCAGAATACCTGCTGCTGGAACAGCAGTTTAACGAGTTTAAGGCCCGCCCTCTGCGTATCACGCAGTCCAAACAGGCTCAGAAGGTGATTGAGACGTTCATCAGCGACGCGAAAACCTTGCAGGAAGATTTCAAAAAAGTGTGGGACTACAAACGGGCCACCTGGACCCTGGCAGCGTCGCTAAAACGCGGCGATATCTTCTATGAGTTTGGTCAGAAGCTGTTGAAGGCGGCCGATAGCCCCCCGGACGATCTGGTCCAGTTGGCCAAGAAAGCCTGCGGTAAGGATCAAGCCTGCAAGGATGAAACGATGACCGCCTACAAAGACGCCATTTCCCAGTACGTCTCGCAGGTGGAAGAGGTAGCGAAGAAGGAATGGAAGGCGACGCTGGAACGAGCCGTTCAGTTGGGCGTGACAAATCAGTACGTTAAAGCCGCGCGCGAGAACCTGTCCAAGTATCTGCCCGATGAGTTTCCGTTCGTAAAAGACGAGAAGCCCCAATTGGAGCAGCCGTGAGGTCGAAGATCATGAAGCGTACGTTAGGGCTTTTGGCCGTGGGACTGGGCATCTTGGTGTTTGACGTGTCGTCGGCCTGGGCCCAGGTGCCAGTTTCAGGCGCTCCTACAACAACACGGAAGCGACGCGAGCCCCCCGCCCCGCTCATTCCTACCGCCGAAACCGCAGCGGCCATGAAAATGTTGCAATCTGGCAACTACGAGGGTGCCGTCACCCAGGCTAAGGCGGCCCTAAACAAGAACGAGAAATACACGCCCGCTATGATGGTGATGGCCCGCGCGTACTACAAGCTTCGCAAATACGAATGGGTCAAGACCCTCTGGCGGATGATGCAGAACAACAATGCAACCGAATCAGAGAAGGCGGAGATGTTTCAGATTCTTGCCTTTTTGGAGGTCGAGAAGAGCAACACCCCTCAGGCCATCGAACTTCTTCGCAAGGCCGTTGACGCACGTCCCGACCATTTCCAGGCGTGGAACAACCTTGGGGCTGAGTATCTCGTCGCGAAGAACTACCGGGAAGCGATCCCGGCTCTCGAAAAAGCGACCCAGCTGAACCCGGGATTCGCCAAGGCGCACCTGAATCTGGGCAGTGCTTACCGGGGCAATAAGGAATACGAACGGGCGCAGGCCTCTTACGAAAAATCGCTGGAGCTTTTTGCTAATTACGCCGATGCGGTATTCCACCTGGGTATTTTGTATCTGGATGCCGACAAGATGCCGAACAAGGACACCATCGCGCGTTTGAACCAGTCGATCACTTACTTCCAAAAATATAAGCAGATGGTGACGACGGTGGGCATGAGGGCCTATCCCGAGGTTGACCCTTATCTAACGGAAGCCCAGGATAAGATCGTTAAGGAACAAAAACGCATAGAGCGCCAAAAGAAGGCCGAAGAGCGAGAACGCTTACGGCAGACCCAAAAAGCGGCACAGCCTGCGGCCGGCGCCGCCCCTGCTGCGGCCCCTGCGGGACAGGCCGCGCCGCCTGTGGCACCGAAGAAATGATCAAGGGGGATGCTGTGACCACGTTGACTACATTTACTGCGGGTACTAGGCAGGTTTTGGCCCTGGGAATTGTCGCTTTAACGCTGGCATTTGCCCGTCCCGCCATTGCTCAAAAGAAGGGCGCCGCGAAGCCTGCGGCGGCCGCCCCCGCCGCCCCGTCCCCCGCCGCCGCCCCTGCTGCTGGCGCCCCCTCTGCAGAACCCAACGTGAAGGTTGAACGGGGGGCCGGCGGCAGGAAGGTGTACCGAATTACCTCTGAGATTCAGATAACGGGTAAGATCCAGAAGCCAGAAGCCTTTTACGTGCTGCAAAAATCTGGCATTAATTACGAGTGGACGGAATTGAAGCAGGACTTCGTGCCAAAGATTTTGGACAGCGTCACCAAGTCGCCGTTCTAAGTTTTAGGCGTTAACCAAAAGAGACGAACGGAACGATCATGGCCACGCAGGCAGGCGCGCGATCTCCCAAAGGGGCCCCCGGGGCCATTGTCCCGAAACCGAAGATCCTTCGGATCGGCATCGTACAAGGCAACCGCATCGTTGAAGAGCGGTTGGTCCGCGAGCGGTCAAACATCACGCTGGGCCAGTCAGCGAAGAATCTTTTCGTCGTGCCGTCCGAATCGTTGCCGCGGCAGTGGACGCTGTTCGAAGCAACGCCACAAGGGTACGTGGGTCACTTTTCGGGCACCATGGACGCCCGGATCGCGGTTGGCAACGAAGTCTTGTCTCTTGGCCAACTAAAACAGTCGGGCAAGCTGCGGCAGCAGGGCGACACGTCGATCATTCGTTTGGACGAACGGTCACGCGGCAAGGTTTCGATCGGCGACGTGACGGTGTTGTTCCAGTTTGTCAGTCCTCCCCCTCCCCAGCCGCGTCCTCAGCTGCCAGCATCGGTGCGTGGCTCCTTTACCGCGAGTCTGGACTGGTTCTTCACGACCATTGCCACCACATCGTTCCTGGCCCACCTCGCGCTGGTTATCTACCTGCGCAGCGTGGATTGGCCGCGCAAGCCCGATCTTGAGGAGATTCCTGATCGATTCGTGCAGATGGTTGTGAAAAAACAGCCCCCTGTCGAAGAAAAGAAGGCAGAAGCAAAACAGGAAGACCCGGACAAGAAGGCCGAGAAAAAGGCCCCGGTTCAGGCTGCCAAAAAGAAGGAAATGACCGAGGAAGAGAAGAAGCAAGCGGCCGAGGAACGCGAGCGGCAAGCGGCCGAGCGTCGCGCCCGATTGGCCGAACAGGTGAAGAACACCGGCATCTTGAAGATCTTGGGCGCGCGCGTAGACGGGGAGGGATCAATTGCTGACGTCCTTGGTAAGGGCGACGTTGACCGCGACCAGGAAAAGGCGTTTCAAGGCGTGGGCGGCTTGTCGGTGGCGACGGGCGAAGGCCAATTGCGCGGCATCAAGACGGGTACGGGTGGCAGCGGAAAAGTTGCCAGCATTTCCGGTTTGCGCGGCGGCGCCGACATATCGGGGGCCAGCACGGGTTCGGTCGGCCCTGAACGGCGGGTCACAGGGGTCGTCAAAAGCGAGGCCCCTTCGGTTGACGGGGAACTGGATCCCGGCATTGTTGCCAAGGAAGTCCGCAATCGCATGTCTGCCATCAAGGCCTGCTACGAGCGGGGGCTCAAGCGCAACCCAAATCTGAATGGCAAGATCGTGGTTCGTTGGACCATCACGCCAGCAGGTACGGTGCAAGGGGTAGGCATTGAGAGCGACACAATCGGTGACACCGAAGTTGCCACCTGCATCAAGGTTACGGTGGCGCGCTGGCGCTTTCCGGCACCATCGGGTGGCGCGGTGGAAGTCGCCTTTCCGTTCCTCTTCACCTCGTCCCAGTGACGGGCGACGCCCGCCCTGGTCGCTCTGCAAGGGGCGCGTTACGGCGGGTGATTCCCGCCATGGCCGCCGTCGTCGTTTTCCTCGGCCCCCTCTTGGTCGGAGGGGGCCCGCCGTGGGCGCAGATCGTGGTGGCGGCCGCCGCGACGGCTCTGTTCGGTATTCACCTGCTCAGCCGGGGCGGGCGTGTGGCGTTGCCTCCATTTTTGGGCCTTTTTGGCCTTAGTCTGGGTGTCACAGCGATCGCCTTGATCCCCCTGCCTCGTGGTTTGGTTGGATTGCTGTCGCCACGGGCCTTGGATCTGCGGGCCGAGGTTTCAGGGGGAAGTGGTTGGATCCCGCTGACCTTGGATGTTCCCGCCACGGTGTTGGCATTGGTGCGTGGGGTTGCGTGGGTTTTGGTGTTCACCGTTGTTGCCGGCTTTGCACGCCGTAGCCGCAGGGCAATCACCCTGACACTAAGTCTTGGGTCGGCTGCGGTGGCCATGGCGATCTTCGCCCTTGTGCAAAAACCGTTCGCGGTCACAAAAATTCTCGGCCTCATCCCGGTGCAGCACATGTCGGGTGGGGGGGTATTTGGTACCTTCGTGAATACCAACCACGCCGCCTCGTTTTTCGCGATCGGGCTGCTCCTGTGTTTGGGTTTGGCCATCGGTCAGCGGGGCGGGCTAAGGGGCGCCGCCATTGCGGGGGCGGTCCTATCTGGGGTCGCCCTGGCCTTGACCCGATCGCGTGGCGGGGTGTTAGGGGCCGGCTGTGGGGTCGTGGTCCTGATGACTCTTTCCCTGGCACGGCGTTTTGGCACCCTTCGTGCTCTGGCGCTCGCGGGGGTCATCGTCGGCATTTCAGGCGGCGCGGTCCTGTGGTTAGAAGACGGACTGCGTGGACGGTTGGTGCCGACTGACACGTCACACCCGTGGGACAACCAGAAGACCCGCGGCTGGCTTGCGTCCGCGGCGCTGGTGGCGGACTACCCCCTCACGGGTGTCGGTCGTGGCGCCTTCGAAGCGCCGACGACTCGGTATCGATCGCGAGATGAAGGGGTTCGTTTGCAGTATCCAGAGAATCTGCCTCTGCAATGGGCTTCGGAGTGGGGCCTTCCGGCAACCTTGCTGTTTTTCGCACTGGTGCTTCGGACGGGGCGAAGAATTTGGGGTGGAATCGGGCGGCTTGAACCATCGTCTCAAGCTGCCTTAGCCGCCCTGATTGCGGTTGGCATCCACGAACTCTTCGATTTTGGTCTTGAGCTGCCCGGGGTGGCACTTCCGGCAGCAGCACTCCTGGGGATCGTGGTGGCGCGCCTGCGAGAACTGAAGGAGGCAGGAGCCGGCGGGGCCAAAAAATCCGATCCCCGGGCAGCCTACGGTGCGCTGGTCGTGGCTACGGGTTTGGTGCTATTGGGGGTCAGGGCATTGCCCTTTACGATGGATGCGGAAAGGACGTTAGGGCGCGCGATGATTGTCAGCCGCGATCCCGCCGTCACGTCGTTTCTAAACGCGGCCATTGTGCGGCATCCGGCGGATTCGTACCTAGAACTTCTGGCGGCGACCGAGGCGACCCGGCGTGCAGATCGCAGTGCGGGCCGCCACCTGAACCGCGCCCAGCGGTTGTTCCCCGCAGATCCGGCAGGGCATCTTCAGGCCGCCCGTTGGCTTGCGACAATAGGGCGTCGATCCCAGGCCGCCATTGAGTATCGTTTGGCACGCGAGCGGGGATCGGGGCATGGGATTGATGAGGCCTTTGGTGTCGTGGGAGAGACGTTTATCGATCGTGCGGAACCAACCACCGCGCGGGCCTTGATGGACGTGGCCTTTTATCTGATTGCGCGCGGGCGCTTGTCTCGCATCGAAGCCATCGCGGCGCGGGCTGTTGACCTAGGGGCAGGCGCTGCCACCTGGCAGGCCGAACGGCTTACGCTTGCCCTCGGCGCCAAAGATCGGGCCTTCGTCGTTCGCGCATGCGAATCCCTTTTGCGGGTAACATCAGATCCCCGTCATTTCCTCCGCGCTGCAGAGGCCCTGGCCGGTGTTAACGAAGCCCATCGTGCGGATCAAGCCATCGACGCGGGCCTTCGGCTTGATCCCCGCCAAGGGGCACTTGTCCTGGGGGGCGTGCGGCTAAGACTTCAGAGAAACGATTTTCGGGGTGCGATGTCGTTGCTGACAACCAGGGGGGATCTGAGGCTGACCCTGAAGGAACGTGGGGCCCGGGAGGATTTGTTGGGCGACCTGGCCGAACGGTTGGGCGACCCGGTGATGGCGGCCCAGGCGCGGGCGCGGGCGTTGTTGATACGGTCAGGGCCCTAAATCCCAGCATTGACCGGGCGTCTCCCGCATGGCAAAAGGGCTAACAAATGGCGCTTTTCAATGCATTCAAGGATGTGGTGGTGGGCCGGGCCATGAAGCTGGCGACAGGCCCGACGGTTTCAAAATTAGCCAGTGATCCGCGGCTGATGAACGCTGCGATGAAAGCGATGAGTATGGGCGGCGCTATGAAAACCGGGATGGATCGCTGTGGGCGCCTGGCGGCTTCCGTGTTTGGCCTTGCGACTCAGGAAGAGGTTGCGACGCTTCGCACAACGATTCAAACCCTGGAAGACCAATTGGCGGTGATACAGATTCGTGAACCTGGGACCTCCCAGTAGGCGGTTCTGGACCCGGGTCGGCCTGGACTAGGGGTAGGGTGCTGTAACCTCGTTGTTTTGCGAATCCTTGGTTTCGCCTAACCGGCTGGAAGGACCTTGGGTCTTCCTTACGGCCCCCAGATGATGCAACTGAACCGGATTTCCGTGCCACAATTAGGTCCCGGGTCTATGCCGCACGTTGAAGCTCCCTCTGATGACGACCTGGTTCTCCAGGCGCGGGAGGGGTCGCGTCCGGCCTTCGAAGCGCTGGTCAGGCGTCACCAGAAGCCGCTTTATTACCTGTGTTTTCGCTACGTACGGGATCACGACACGGCGACCGATTTAGTGCAGCGCGCTTTTATTCGCGTCATGGACAAGGTCGGGGAGCTGAGGGAGGTTCATATTTTCCGGTCGTGGCTTTACCGGATTGGCGTGAACCTCGCGCTCAACCACCTGCGGGATAATGCCCGTTTTGTCGATGAAGATCAGATCGGGGCCGCCGAACCGTCCGTCCCGCCAGAGGCCATCGCCCGTATTGAATCGAGCGAGGATTCTGAAACCCTGCGGCGGGCGGTCGACGGACTGCCGACCAAGCAACGGATGACCCTGGAATTGCGGATCTATGACGAGCTCTCCTTTAAGGATATCGCCGTCGCGCTGGACACGACCGAAGGGGCGGCGAAGGTCAACTTTCACTACGCCGTGAGGCGTCTGAAGTCCCTGCTCGGCGTCGCAAATCTGGGAAAAGTGGGCTCACCATGAGCTTTTCGGGGCGTTCTGCGGGGGCGCCGGTTTCCTGCGAGGAAGCCGTGGATCGTTTGGTATCTGGAATTCGCGTTGCGGAAGACCTAATGCTTTCGCAGCATGTTGGTAGCTGTCTGGGTTGTTTCCGGGTCGCAGCGGACATGCGCGAGGTCTCCCGGATCAAAGCGGGCCTGATGTTGGCGCCCACCTTTGATCCCGGTGAGAGGTATTGGGATACGTTACCGCAGCGGGTGATCGCGTCCTGGGACACTCATGTGGCGGGCAATGCGGCAGTCCAGCCCTTGCCTCGCCCCTCGCTGTGGACGTGGATGGGTGGGTGGCTGCGGCTTCCCGTTCCTGCGGCGTTTGCAGGTGGGGCGGTTGTCGGCCTTCTCATCTTTGCCTTGACGCATGCGGCTTATCCACCTGCCGCAGGGCATCTGGCTGTGGGTGCGGCGACCTCTGGTGGGGCTTTATCAACCGCTTCTTCGGCCGCGCCCCGATCCCTTGATATCCGTCATGAACCTGGCGTTTCCGTGCCTGTGTTGCGCGGCGATCTGGCGCTAGGGACGGAATTGGACGAAGCCCTTCTTGGCGACCTTGAGGATGAGGAATTGCGCAGGGTGTTGGATGGATTGGGGGGCTCGCCCGCTAAAGACGGGCTTTCCGCGGGGTTCGAGACTTTCGGTTCCGAGAATGAAATCACCGAGTTGCCTTCGGCTGTCGAGGCGCTTGACGACCTTGATCTGCGGTCCCTGAGGTTGCTAAAGCAGGCGCTAGGGAGGGATCTGTGAGTCCGCGCGCATGGATTGGCGCGGGCTATCTAGGGCTTCTGATGGCTGTCGTTCCTTCTGCAGGGGCCGGGGCTGCCGATCCGCCTCCGCCCCCCGGACCACCCGGGGACAAGTTGAGAACTGAAGTCATTGAACAGATGCGTGCCCTGCGCATGTGGAAAATGACCGAAGAACTGAAGCTGGACGAAGCGACGGCCGCGCGGCTTTTTCCTTTGCTGGGGAAGTTCGATGACCGGATGCGTGATTTGCATCGAGAGCGGGGGGAAATCTTCCGGGACCTTCACGCCGAGACCAAAGCACCCAGCCCAGACGCGAAGAAGATTGCGTCGCTATTGGATCGAATGGAGGCGAGCCGCACCCAGCGCGCCCAGGCCGAGGACGAACGGTGGCGATCCATGCGCAAGGTCTTGACGCCACTACAGCAGGCAAAAATGGTGCTTTTGTTGCCGATGCTGGAAGAGGGATTTCGACATCGCATTAGGGAGGCCATGGGCAAGGACCGCCCGGGCGAGGCAGAGTCGGCGGATGGGGCCCAGAAACGTCAGATGCGGTTTGGCCCTGGGTTTGACCCGCGCTGACCGATTCATGGTTGCCGGGCTGGCGTTTTTCGCTTCAGGAGTTTAGGAGGGCGACGAGGCGTCGATGTAAGATGTCCGTCGGGAAATCCGTGCCTATTTCGATAGTTTGCCCCAAATGCGCCAAGCGCCAAGAACTGCCGCCCGGTCTGGCCATACCGCCCGAAGGGATTCGGCATCCGTGTTCGGTATGTGGGGCCGTTGTGTTGGTTCGCCCTCCCCGGGCCCTATCTTCCGAGCTGCCGGCTTCAACCACCGTGCCTCGCACGGGCGACGGGGTGTCTCCGCCCCCGCGGCCGTCTTCCGAGGCCCTGACGCCTAGAGAGGGGTTGCGAGGGCCAATGCCCCCGCGGGTGGGCGCGACGGGATTGGGCGCCACGGTGAAGGCAAGCCCCCCCCCAATGCCGGGCGCTGGGGCCCGATCGAGCGAACCCCGCCGAACGATTTTCGGATTCCCTTCGGCGCCCCTGCCGGCGGCGTCTGGCTTGTCAGATCTTCCCGCCGCGCGCGAAAGCGTGGAAAACCCACGGCTTGATTTGCCGGCGGCGCGAGAATCGGTTCCCCGGCCTGATTTGCCGGCCGCGCGCGAGAACGTGCCGAGGCCTGATTTGCCGGCGGCGCGAGAATCGGTTCCCCGGCCTGATTTGCCGGCCGCGCGCGAAAACGTGCCGAGGCCGAACCTGCCCGTACCGACGTCGTCAGGACCCCGACCCCTTAAGATTCTAGATCCCCGCGAACGGGAGCCGGATTCTGCATCGTTATCCCTTGAAGGTCTGGGGATGGACGTGCCCCCGCCCGCACTATCGCCAGGCTTTTCGGGAGGGGGTGGGGGCATCGATATTTTCTTGGGCGACATGCCGGTTGCGGCCAAATCCCCCCTGGCGCCGCTGGATCTCGACCTGGAATTTGCGGTCCCAGCTTCACCGATACCCCTTCCCGATGGGCTGCCGTTGTCCCTGGACCTGGACGGCCTTCCGGATCTCGGGCCGCCGCTTGCATCAGCGGCACCCCCGACCAAATCGCCGCCCCAGATAACGCCGCAGGCGCTGGATCTAAGCCTGGATCCAGCGCTGGAAGGGCTGATGGGGGATGCCGTCTCGCCACCTGCGGGACCGCCCCCAGGATCCCCCAGGCCCCCTCCTGCGGCGCCCCCGCCAGGACTGGATCTGAGCGGCCTAGGCGATATGGATTTGCCGCCGATCGGTAGTTTGTCGGTGGCCGCGCCCGCGAAGTCTGACTTGGGATTCAGCCTGGAAATGGAAGGGGCGGCGCCCGCGGGTGTGTCGAGGCCAGGGGCACGCGCCCACCCGATGGCAATGCCAAACACGACGGCCGGGGATCTGCCTGGCAACGTGGCCCGGATGGCGCCCCCAAAAAAACGCCAAGGCGCGCGCCTTGAACCGGTATCGACCGGTCCCCAAAGCCGACTGAAACTATTTAGCCTGATCGGTGCGATCATCGTTCTCTTGGGGATTGGGGCTACGTTTGCCTTGCCGCTTTTGACGAGAGGCCCTTCGATTGCGTCGGCGCTTTTACCCTACGAATCTGATCTGGGGCGCGACCAGTTTTCGGCCTATGGCGCGGCTTCCGATGCTCTGGTTCAGACGGCAGCAACAGCCCCCCAGAGTGCGCCTGCCCTCAAGGCGCAGGCCGCCGAGCTTTTGTTACTTTCGGTCCTAGGCCGGGGCGCTGATCGGGGGCGGATCGCGAAGGCCGAAGGGCTTATCGCCGATCTGAAGCCTGATGATCCGATCGTTGCCGAAGTGGCGCGTGCGCGGGCCCTGGTTGCTGTTGCGCGCGGGCGAGGCACTGAGGTTGATGGTCTTTTGGGTACCCACGCCACGTCCCCTGAAGGGCAACTGATTCTTGGCCTCCGTAGGGTGTTCGATGGCAAACTTGATCTGGCGCTGGCGCCGCTGAAGCTGGCCGCCGCGGGTGGTCCGCGGCAGGTGTTGGCGCGGTTTGTTTTGGGTGTGGCCCAACGAGATTCCAACAAGATTGCCGAAGCGTCAGCGACCTTTGCCCAAGTGCTGGTGGCGAATCCTGGGCACAGCGGCGCGATGGTGGGGAGGCTAAAAATGCAGAGCGGGGCGCCGCCGGAGCAACGGCTTAAGGAAGCGGAGGCCCTTGTGTCTAAAATTGGATCAGGATCGTCGCCGGCCGATCAATCCGATTTGTACCTGGCGATGGGCGAGGCCCTGCTGGCGGTCGGGCGCGTGGAGGAAGGTGGGGCCGCTTTGCAAAAAGCCGTGGGCCTCAATACGCAGAATGCTGCTGCGATCATTGCTTTGGGACACGCGTACCTTTTTGATGGCAAGGTGACCGAGGCCCTGGGGCGGTTTCGTGGTGGCGGCGCGGCCGTGGTCAGGATTCCCGTGGGCAAACTAGGATTGGGGGGCGCCCTTATCGCCAATGGGCAGGTGGCCGAAGGTGAATCCATGGTTCGGGATGCGTCGGCGGTATTGCCCCAGGATCCAAGATCCCCCTATTTTTTGGCGTTGGCGGCAGAGAAACGCCGGATTCCCAATTTGGACGCGGCCGCGGAGGGGTATCGCAAGGCGCTTAGCTTGGACGCGAAATTCATTCCAGCGGCGTTGCGGTTGGCCGCGTTGCTTCAGGCGCGCGGCAAACCGACGGAGGCGGTCGAGGTGCTGCAAAAAATCCAGAAGGCGGGGGCTCCGGGCGCGACCTTAGAACTGGCCTGGGGACAAGCCTTAGTCAACGCCGGCGATACGACCCAGGCGGTGGATGTCTTTCGCAAGGCCCTGTTGCGGGACCTAAAATCGGGTCCGGCACGGCTGGGGTTGGCATCGGCGTTGGAGGCTGCGGGGAAACTGAATGAAGCGGCGGCCGAGCTAGAAAAAACTGTCAAGGAGCTGCCCGAAACCCCAGAGGTGCGCCGCCGTCTGGCCGCGGTCCTTGTGAAGCGCGGCATGAAGGTTGAGGCGTTGGCCCTGTTGGAGGAGGATTTCGCGACAGGGAAGGCGTCGTTGCCGACCCAGGTTGATTTGGGAAGACTGGCCTTGGATCTGGGGCAGGTCGAACGGGCGGCCCAGGCAATTCAGAAGGTCGTGGCCCAGACGGCATCCACGCCAGGCGCGCTGTTTACGCTGGGACGAATTCGGGAGGCCCAGGGAGAGCCGAGCCGCGCGGCGCAGGAATACAAGCGGGCGGCAATGTTCGAAAGCGGACCCGATTTGCGGCTTGCCAACGGAAGGGTGTTGTTGAAGATAGGGCGTGACCAGGATGGGATCCGCGAATTGGAAGCGGCGGGAGAGCTGCCGGGTGCTCATCTGGATCTGGGGCGATACCGGTTGCGCAAGGGTGAGATTGAAGATGCCCGCAAGGATCTTGAAGCCGAGATAAAGCTGTCGCCTAAATCAGCCGAGGCCTTCGTTCTTCTGGGTGAAGCCCTGGACAAAATGGGGAAGGCCGACGCCGCTGCTGAGAAGTGGCGGATGGCCTTGCAGGTTGGCGCTGAAAATCGCGAGGCGCGCTATCGACTGGGGCGTTATGAGTTTGATCGTGGGAAAATTGCGGCGGCGTTACCGCATTTTCGAGCGGCCGCCGACAAGCTGCCTTCCGATCTGCCCTGGGCCGCCGATTTATATTTCCAAATGGGGCTGGCGGAGGTGGGTGGGGGCAGCCGTGGGGCGGCGGCCCCGGCCTTCCGGAAGTTCTTGGAACTTGCCCCGTCCGATTCACCTTCCCGCCCCGAGGCGGAAAAACAGCTTCGTAGCCTAAGCGGAAAATAGGCTTCAGAAGGTGTAGCCGAGCCCGAAACCGAGGAAAAACGCATTGTAGAAGCCGCCTTGCAATTTGGCTTCGAGGCCCTTGAGTTCGGGGATATGCAGATCGAAGCCTAGGACGAGGTTGATGATCGGCAGCGCCCCCGGTACACCAGATTCGCGAAAACGGTGAGCCTCGGCGGGGCCCGAATCAACCATACCTTCGGTCTTCCGAAGGATTTCTTCTGTGCAGTCACTGCCGACATTCTTGCAGGGCTGCGGGCGACATTCCTTCGAATCAATGTTGTCCTTGGTGCAACCGGCAGCAGAGATGCGCAACATCTGGCCCGTCACGACGGCCAACCCAAACCCGGCGCCATAATGCATACCGAAGTATTCGTTGAACTTCTGGTGCCAGATAAACGAGATGTCGCCGCCCACGAGCCCGAGGTTGCGGAACTGAATGAAATCGGTGTCGATCCCCGGATCTTTACCCTTACCCAACCAGTTACCATCGCCGGGGCTCATGCCCTGCCAGCCGAAGCCGAAAACAATATCCAGGTCGCCCTTTCGGCGGAAAAATTCGGCACCCACGCCCACGCTGGACAAGGGCTGGTTGGCTTGGGTGAACAGCTTGAGAAACCATTTGGGGACCATGATCCAGCGCAGCCGCATGGCCGCGCCGTAGGACACGGTAGACGCGGGGTCAAGGGCCGTCGTGGAAACATCGGCCACGGTCGGCTGCGATATATCTTCGGGGACCATAAGGGGTGCCGGTCCGTTCGGCGTGGGTATTCCGGGCGCGGGGGCTGGCTGGGCGAAGGCGGTGCCCAATCCGGACAGGCCCAGCAGCAACACGGCAATGGAGACGACGTTCGATCTACGACGGTTCTGCATGGTCATCAGGCCCTCCTCGAAAAGATGCGGCACTATACCGGCCCTTGCCGGCTTCAGGCCTTCTTTTCGGCGGGCTCGTCCTTGGGTTGGCCGTAGTAGGTCCCGTACTGGGCCTGGTAGTAATAGGAATAGGCTCCGTAACGCCCTTGCTTGCTCAGATCAAGGTCGTTCAGGATACAGCCAAGGACGTTCACTTCGCCGTTGGCCCATACGGCCTGGTAGGCGCGGGCCAGGGAATCTCGGGTTGTTCGCCCCGCTTTGGAAACAAGAATTGTGCCGTCCGTAAGGCGGGCTAAGATGGCGGCGTCGGTGACCAGACCGACGGGCGGCGAATCGAACACAACCCGATCGTAGGCCGCAGAAAGTTCGGCGACAACGCGGCGAAAGCGTTCGGCGTGTAGCAGTTCCGCCGGGTTGGGGGGACAGGCCCCGCAGGGAAGGAGCCACAGATTGGGCACGTCGGTGGTCTTGACCATTTTGAGGACGTCGCCCTCGCCAACGATGGCTTTAGATACTCCCTCGGTGGTTGTGGGCACCCCGAGGGCCTTGTGCAAGCGGGGTCGGCGCATGTCGGTGTCGACCAAGAGCACGCGCTGTCCAGACTGAGCCATCGCGATCGCCAGGTTGGTGGCGACGGTGGTCTTACCCTCCTTGGGGCCCGCAGATGTGACCAGTAACGTGCGGGTCGGTTTGTCCGGTGACATGAACATCAGGTTGGTGCGAATCGATCGGCAGCATTCGGCCACCGATGACTTGGGAAACAGGTGGACATACAGGTCGCGGGAGCTGTGGCCCGTTTCAGTGGTAGCCGATCCCTTGGCGGATGCTAACGAGCCGCCGCGATCCGCGGGGTCGATGGTCGGCAACAGTCCCAGAAAAGTCACCCCGAGGCGTTTTTCGATGTCTTCTTGAGATTTGACGGTGTTATCGAGCGATTCGAGGAGCAACGCGAGGCCGATGGCCAGCACGAGGGCAATGGCGGCGGCAACCCCCACAGCCCGCGGCACATTCGGTGAAATGGGCGTGGTGGGAGCTTTGGCCTCATCCAGCACGTGGACGTTGTTTGTCCGGATCTGTGAAGAGAGTTCCGTATCCTTCTCTCTTCCACCGACAGATTCAGTCAATTTAAGAAGACTTTCGAATTCGCGCTTGAGGGAGTTGTATTGGGAGGCCTTCACTTCAAGCTGCAGTGCGCGTTTGGTGGTCTCGTTCAAAGCGGCGTCAAGATCCGAACGTTGTTTCGAATAGGTTTTGAACTGCAACTCGACGCCCTTGCGTGCCATATCCATTTCCCGTCGCAGATCCGTCTTGATACGGCTTAGCTGCTCTTCTTGAGCCATCACATCAGGGTGTTTTTCTAGGTAACGGCTTTTTAACTGGATAAGGCGCCCGTATTGTTCGAGATACAGTTCTTTCAGTTTCTGGGCCGAAGAGCTGTCGGCCAGGATGGGGTTGAGTTCTAAAAGAGGATCCGCGCCGATCACGGACTGCAGTTGTTCGCGCTGCGCGTTGAGGACGATAAGTTTCACCTCCAAAGCGTTGCGTTCGTCGGCAATGCGTTTCCTTTTGCTGGAAAGTTCGTTCTGATCGTCTTCAAGGTTGATGGCGACGATGTTATTTTTCCTCCGGAAATCAAGAAGCGCTTGGTCGGCCTTGCCGACTTTAAGCTGCAGCTCCCCGTAGTTTTTCTGCAACCATGATGACGCGCCGGCGGAATGGGCCAGTCGTTTTTCTAGGTTCCGATCCTCATAGACGTGCGCAATGGTGCTGGACAGCAATGCGGCGAATTCAGGATCGTCTGACGTGGTTTTCAGGTAGACCACCCGCGAATTCGGCTGAGGGTCAACAACAGTCAATCCCTGTAGAATTGGGGCGGCGCGTTCGTATTCGGCGGCATCGCCGTTGCAGGTGGCGGTGGGAAGCAGCTTCTGGAGGGCCGGGGCTCCGTTTGGGCCAAATTTTCGTTCACAAAGGGCCTTTGCGACTGAAATGGCCTGCGATCGGCTCGTGATGACCGTAAATTCGGTCGTCAGGGATTCGCGTGCGCTCCACATGGAGGGCTGGGCCTCGACCATGTCTCGGTAGTTCGCACCCATGTACTGGGGCACGGTCATGTCGATGATGATGCTGGTCGACGCTTCGAAGACCTTTTGTTCGCGCGATACCTTGAACCCGACCACCGTGGGCACCACCACGGTTATCAGCACGATCACCCACGCGCGTCGCCGCAGCAGCCGAAAGAGCCACCCGAGCTGGATGCCCCCGCCGCCAACGTTGCTTTTCGCGTCGTCCAGTCTCGCCAGGGGATCGCTCATGACAGAACGCCGAAGCGTATGCGGGGCTTAGGGGAGGGTCAAGGGTCAATGCCCTTGGGCATGAATACGTCATAGAGTGATTGCGTTAACCAGCGACGGCACGCCACGGACTCCAGCGGGGGCAATATCGAGCAAGACCACCCGTTTGCCGGCCCCGAGGTCACGGCGCGCGGCTTCCAGGGTGGCCATGACCGGATCAGCACCTGGGGCGATATACAGGTCAATAGCCGTGACGCCCCAGACCATGTGGAGGCGGCGGGTGGTTTCGGGCACCCTGCTATAGGCCAGGATAGGCCGCCGAGGCCGGAACGCAGCCAGCCGCTGGACGCTGGTACCGGTGCGGGTGGGGGCGATGATGGCGGCAGCGTCTAGATCTTCAGCTAGTTTTGCGGCCGCGTATGCCAAGGCGTTGCCATCCACGCTGTGACTGGGGCCGTCATGTGCGGGCAAAAGAGGTTCGGTTTCCGCCAAAACGCGCGCCATCATGGCGACCGCCCCAGCGGGGTCACGGCCGATGGCGGTCTCTTCGGATAGCATGACGGCGTCGGTCCCATCAAGCACGGCGTTGGCAACATCGGTGACTTCCGCGCGCGTTGGCAGGGGGCTGGTCACCATCGACATCAACATCTGCGTTGCAGTGATGACGGGGCGGCCACGGCGGTTGGCGGCGCGAATGAGGCGTTTTTGTGCTGCGGGGACGCGTTCGATCGGCATTTCGACGCCTAAGTCGCCGCGGGCCACCATGATGGCATCCGCAGCTTCCAAAATAGCGTCGATGCGATCAAGCGCCTGTTGCTTTTCAATCTTTGCGATGATGGGCAGGCGCGTGAGGTATCGAACCGCGGCGATGTCGTCTTCGTGGCGAACGTACGAAAGAGCGATGTAGTCGGGTTCGAGCAGATGGACTAGCGACAGATCGCTGCGATCTTTGTCAGTCAAACAGGGAGTGGCGGAGTTGTCCGCGGGTAGGTTGATGCCCTTGCGGGAGCGCAATACGCCGCCGACGATGACCTGGCAGGTCACATGATCCGAGGCGGTCGTGACGGCTGTCAGATGGATGGTGCCGTCGGCGATGTACACAGGATCGCCAACCCGCACGCGGGCGAACAAGGTGGGATCGCCAACCGGGACACCACCTTCACCCAAAATCACGCTGTCGCCCGCTGCGACCGGGATTTCCTGCGGCAGTTCACCCAGCCGAAGTTTCGGGCCGCACAGATCGGCCAGAATCGCCAGGTCGGGTTTGATCGCGCGGGCCCGCCGCACCCGATCGACCTGCGCGGGGGGCGCGGCATGCGACAGGTTGACCCGCAGAACGTCGACCCCGGCGGCGATCAGGCGTTCGAGCGCGCCTGGTTCATCAAGTGCGGGGCCCAAAGTGGCGACAATTTTTGTGCGGTGGGAAACAGGCATGTTCGGCGGCCAGCGTAGCAAATCGCAAGCGCCTGGTCGGGGGTAAGTGGCCCAGGTTGCGGGCGGGTTTCAGCAGGAATTCTGGTAACATTGGCGACTATGCCGTACGTCCTGGTGGTGCAAAGCGATGCGGATTTGGCCCGCCAGATAGGTGACACCTTGAAGGAGGCCGGGTATGAATTGAGTACGGAGGCCGAAGGGGCGTGGGCTCGTCGCAGTCTGCTGGTTAGGCCGCCTGATGGGATTGTGCTGGCCACGGGGCTAAACGACGGTTCGGGGTTTCAGGTTGCCGAGGCCGTGCGACAAGATGCGGACACGCGGGGGGTGCCGATTTTTTTTGTCGCCAACAAATACCGCGGGCAAGCCCACCGAACCGAGGCGCGCCGTCGGTTTTTTCCAGCCGAGTACCTGTCGCTGCCCCTGGATATGAATAGCTTGCTGGCGGTGGTGTTGCAGAAACTTCCGCCCCGCGCGCCGGTCGAATCGACGGCGGCTCCCCTGCCTCGCGCCGATCGCCTGGCCGATGCGGCCCAGCGGCGCGAACGGCGGGAGGTCGAGGAGGTCGCGCGCGACATTACGTCTGGACGAGCGGAAATTCCCGAGATGCGGGGATCGTTGGGGCTGGAGCCCTTCGCGCGGCTATTCCGGCGTTTGTACGTCGAGCGGCGGACGGGGGCCTTGTTGTTAGCCCAGGACAACGTGAAGAAAATCGTTCATTTTCAGGACGGATATCCGGTTTCCGTTCGATCGAATGTGCTCGGGGAATGCCTGGGACAGATCCTGCTGCAGCAGAAACTGATCTCACGCCGGGCGCTAGATGAATCACTACGCCGCATGAAAGAAGAACGAAAACAGCAAGGCCAGTTGTTGGTCGAGATGGGAGCCCTGTCGCCTTACAACCTGACGCGGGCGTTGATCGCGCAGATGGAGGCCAAACTGGTCGAGCTATTTGCATGGCGGGTGGGAACTTTCACCTTCACGGAAGGCAAAGAAGTGCAGGGGCAGCCGATCCGGCCTGAAAAAGCACCCGCGGCGCTGATCCGGGAGGGCATTCGTAAACATTACGATCTGGAACGGCAGCGGGCGGTGCTGGCGCCGTTTGCGGGGCAGTATGTGGTGCCCAGTCACGATCCCTTGCGGCGGTTACAGGAGATCACCACTGACCCGGCGGAGCGGCGATTTATTGAGGCCCTGGATGGATCGCGACGGATTGAAAACCTGCTGGAGAACGCGCCGATTGCGTTGGGCGAGGCCCGGTTGCTGCTGGTAGCCATGGCTGAAGCGGGAATGATTGAACCTTCACGGACGCCCAGCAAGAAGGTCATCGCCGATGCAACCCATCCCACCATCGAGGATTGGGAACCGACCTTCGACCGCACGCCGGAAAGGAAAAGCCGCGAGGAACTGCAGGCGATTTTAGAGGCTATGCGGGCGAGGACACATTTTGAGGTCCTGGGTGTCGAAGAGGACACGACGACAGGCGAGATCGACCGGGCCTACAACCTGCGGGCGCGCGATTTTCATCCCGATAGATTCCGCAGCCGCCCCGAAGACCTGCGGCAACTCGCGGTGAAAATCTTTGACCGCCTTGGCGAAGCGCAGCTGACCTTGCGCGATCTGCCCCGCCGAAAAAGATATGTGGCGCGGCTGGAGCGGGACAAAGACGGCGGGCGAGGGGGGGCCTTCACCGCCCCGTCGTCGGCGGCCGAGAAAATGTATTTTGCTGGTGTGGATCACTTGCGAGCCGGGCGTCACCGGGAGGCTGTTGAGACTTTTCGTCAGACCATTGCGCTTGCGCCTACGCAGGCAAGTTATCGAGGTGCGTTGGGCTGGGCGATCTTTCGGGCGGCGCCAGCGGATTCGACCGCGATCGAAGAAGGGCTCGGCGAACTACAGCGCGCGGTGCAGATGGATCCAAAAGATCCGTGGATTCGAATTTCTTTGGGACGGTTTTTTGCTGAAACTGGATGGCCTGAACAGGCGGTATCTGAATTTGAAGAGGCCCTGCAGATCAATCCAGGGTTGTCCGATTTGCAGGAGGAGATTCGGCGCCTCAAAGGTGAGGGCTGAAATCCGCGATGTCGAAATTAGAAGCCGAGTTTGTCTGGCTGGACGGGAAGATGGTTCCGATAGCGGAAGCCACGACGCCCGTCACCGCATTTGGCTTGCACTATGGCGTAGGGGTTTTCGAAGGTGTTCGCTGTTACCAACGCGCGGATGGGCGAACTGCAATTTTTCGTTTGCACGAACACATGGAGCGGTTCTTTCGATCGGCGAAGATCGTTGGATTGTCCATGTCGGTTGATGCCGATTCGCTGGCCCAGGCCTGTGTCGACACTGTGCGTGCCAACCGGCTTTTGCAGGGGTATATCAGGCCCATCGGGTTCGCCGGTGCGGGGGCCTTGGGGATGGGGGTGCAGGACAATCCCACGCAGGTTGCGGTGATCGCCTTTCCGTGGGGACCTTCGCACGGCAGTGATTCTTTGCAGAACGGCCTGCGGCTGCAGATCAGCAGTTTCGTCCGTGGGCACGCCAATTCGTTGATGAGCAAGGCAAAGGTGACGGGCCAGTATTTCGCGTCGGTGATGGCAAAACGCGAGTCCCAGCGCTTGGGACTGGACGGATGTTTGTTGCTGGACGCGACGGGGCGTGTCTGCGAAGGACCCGGCGAGAATTTATTCTTGGTGCGGCAGGGGCGGCTTTTTACGCCACCTTTGGATCTTCCGATTCTGGATGGCATCACCCGTGACGCCGTCCTGACGCTGGCCCGGTCAGCGGGGGTTCCGGTCGAAGAAGCCGGATTCACCAGAGATTGGTTGCACGCGGCCGACGAGATTTTCTTGACCGGGACGGCAGCCGAAGTGACGCCGGTGCGGCAGATCGACGGACGCCCGGTTGGATCGGGAGTTCCGGGCCCCATCACCCGGTTGATCCAGGGGGCGTTTTTTGCGGCGGCTGCCGGGCCCGGCGAACCCCATCCGGGCTGGTTGACGTACGTATGAAACTGGGTCTTGTGGGGGCATGGCCTGTGTGGTTTCTGCTGGCCTGCGGAACCGAAACGCTTAGCGCCGTCGATCCGCCAACTGGGGTGTTTCGACCGGCCTCAGGATGCGTCGTGCGTGAGGAAGGGGGATCCGCCTGCCCGTCGGAGGCGCGATTCAAGTTCGAGGATCCGGCGGCGGCGGCAGAGTTTGAGCTGGATGGCGGCGGATTGACCAACCGGCGGGTGTCCTGTGAACGGGCATTTTGTGGAACCGGGTCCTTTGCGCTGCACGCAAGCTACAAATGGCGTGAAGGGACGCCGCGATCGCAGGTCGAACGTGAACGCTACGGCAGCATTCGTTACCGATTTGGGGCGCCGGTCGATTTGTGGAACAAGACCGTCACGGCCAGCATCGCGGTCGATCCCTTCAACACCAATCTGAACGCGCAGGTGGCGATCATACCCAAGGGTGACCGGTATCGGATCCTTTACGACGGGCCGCTCCACCAAATGAGGGGTTGGAACGTGCGTGGCGGCGTCGTTGGGATCGAGAACGACAAAGCGGGCTGGGATAAAGAGGCGAAGCCACCTAGTACAGTTGTGCCTGCTGAGCTTATCATCGCGGTGTATCTATCGACCTCGGTGCAGTCCGGGGACAAAGAACATTGGGAGGGCGAGATCTACGTCGACGAAGTGGGCTGGCGATAGGAACCATGCAGGGGTGGTATACGAGGGACGTGGAGTTCGTGGCGATGGCTGAACAGCTAGGGAAATCGGGTCTGACCGTCTGGCCGGATTTTCTTTCGCCAAAAGCGCTGTTGGACATCCAAGCGGATGTCGATGGAATTCAAAAGGCTCACGGTTTTGAGCGTGCGGGGACCGGGAGGGGCGACGGCAGGGACGTGCGCGACTTGGTGCGCCGCGACGAGGTGCATTGGATTGATCGCGCCGCCTCCACGCCAGCG
>JAYUUT010000265.1:0-2717 GCA_043754455.1 Myxococcales bacterium
CTGACTCAGGTGGACACGCTTGGCCTTCATCGCAACGCGGTGGTGGCGTTGGTTCAGACGACATGGCGCCAGCAAGGGAAGGGGCCACTGAGTTTTCCCTCCCAGGATTCCCCGGAATGTCGTTCGACCCAAGACGCGACAGGACCAACGTTGTCGGATCTCGTCGGAATCGCCCGCGACCGGAACATCGTCTGGGTCATCCTTGAATCCTTCCGTGCCCGCGCTCTACGGACCTACGGCGCACAGCGAGCAGCGACGCCCCACCTCGACGCCCTCGCTACACAAGCCGTGGTCTTTGAAAACGCCTATGCCGCGTACCCAGAGAGCATCAAGGGTCTGTTTTCAATGCTCTGCGGTCGCACGCCCCCTGTGCGAACGGAGGCCTCACAATATGGCGTTGGCCTCCTCCCCTGTGCGTCGATAGCCATGGAGCTGGGGGCCGCTGGCTACCAAACGGCCCTGTTTCATTCGGGATGGTTCGCGTACCTGGGGATGGACGCCGTGGTCGAGGGACGCGGCTTCACGACGCTTGTGGACGCCGCCACCGTCACCAGTCCGTACCGTTCCAGTTTTGGGGTCGACGACCGATCGACGGCAGCACGCTTGCTGAAGTGGGTAGACGGCATCCCTTCTGGACAGCGTTTTTTCGCGGTGTTTATGCCCATTGCGGGCCACCACCCCTATCATGCCGCGGGGGATGTCCGACGCCCCTTTCCCGAAACCTCTGCCCATGACGAGTACCTCAACGACGTCCACACAGCCGACGACGCCTTTGGCCAGTTACGGGCCGGGCTGAAGACCCGTGGCCTCGATGACGACACGGTTTACGTGGTTTTCGGGGATCATGGCGAGGCCTTTGCGGAACACGAGGGCAACGTCGCTCACGCTTTGTTCCTCTACGAAGAAAACCTACGCGTTCCCTTGTTTCTGGCCGCGCCGGGTCGGTTTGATCGCCGGCGAAAAATATCGACGCCAGTCAGTCTCATCGATCTTGCCCCGACCACCTTGGCGCTGGCGGGTCGAAACCTTGCAACTGAACACGAGGGCCATTCGCTGCTAGGAGGCCCACCACGCGTCGTCCGCTTCTTTACCGAACAAGGCATTCGCCGCGCGGGGCTTCGCGATGATCGCTGGAAATTGATTCTTGACCTCGACAGCAACCGGACCCAGCTTTTCGACCTCGGTGCCGATCCTGAGGAACGGACGGATCTGTCGACCGCCCATCCCGACGTCGTCGCAAGATACCGCGACTGTCTGCGCATTGACCGACGCGATAAGGGAAATTGACCGTCGATCTGTCCTTTTGTCCGGCCCGCTTCGGCACGGCATAGATCCAATCGAGTCCGCACGGATCTAGCAAAACCTAGGAGGCTTCTGATGCAAATCGCTTTCTCTCAGCTTCGTTCCCATCCCTTGGTGTGCCTCGGATGGGGGTGCCTCGTAGCAGCCTTGTCCTGCGATTCTGGTTTGGATGATCCGCAGGCGGCGCCGCTGCCCGCTTTAGCCACGTCTGCCCCTGCAGGAGAATTGATTTCGGGGGTGCCACCCTCCGTAGCAACGCCGCATGGGGCCTACGACCCGGCGTCGGGCCATTTCGTGGTTCACGAATGGGGCACGTTCACATCTGTGGTAGCTACCGATGGCACGGTCCTGCCAGGGTTGCATCATGAGGAAGAAGATCTACCTGGGTTCGTGGCCGATCGTTGGGCGAAGGAAATGGTCTTGCCGACAGGCGTGCACGCAAAACTGGAGACCCCCGTCACCTACTTCTATTCCCCCACCGCCCGCACCGTGAATGTCAAGGTCAGCTTTCCCAGGGGGATTTTCACGCAATGGTTTCCCGATGTGAAAAAAACCTTGCCCCCTCTTCTTCCTTGGTCGACATCGGGGCAAGGCCCCGTCGCTCCGGGACTCGGGGACATGTTTCACGACGGCCTTCTTGATTGGGGGCGAATCGAGATTCTTCCGCCCGGCAATTCATCTACGTTGGCTGGTCCTTTGGGCGACACCAGTTGGCATTTTGCGCGGAACACAGCATCCAATACGATTCGCGCGAACGTCGCTGGCCGAACCTATGACGAAAAGTTCCTCTTCTATCGGGGCCTTGGCAACCTACACCTTCCCGTTACCTTGACGGTGAATCCCAAGTGCGGAAATGTGATAACAACAAACAGCGAAAAACGGAGTGACATCAAAGGGCTGTTTCTGATCAACGTGGCCGAGAAGGGGGCCGCGTTTACCCGCTTGCCCAGCCTCGCGCCTGGGGCGCGCGAACTGCAGACTTCGCCGCCGTCTAACTTGCTTCCTTTTTCACAATACGTCGCTGAACTCAAGATCGCGCTTACGGCAGCGTTGATTGATGACGGTCTGTATACCGACGAAGCGCACGCCATGGTGGATACGTGGGAACGTTCATACTTCCTGACGCCGGGGGTACGAATGCTCTACCTGCTGCCGCGGGTTTTGAGTGACGAAATCTTGCCCCTCGACATTACGCCAACACCCGATCAAATCGTGCGGACCATGGTAATTCGGGTGGAATTGCTAACCCGTGAACAGGAACGCCTGGTGGTGCAAGCCCTTGTTCGGTTGGCCGCGACAGACGTGGCCCTGCGAGCCGCTGGGCGCTCGTATGTTCTGTCGCTTGGGCGATTCGCAGAGCCGCACTTAACACGCGCCTTACAGCTAAGTCCCTCGAAGGAAGCGACGGTCGCCGG
>JAYUUT010000266.1:0-29644 GCA_043754455.1 Myxococcales bacterium
AGATACGCGTACGGCAACATCTGCATTCGATTCCCGGCGCCGTCGGACATCCAATACAGTTGCAGGTGGTGGGATCCCGTCAGCATCCCGACGCGCCAGTCGGTGGGGCTCCCGATGGCGGCTGCGCCTGGGTTGGCTTCAAGCCGCACGCGGTACTCGTTTCCCTGGCGGTAAAGGTGCAGTTTGCCATCATGCACCGGCAGGGGAGGCACACCCGCAAAGGGTCCTTTGACGGTGTCTGACGACGCAAACTGGGTCATCGTGCGGTGGTAGCTTTGGTGCCAGGACGCGTGTTCCGCTGGATGACAGCCTTGGCAGGTATTCGACGACACATACCCACCAGGACGCCCTTCAGATGGCACAGTTGCGGTAAAGGCCCGTTGGCGTTCCTCACGGTCCTTCAGCTGCATGCCCCAGGCCGCGGCCACACCCGAGGCGCCAACCCCCAGCGCAACCGCAAGCCAGACCCAGCGGCGTCTGTCGATCTGCATTGGACCGGCAGGATAGCCGGTAATTTTGAGTGCAACCGCGGAGTCGTTATGTCGCTATCAGGGGAAAAGCACATTTGCGCCTACGCGCGGGCGGACGCGAAACTGGCTGACGAAGGAGAACAGGCGATCCCGCCTTATGGGGTCCAGCAGCGTGGACGCCAGGGGATGGGCACGGGCCCCGATATCAAACAGGGCCCGTTCATCGGCGAAACCTGCCTGAAGAATGTCCACCAGGTTATCCAACCCGTCATCGGCGCCCCGCCCAGCGTTCCGATGCTGGTGGTACGTCGAAACCCACAACGCGGTGCAAACCGTTTCCTCCGCGGGCGTCCAGCGCCACAACGGGAGATCAACCCCAGTGGCCGCTTTTCGCAGTGCCGCCGATCTGCGGAAGGCGTCCTTACACGCGGCATAGGCGCGCGCCTCGGCCCGCACCAGTCGATCGGGCACACCTAGGCGGCGTTCGGCCCGCCAGGCAGCCCCGGTCGTCCCAGCCCCGCGGCGCGCGGGCGGGCGAACGGGATCAACAACCTCGAAACGAGACGACATCGCCCCGAGATCCGAAAGGATCGCCGGACGGCTTGGATCCAGGGCTAGCGCCCGACCCAGGGCTGCCCCCGCCTCCTGCGATCGCTCTAGGCCCCGCAGGGCCACCCCCTGCCCCATCCACGCATCAGCACTCCACGGGAATCGAGCCGCCACTTCCAAAAATTGCGCCAACGCTTCTGAAAATCTGCGCTCCTGAAGATAGGTATTCGCTATCCGCAAAGGAAAACCCAAGTCCGCGCTTCCATCAACGGCGCGACCGGCAGCATAGGCCACACGCGCTTCGGCCTGCCGGTTGGCGCGCCCCAGGCGGTCCCCAGCGTCCAACCGTTCGCGCGCCAACGACGCTTCGGGCGAAAGCAGAACACGTGCCGGTTGTCCCGCTATCCGCACCCGCCCCAAAGGCAGATCGCATAGCGCCACACCAGCCAGATCTTCATATTTTCGGTCGGCAGCTCCGAAAGGATCTGCCAAGCCCGGGTCAACCAGTTCAATCATGACGTCATGGGCGGCCTCACGCAGCACCTGCCCCAGCCCGTTGCGTGAGTCGGCCGACGCCCCCGCGGCCGTGCCGTACAACGCAAAACCTAAATCGACATCACGCAGCCCCACCCGGACTTTTTCATCGTCACAGGCGGGGATCATCACCACCGCACCCGGGATCGCGGCCGGACCCGTCGCCCGGCAGCCGACCGCTACCATCGCCACCAGGGCAAGCCGGGCCGAACTCAGCACCTCCCCGCACCCATCATCAGGGCTATCCCAGTTTTCCGAGGGCCTCTTTGATTCGTCCCACACCCTTTTCGATGTTTGCTTGCGACGTCGCGTAGGACAGCCGGATATACCCAGGGGCGTAGAACGCTGATCCCGGTACCACAGCGACCTTGGCATCCTCGATCAGGTATTCGCACAGGTCCAGATCTGACGAGATGACCTTGCCCGACGGGGTCTTTTTCCCATTGAAAGACGATACGTCCGGGAACGCATAAAACGCCCCCTTGGGTTCAACACAGGTCACCCCAGGAATCGCGCGCAAGGCGTTCAGCATGTAAATCCGACGCTTGTCGAACTCGACGCGCATCACTTCCAGTTCGTCCGACGGGCCCTCAATCGCAGCCAGCGCCGCCGATTGGCTGACCGACGCCGCGTTGGTGGTTGACTGGCCCTGCAACGTCCCCATGGCCTCGATAACCGCCGGAGGCGCCAGCGCAAACCCAGCGCGCCAACCCGTCATTGCGTAGGCCTTGGACACCCCGTCGGCAATAACGGTTCGTTTGCGAACCTCGGGCGAAAACGTCGCAGGATTGACGAACTTCGCCCCTCCGTAAATCAGCGTTCGATAGATATCATCGGTCAGAAGCCACAGGTCGTGTTTGACGACTAAGTCAGCCAAGGCCCGCAGGGTCTTCTCGTCGTAGACCGCGCCGGTCGGGTTACAGGGCGATACAATCAACAACATCCGCGTCCGGGGCGTGATGGCGCGCGCCACATCATCCGGGTTGATGACAAAATTATCCGCCGCGCGGGACACCACCGGAACCGGGGTCGCCCCCGCCAATTTCGCGATCTCGCTATAGCTGACCCAGTAAGGGGCCGGCAAAATGATCTCGTCACCTTCGTCCATCAGCGCATGAAATGCGTTGAAGATGACCTGTTTGGCACCTGCGGACACCATGACCTCATTAGGTGCCACATCGAACCCGTGCGCCCGGCTGAACCACGCCGCCACGGCCTTTCGCAAAACCGGCGTCCCCTCGACCGCGGTGTATTTGGTCGCGCCCGCATCAATGGCCTTCTTCGCAGCTTCCTTGATGTGAACGGGTGTATCGAAATCGGGCTCCCCCGCCCCGAAACTGACCACGTCAATCCCCTGCGCCTTCAGCGCCGCGGCTTTTGCGGTTACCTTGAGGGTCATGGATGGTTCGATCACGTTCAGGCGTTTTGCCAGTCTCATCGGGTGCTTCCTTGTGCGGGTTTGAACTTCGTTTCAAGTGCGGCGACAACAGCGGGGGGCGCGATCTTGGTGATATCACCCCCCATAGACGCAACCTCTTTTACCAGAGACGACGAAACGAAAAAACTCTCGTTGCTGGTCATGAGGAACACGGTTTCAACGTCGGGCGCCAAATGCCGGTTCATGTGGGCGAACTGAAACTCGTATTCAAAATCTGCAATCGCGCGCAGGCCCCGCAATACGACGTGTGATGATCGTCGGCGGCAATAGTCCACAAGCAATCCCGAAAACGCGTCTACTTCAACGCGGGGATCATGGCCTATCGACGCACGGATCATGTCCCCGCGTTCTTCCAGCGAAAACAAAGCCTGTTTCCGGACGTTATCCGCCAATGCCACAATCACCCGGTCGAACAATATCAACCCACGGCGAATAATATCGACGTGACCATTTGTGATCGGATCGAAGGTGCCCGGATAAACCGCAATCCGATGTGCGGCGATACCTACTGACGGCTCAGACAAGATCACTGTCCCGGCGGTAGAATGACAGCCCCGTGTCCCCATAAAAACGACGATCAGTCATGCGAATGTTGCCGACATCATCGGGGGGGACATTCCGCTTGTCGTGCTCGACCACGATGATGACGCCTTTATCCAGGAAAGAACATCCCGCCAATCCTTCAAGGGCCCGACGGGCATCGGGGGTTGCATAGGGCGGGTCAATAAACACCCAATTGAACCGGTTCGCTTCCTGCGCCAGACGCAATAAAGCCGCGTGTACGTTTGTCGGCTTCACCTGTGCCCGATCCTGAAAACCCAGCTCCTTCAGGTTGCGCGACAGGACAGCCAGCGCCCGGCTGTCCCGTTCAACAAAAACCGCCGACGCAGCGCCCCGAGACAACGCCTCCAGCCCCAGCGCCCCGGTTCCCGCAAATAAATCCAGAACCACCGCGTCAACCGGCGGTCCCAAAATATTAAAAAGGGCTTCACGCACCCGCGACGCCGTGGGTCGAGTGTGCAAACCACGAGGCGCCCGGACCTTACGACCGCGGTCAAGGCCGCCCGTCAGTCTCATTTACCATCGACTCCTAGCGCGGCCCCGGCCACGAGTCAATCCGCCGTGGTGCCTCGAATCATCCTCTCACGGTGCTACTTTCGCCCTATGCCCGATCTCCTGACCACCTGGCTGAGCCCGTCCACCATGCGGCTTGTCGACCTCGCGCTGGAGGAAGATTTGGGCCGGGGCGATGTGACCAGCGCTGCCGTGATCGGGCCGACCGCGCAAGCGGTTGGCGAAATCGTGACCCGAGAGCCTGCGGTCATTGCGGGGATCGAGGTGGCCGTCGCGGTGTTTCGCCGCATGGACGCCGGACTGAAAATCGATCCCTTGGTGCAGGACGGGGACGCGGTTGCCGCCGGACGAACAATCTTGAAAGTCACAGGTCCCGCGATTGCCCTTTTAGGCGCCGAGCGAACCGCGCTGAATTTCCTGCAGCGCCTAAGCGGCATTGCAACGAAAACCGCCGCCTTCGTCGCGACGACCACAGGAACCCAGGCCCGGATTGTCGACACCAGAAAGACCTATCCCGGCGCGCGGGCGCTAGAAAAACAGGCCGTCCGTGCTGGCGGCGGCGCCAACCATCGGCACGACCTTGGATCGGGAATTCTGATCAAGGACAACCACGTCGCCATCGCCGGGGGCGTGACCGAGGCGGTCCTTCGCGCGCGCCAACATGCGCCTCACGGCCTTCGCATCGAGGTCGAGGTTGATACCCTGGCGCAGTTCGACGAGGCTTTGGATTCCCAAGCGGAGGTGATTTTGCTCGATAATTTCAGCCTTGACGACGTTCGGGAGGCGCTTCGCAGAAGGAGCCAGGCACCCCGAAAACCCGTCATCGAGGTATCGGGAGGCGTCACGCTCGATCGGGCGCGCGATCTGGCGGCTGCGGGTGTGGACATCATCTCGGTTGGCGCGTTGACCCACTCGGCACGCGCGATTGACCTTTCGCTTGACCTTCACCTGCTGTGACCGGGTCCAGCCATGATTTGACGCCCGCGCGCGTGGGGCCTTTGTTGCGCACCCTCCGTTTGGGCCGCACCTACCGCATGTTTGACGCCTGCGGGTCGACCAACGACGAAATCCTGACGCTCGCCCGGCAGGGTGCCCCCGAGGGACTGGTCATCGCAGCCGATTCGCAACACCAAGGCCGCGGTCGGCAGGGGCGCATCTGGCATTCGCCGCCCGGGGAAAATCTCTACCTGTCCCTCCTGTTGCGCCCAACCTGTGCGCCCAATGCCTTGCCCCCGGTCACGCTGCTGACCGGGATCGCGGTGGCGCGTGTCGTCGCAGCGCTGGGTCTTTGCCCGCGCGTCAAATGGCCCAACGACCTCTTGCTGACCACAGGCGGAAAACACTGCAAAACGGCCGGAATCCTGACCGAAATGGCCTCTGACAGGGACCACATCCGCCATGTCATCGTCGGCGTGGGCATCAACGTCAACAGCCTGGTCTTCCCCGAAACCCTGGCAACTCCGGCCACCTCCCTGCGTCTGGCCACAGGCCATCCGCAGGATCGCGCCCAGATTCTGGCCGATTTTCTCTTGGCCTTCGAAACCGCCTTAGACGACGCGTTCCTTCATGGGCCCGCGGCAACCCTAGACGCCTGGCGCTCCTTCGCTGATCTTCCCCAGATTTGTCAGTTCGAACGTGACGGACAACGTGTCACAGGAACCGCTGAGGCGCTTGACCACGAAGGCGCGCTGATGATTCGGGAGGCCTCGGGACAGGTGACGCGCATGTTGTCAGGCGAAGTTCTGGCGGTCTGACGGATCTGGCAGCTAGAGTGCCCGCCGCCATCGTGAATTATTTCCATGCCATCATCCTCGGTCTGGTTCAGGGCGTGACTGAATTTCTGCCCATCTCGTCAACCGCGCACCTAAAAATCGTGCCCACCGCCCTGGGATGGCCAGATCCGGGTGCAGCGGTCACGGCCGTCTTGCAGCTCGGGACTCTGGCGGCCGTTTTGCTGTTTTTCTCGCGCGACCTGCTGGTTATTGCGAAAGCCGCCCTCGATCCCGCCAAGCGCCGGGGGCCCGACGGGCGCATGCTCCTTTACCTTATTGTTGCGACGATTCCCGTTGGCGTCGCAGGCCTGACGCTGCGGCACGCAATCGAAGGCCCCCTGCGGTCTTTGCCAGTTATCGGTGCGGCCTTAATAGCCGTGGGGTTGCTGATGGGTCTGGCGGATCGCCTGGCGCCGCTGCAACGGGACATGGAATCCGTGACCCTCCGTGACGCGGTCCTCGTGGGGTTGGCCCAGGCCTTAGCCCTGGTTCCCGGGGTGTCCCGGTCGGGAATCACGATCACCGCGGCGCTCGCCCTCGGACTCAAACGAGACGGGGCCGCCCGGCTCTCCTTCCTCCTATCCATTCCAGCGGTTGCAGCGGCGGGGATCTTTGAACTGCCCAAGGTCCTCAAGGGCATCGGCCCGGATCTGGGGCCGCTCATCGTCGGGCTTTTTGTGGCAGGCGTCTCGGGTTACCTCAGCATTGCCTGGCTGCTTCGTTTCCTCCGGACCCGCAGCGTCCTGGGGTTCGTGGGTTATCGCATCCTGCTGGGCGCCGGTCTGCTTTGGGTTGGGATTCGCTGACGCCGCAAACTTTCCAGGGAAATTACCATTACCTACCTAGACACTAGACGTAGGTCTGGGTAATCTCTGAGCCCTTGCTTATGATTCCGGTTTCGCCCTTGGCTGGGCCCATAGCTCAGCGGTTAGAGCTGGCGGCTCATAACCGCCTGGTCCCTGGTTCGAATCCAGGTGGGCCCACTTTGAAATCTAGACACATTTTCGCTGAAAATTTTCGCTGAAAAAACAGGAGACGACGTTGCGCGATCAGCTTAAGCGCCTTGAGGTACTTCAGAATTTCGACGCTCAAATCCAGGAGCTGTCGAACTCCATCAAGGCAATCCCCGCGAAGCTTGAGGCCAGCCAAGGCGACCTTCAGCGCGTCGAGACCTTGTTAAACAACGAACGCACCCAGTTGGTTGAAGCCAAACGGTACTACGACAGCCAGAAGTCGCAGATGGAATACGAGGAGGGGCAGGTCACCTCTGCAAAGTCCAAGATGGGTCAGGCGCGCAACACCCGCGAATACGGCGCCGCCCAGCGCGAGATTGACCAGACCCGGGAAAACCTGGCAACGCGCGAAGGTGAAATCACCAAACTGGTTGAGGCCATCCAGAACAAGGAAAAGGTCCTCGGCGAACGTGAAAGCAGCGTCGCGGAACTGCGCGAAGGCTTGTCTAAAGACGAAGACGCCGCCCGTGCCAAGATTAAGGAAATCCAGGCCCAGATCGACGGCATGAAGAATGAACGGGAGCGGATCGCCGCCCAGGTCAAGCCGGACTTCCTGAAACGTTACGGAAGCATCCGCATGAAACGCGGACTGGCACTGGCTCCGGTCGTGAACGGATCGTGCCGCGGCTGCAATATGAACATCCCGCCTCAGCTTTACAACACCTTGCAGCGAGGCATCAGCCTTGAGGTGTGCCCGTACTGCCATCGGATCATCTACTGGGATGAACTGATGAAAGATCCTGAGGAAGTTGCCGCCGCAGCGAAAGCCGCCGCTGAAAAGTTGGCTGCTGAAAATTTGGCCGCTGAAAAGGCGCCCCCAGGAAAAGCGGGCAAAAGAAAATCGGCCTCAGAAAAAACGGTCTGAAGGTCACAGGGCGGCTGCGTTGTCCGCCAACTGGTGTAAGGTCACAACTTCTCCGCTGGAGTACGGCAGGTGATCGCGTCGGGGCGCCGCAAGGTGAACCCGCCGAGGAAAGTCCGGGCTCCGAAGGGCTGGGTGCTGGCTAACGGCCAGTCGAGGTGACTTGAAGGAAAGTGCAACAGAAAACAAACCGCCAATCCAAGACGGGAAACCGCGATGGGCTGGTAAGGGTGAAAAGGTGCGGTAAGAGCGCACCGCCCTCCCGGTGACGGGAGGGGCACGGTAAACCCCACCTGGAGCAAGACCAAGTAGGGATCGCGGGGAAACCCGCCGACGTGGCCCGCGTCGCTTCCAGATTCCGAGTCGGTCGCTTGAGCCCCTTGGCAACAAGGGGCCTAGAAGAATGATCACCCCCCGCGCAAGGCAACAAACGCGGGTACAGAACCCGGCTTAAAGCCGCACTCCAGCGGGGAGCTTTTTTTGTTTTTCGGGCGAACCTGCGCGCGTAGGACGGGGCTTGGCCAACAATGCCTTCAGGAATTGGCCGGTGTAGGATCGGGCAACGCGGGACACTTCTTCCGGGGTTCCCGCAGCCAAGATTTCGCCTCCAGCAGAACCACCTTCGGGCCCTAGATCGATCACGTAGTCGGCCGCCTTGACGACGTCAAGGTTGTGTTCGATGACCAGCACGGTGTTGCCTGCGTCAACCAAACGGCCTAACACCCCTAAAAGACGCTTCACGTCTTCAAAATGCAGCCCCGTGGTCGGTTCATCCAAAAGGTAGAGGGTTCGCCCGGTGTCCCGCTTGGCCAGCTCGCGTGACAGTTTCACCCGCTGCGCCTCGCCCCCCGACAGGGTCGTGGCCGGTTGCCCAAGCGCGATGTATCCAAGCCCCACATCGTCCAGTGTTCGGAGAATCTTGGACAGCGCCGGGTGGTGAGCGAACAGTTCGACCGCGTCTTTCACGCTGGTTTCAAGGACCTCGGCAATTGATCGATCCTTCCATTTCACCCTCAACGTGGCCTCGTTGTATCGTTTCCCGCGACACACCTCGCAGGTGACAAAAACGTCGGCCAGAAAATGCATCTCGACCCGTCTGACCCCGTCACCCTCGCAGGCCTCGCACCGGCCCCCCTTCACATTGAAGGAAAACCGCCCGGGCGCGTACCCATAGGCCCGGGCCTCGGGCGTGGCGACGAAAATCTCGCGAATCAGGTCAAACGCCTTCGTATAGGTGGCAGGATTGGATCGCGGTGTTCGTCCGATGGGCTGCTGATCGATGTCGATCACCTTGTCGATGGCTTCGATGCCCATAAGTTTGTCGTGCAGCCCCACTGGATCGCTCGATTCGTGCAACCGGCGTCGCAACGCGGGTTTTAACGTGCCGTTGATCAACGACGATTTCCCAGCCCCCGAAACCCCGGTAACCGTGACCAGCACACCCAAGGGGAAATGGGCGTCGACGTTTTTTAGGTTGTGCGACCGGCACCCCTTTAACGTGATGAAGCCCCGGGGCGTACGGCGAACGTCGGGGATCTCGATCCTGTCGGCCCCCGAAAGAAACCGTCCCGTCGGCGATCCTGGCGTGGCCCTAATCTCGGCGGGCGTACCTTGGGCCACAACCTTGCCCCCCAGGCGCCCTGCCCCGGGCCCAAAATCCAGCACATGATCCGCAGCTTCAATGGTTTCCTGGTCATGTTCCACGACCAAGACACTGTTGCCCAAATCGCGCAAGCGCCGCAGGGTCTCAACCAACCGTAGGTTGTCCCGTTGGTGTAGCCCAATTGATGGTTCGTCAAGCACGTACATGACGCCCGATAGTTCTGATCCCAGTTGCGAGGCCAGCCGAATGCGCTGGGCCTCGCCACCTGACAACGTCGCCGCCCCGCGATCCAACGTCAGATATTCAAGCCCCACATTCAAAAGGAACCCCAGGCGCGTTCGGACCTCCTTGAGCACTTCAGAGGCTATCAGCGCCCGCGATCCCGTGAGCCCCAGATCCTCGAAATGGCGTGCCGCCGCAGCGACCGTCAACCCGGTCACTTGGTCCAGGCTCATTTCGCGAATAAACACCGCCCGCGCCTCGGCCCGCAGGCGTTTGCCCTGGCAGGTCCGACATTTTGCCTCGCGGAAATATTTGGCGTAGTGCTGCCGCATCGCCTCGGACTGGGTTTCCTGCATCCGGCGCTTAATGGTGTTCACGACCCCTTGGAACCTCATCGCCCAAGATCCCTTTCCGTGTTTCCCCTCCCAGGTCACAGCCAGTCGTTTGTCACCCGTCCCATACATCACCACCTCCCGCTGTTTCGCCGTCAGTTGTTTCCACGGTTTATCAAGAGGAATGCCATACTCGGACTTCAACGCCTTGGCGATGCTTGCGGTCCAGCCATGCGCGTCCGCCCCGCGTTCCCCCCACGGTTCAACCGCACCTGCGGCAATACTCAGCGCCTGATTGGGGACGATCAGATCCTCATCCACCTCCAGGCTTGACCCCAGGCCGTTACAGTCAACGCACATACCCAGGGGGCTGTTGAAGGAAAACAGCGGAGGTGACAGTTCGGGCAGACCCACCCCACATTTTGGACAGGCGCGGGTTTCGCTGTACACCCGCTCTCGCCCCTCACCTTCGACCACGACCACCAGCAGCCCTGCCCCTGCCTTAAGGGCGGTTTCCACAGAATCTGTCAACCGAGGACGTTCGGCCGGATCCAACACGACGCGATCCACGACGATCTCAACGGTATGTTTCTTCTTCTTGTCTAGGACCGTCACCTCGTCTAACCGTTGAACCAGCCCATTGATCCGCACCCGCACGTAACCCGCCTTGCGGGCTTCTTCGAACACCTCACGGTATTCGCCCTTGCGATTTTCTGCCTTACGGGCCAGCAGAAAAACCTTCGAACGCGGGGGTAGTTCCAGCAATTCATCTACGATTTCAGCAGGCGATCGCGCCGCCACCGCGCCACCACACAAATGGCAGCGTTGTTCCCCCGCCCTGGCATACAAGACCCGCAAATAGTCGTAGATCTCGGTGACGGTCCCGACCGTTGATCGCGGATTCGACGATGCAGATTTTTGTTCAATCGCGATGGTTGGGGACAGGCCACGAATCTGGTCGTATTTGGGCTTCTCCAACTGCCCCAGGAACTGCCGGGCGTACGCTGACAACGACTCGACGTACCGCCTTTGCCCTTCTGCGTATAACGTGTCGAAGGCCAACGATGATTTCCCCGATCCCGACACCCCGGTGAACACCACCAGTTCACGCTTCGGAATCCGAACCTCATCAATCTGGAGGTTGTGTTCGCGGGCGCCTCGAACCACAATAAAATCCGGTTCGTCAGCCGCACGCGCCGGTGTGGATGTCTTGAATGCCTTCTTCGTCGCTTGAGTTCGCGCCACGGGGCGACGATAGCAGCCTGAATTACGTTCGTCGTCGTCGGTGGACCGCGCGGTACATGACCTGCGTGCCCAAATTGCCTTCGCCGTGATTTTCGTTGTCCGCGAACAACGCCTGGGCCACATCGGTCCCGGCAAGCGGCAGCCCCACGGCCTTGGCCACCTCCTGCACAATACGCAGGTCTTTCTGGATCAGCTTCACCATGAACCCCGGGTCAAAATCCTGCGCGACAATGCGCGGCCCCAGTTTTTCGAGCGCCCAGGACCCTCCGGCGCCCGCCCCCAGCGCGTCGACCATGACCTGAGGATTGAGTCCATTGGCAACAGCCAGATTCAGTGCCTCGGTCACGCCCATAAGATTAAGCGCACAGAGGATCTGATTGCAGGCCTTCATGATCTGGCCCGCTCCACAAGGGCCACAATGGGTGATCCGTTTGCCCATCGCCGTAAACACAGGGCGCGCCCGTTCCAGGTCTGCGACGGCACCCCCGACCAGAATTGATAGGGTCCCGTCGCGCGCGCCGATATCGCCGCCCGTAACCGGTGCGTCCAGAAATCGGCCCCCTTGATTCACCAACGCCGCGCCGATGCGCCGGGCCGCATCTGGTGCAATTGTGCTCATATCAATGAACAGGGTGCCCGCAGCCGCGCCACGGATTGCGGCGTCCGGGCCGAGGCACAAAACCGCTTCGGCATCGGGGGAATCGGTAACCATCGAAATCACGATGTCCGCGCCGTCAGCCGCTTCACGCGGGGATGTGGCCCTTCGCGCTCCCATTTGCACAAGCGCATCACAGCGGGCCGCACTTCGGTTGAACACCGACACGGTGAATCCAGCACCCAGCAACCGCCGCGCCATCGACGCCCCCATGATCCCAATTCCTATGAACCCTATCGTCAGCATGGTCAGCCTTTCGTAGAAGACCGACACCTTAGAACAAAAAAGCTACCAACCGGTGGGTGGTTCCTGGTGACCCGACAGGGCCCCATTTTCCGCCGTGCCGCCAGGAACACAACCCATCCGGTGGTAGTTGTCAGGTAGGGGGCCTGTAGCACCTACCTTCGTCAAAAAAAATCACTCGGCTCAGGAAATTATCGACAGACCGGACGCGTATTTCCACATCTGAAACAGGGCTGCACGATATCGGGATCGGGAACCTGGCGGCTGCGGTAGCGATCGCAGGTGGTTCCATAGAATCGAATCGTCCGATTCGACGTTCCCTCGAAATTCCATCCCTCGAGCCTATTTGCATCCCGCACCACCGATTTGCCATCCATCCTCACTGTCACACGATCGGGATTGGGGGACGGCATATCCAACTGCACCCGGCAGGGACGTTGCGACAGCGAGGCGACAACATCTTGAACCTGTTGCTGAATCTGACCCTCCGAAGTCGCCGCAAAAAATGGCAGTGCCCCCGAAGCTGGCAGCACACCTCCTCCTGCCAAGGCCACTTCATCCAAACACGTATTTTTGGGGTCATCTACCAAGGCCAGGACCGTCGTCTTAATATCGGCAGACGCCGCACGCGACACTTCCGAAAGTGCTGCCTGGCACTGATTCTTGCCCTGACAGGTGGGATCACCGTCGGTGATCAACAGAATGTGTTTGGGCCCCGTCGGCAGCCGACCAGGAAGGCCCAGTTCGTCCGCGGCTTCCTTAATGGCCAAATGCGCAGGTGAATCGGAGGACGTTTCCAGGCAGGAATCGCAGCGCAGCAGCCGGTTGTCCACAATGCTGAGAAACGCTGTAACCAAATTGGGGGGGACCACCTTGCCAACACAACAACTGTGATCGTCGCAGACCTGCTTGTTGCCGGGGAACTCTTGATACCCAACCAAAAGGTGTCCTGGTTGCTTGGCCAGTGCCCCCCGCAGCGACTGGGCAAGAACCGACATTCGACTTGCACCGCCGCCAAACCTCGCCTCGAACATCGAATACGATCGGTCGAGGGCAATGACCAACGACACCACATCGCGCCGGTACTCCAGATGGTCGGGCTCGTCTACGCAACCTGCCGGAATTCCAGCATCAATTGGCAGCGGGGGGCCCGAAGGCGCCCGGAACCCATCAAACCCGAAACGACCCGGGCGCCCGCCATCGATGGGCTGCTGGCTGCCCCCACCGCCAGATCCCAATCCGGAATCCGATCGCCCCCCGTCAATCCCTGGCTCAAGGATTTCCGCAGATGGGAATTCCACCCGAGATACACACGCCAATCCACAAAACAATGGCAGGCACGCCCACAGCCCCAAGGGCGTCAACCACGACTGACGGCGAATCACGAAGCCGCCCCTAGCGGCCAAGCCCAGCCGCACCCACGGGCGCAGCCGAACCAGCCTTCCGCAGGCGCGTCAACACCCGCATCACTTCAGGCCTTCGTTCGCTCTCAGGAAACCGAACCAAGAAAGCCTCTGCCTCCGCCAACGCGGCATCACTATCATCCAGCGCCACCAGAGTTTCGATGATCGACAGATCCGCTTCGGCTCGTAGCAAGCCCCGGGGAAACCGTGTTCGATACCGAGTCCAGACTTTTACGGCCTCGCGAGGCCGCATCAAGGTTTCCCGCTGAAGGCGTCCGAGTTCATAGGCAGCGTTTTCAGCCGTGGGGCCCTGCCCCTCGGCCAACCCCCCTAACAGCACTGCAGCCCGGTCACTGTCTCCAGCCACAAGCGCCCCTTTGGCTTCGCGAAAACGTTCAGCCGCCGTGGGCACACGGGGGGCCGACGCAGTTGGCATCACCGTTGGTGCTGGCGCCGCGGGGGTAGCCGCAAGAGGAGCTACAGGAGCAGGAGCAGGAGCAGGAGCAGGAGCAGGAGCAGCAGGGACCATGTCAACGGACCGACCAGCCTGCGGAATCGAAGCCTCAAAGGCGAGCCGTCGGGGGATTCGCGATGCCACAGGGGCAAGGCGCCGCGGCGTCCGCCGGATCAGGTCCCGAACCGGCGTCTCTGGTGCGGCACCCGCAGGCACAGCGTCCGTTCCCCCCTGCCATGAATCACCAGCACGCAAAACCTGGCGTTCCTTCCCCTTCCACACCTCCACCACCCCTTCATCAACGTCAACCCCGACCTGCGATGGGTCCACGCGAACCTGGAAGCGCGTCCCAACAACAACAATCACATACGGTCCAGCGGCCACACTGAACTGACGCCCGGGGGGCTGGTGAGGCACCTCAAGCGTAACCCGTCCTTTTTCAACAGCCGGACGATCCCCTGCATCGACATTCAGAATGGATTCGGCAGCGACCACGACCCGTGCCCCTCCTTGCAGTCGAAACACCCTGCTTTCGCCTGCGCGCGTTCGAACCCGGGCCGGCGCCAACAGAACCGTATCGCGCACGTTAGGCACCGCAGACGCAGCAGGCGGCATCGCCACAGCCGCGACGGCAGCCACGGATCCCCTGGTCTGCACGGCGGACGGCCACATCACAAAGATCGCCACGGAAAGAACCGACATCCCCACTGCGAAAACCGCAATCGCAGGCCGGACCCGGCGCGGCGGCAGCGTGAACAATTCGGGCTGGGCAACGCGCGACCAGACCCGGCGGCGCGTAATCTCGTTGCCCGTGCGAGCCCGCGCTTGATCCAAGCCTGCGCGCAAAACCTCTTCGGTTTCGTCCACAGGATCGTCCAGCCACCTCACGCGTTTCCGCCCTTCTTTGCCATCCGCAGCATTTCAGTGCGCGCGTGGTGCAGTCGTGACCAAACCGTATTTTCCGGGCAATCAAGAATCGAAGCGATCTCGGTGACCGACACCCCCTCCACCTCGAAAAGCACAAACACCATTCGTTTCTTCGGGGACAACCGCCCAAGCAGCGTATCCACCAAATTCAACTGAGAGGCACGTTCGGCCGGATCAGGCGCGGGAGGCGGGGCCGGCTCTCGCAACAGCAGCGTCCCTAACATTTCGCGCATCCGACGACGGTGCCCCATCCGACCCGCGTGCCGGGCGGCAATGCGGTAGATCCATGTGGAAAGCTGCGCCTCGCCCCTGAACGCCTCAAGGCTACGGTACACAGCAACGAACACGTCCTGCGCGGCGTCCTCGCGTTCCTCCGGCGACACCCCCAAAGCCCCAATAAATCGAAACACCATCGGGGCATGCCGTTCATAAAGTGAACGCCAGGCGGCGCGATCACCCTGCCGACAGCGCACGACCAATTCCGCATCAGCGACGCGGGCAGGGCTTGAAGATGCGGTGGGAAAGTTCACGATTGGTTCCAGCAGTCAGAGCCACAACCCGGCGGCTTTCATCAATTAAAACGTCAAACCGAGACCCAAGTCTAACGCCCCATGATAGCGCGAGGTTTGAAGCGCCGCCGGTTGGTTTGTCTGGGCAACCACAATTGTTACCGAATCCATCCCAAAACGCCCCCCGAACCGCGCGAAAACTACCTGCGTCAACGGGTAGCAAAACCCGATAAATCCCAGAAACTCCGGCGAATACCGGCTCTCTTGCTTCTGTTTGCCGTCGACCCGCCCCGCCACCTGCAAGCCCGTCAGGCCCACTCCTGCTCCCAGTTGAACTTCACCCCCACCAACCGAAAATCGCCGATATCCGACCAGATCAACCGACATGCGGCGCATGGAGGCCGTACCTGATGCCAAGGCAAACTCGTGGCTTCCGGTCACACGAAACCCACCCTCAACGAACCAACCGCCGTCCACCCTTAGGGCCCGGGCGGCCGATCCCCTAAGGGTCCACGGCCCCGCGCCCGAGTCTGCCGACCACCACCCGCCGGAAAGCTCTGCCCGCCAGGGTTTTGCCAAGATCCAGGGGGAACGAACGAGGGCCGGAGGTACAACGGCCTCAATGCCGATCTCGTGCAGATATCGTTCAACAATCAAAGCCACCGTATCAGCCAGCGCGCCACATTCCCCGGCTCGCCCGGCCTCCACTGCCCGCAGCGGCCGGCGTAAACGAACGGCGTTGTCCGGCCCCACGATCGCAAACCCTGACGACAATCCCGCGACAGGGGGATTCAGCCGCACGCGCAGTGCCCCGCCAAACGCTGCCCGGTCGGCGGGAACGACGGCACCAGGAACCCTCACGCGGAGGGCCTCTTCGATCTGGTTGGACGAAGGACATCCGTCAAGCGCCCCGGGTTCGACCGCGATGAGCGTCGTCTGGGCCCAGAACGCCAGGGGAATCGCGAACACGCGCGCAGCTTACACGGGCGCCGCGGCCCCGGTGCCGTCCGGCTTGCCGTCGACCCCGGGCGGCGTCAGATCGGCAATCGTGCGGCGACGAATCGAAGCCGCCTGCGTGCGCATCTGCATGGCGGCGTCGTCCCGTCCGGTGCTTTCTTCAAACGCCGCATAGGCCCACAAGGTACGCCCCAGTTCCAGTTCGGCGCCCAGACCTTCTAGAACTTCGACCGCCCGGCCAAACATCTCACGGGGTCCCCCGCGATCAGGATCCCCCGGCGCTCCATTTGCCACAGCCGTGGCCAGCACCCGCAATGCGGTGGCTTCAAGCGGCGGCGCGCCCATGTTTTCGGCCAACTGCAGGGCCTCGTACGCGAGGTCGCGGCCCGCAACTTGATCGCCCAGGTACAGCCGAACTTCCGCCAGCCCCCGAAGGGCCTCGGCCTGTAGACGCCGCGCCCCGAACTTGGCGGCAACCTCCTTGACCTGGCGCAGTTCCAATTCGGCCGCCTCGGCCTTGCCCTGGACCAGCAACGTATCGCCTACCTGCATGCCAATTTGACACTCGTAAAGCCGCTCTCCCATTTCCCGCGCCAAGGTCCGGGCCTCCTCCAGCAACGACAGCGACTGTTCCGGGCGCCCCGCTTCGCGTTCCAGCCGCCCTAGATCCATCAGCGAAAACACGATGCTGTGCGCATCCCGGGCCGACCGGGCCAGGGCCAAAGAACTATGAAAACACGAGGACGCGGCTGACACGTTCCCCCGCTGAAGTTCAACGAGCCCCAGCCACGAAAGGGTCAACGCCCTCCCGCGATCGTCCCCCAGTTCTTCGCGAATCGACAACGCCCCCCTGTGAAATGCCGCCGCTTCTTCATAGGTACCGCGCAGCAAATGGAGCCGTCCGATGTCATCCAGAGTCGCCGCAATCCCCCGCCGGTCGCCCGACAGATCAAATAGCAGATGGGCCAAATCTAGGTGTTCCTGTGCCCGCGCAAAATCGCCTGTGGCACGGTAAATACGCCCAATCCTGGCATGGGCAGCGCCACCTTTTGCGGGAAGATCCAGCCGCCAGGACAGCCGCAACATTTCGTGAAAATGCACCAGCGCCTCGCGCGCCCGTCCCAGCCGCGCCGCCACGTCACCCAGGCTATGACACGCATCCAGTTTCAACAGGGCATCATCCAGATCCAAAAGCCGCACCCCGCGCAACAACAGGGCCCGTGCCCGTTCATGTCGCAGACGTTTTGACGCCGCTTCGCCAGCCGCCACAAAACACCGACCCGCGCGGGCTTCGTCGCCACCATCTTCGTAAAGTGTGCCGATCAGTTCCAACCGATCGCTAGAAGGACGCGCGTTAGTGCGCGCCTCTATCCACTGGGCCGCAAACCGACGACGGCGGCGGACCAGTTCGGAATCAACACCCGCCAGAATCAACGTCCGTTCTTCCGAATGGCAGAAGGACCATTCGGTCTCGCCGTTCATCGTCGAAGATGTCAATGCGAATAGGAAATCGCGATCTGCCAGGTCCGCCAGCATCGTTCGGATGCTTTCGATCACAGGATCAGGGGCAAATACCGCTCGGGCATCGGGGGGATCTCCTCCCAACCGACCAAGCGCCACGACCGATCCGGTCCAAAAGGTCACCCCGAAGGCCGCGCCCCTAGACAACACTTCACGTTCAGCCGCTGACAATCCCGCCACCCGAACCTGCGCCGCCGCTTCCGGTGACAGGGGCAAAACCTCGGTCTGGGCCCGCGCGCTGTCAAACCACCAGGACTCACCCGTCTGGCTAACCAGGATGCCGTGCGCCTGATAAAGCCGCAGCAACTGTTCCAGCAAGAAAGGATTACCGCCCGATTCTTCAGCCGCGCGATCCGCCAGGCCCGACGCCAACGAATCGGTGCCAAGAACCGAACACATAAACACGTCCATTTCGAGACTGGACAAGGGCCCCAGCTCCAACCGCGCGTGGCTGCCATCACCACGTCCCCAGGTCGGGCGCCTGACCAGCAGTTCGGACCCCGCCGCCACGACAATCACAATCGCCGCGGATTGCAACTCGCCCGCCAGTTTTTCCAGCACGTCAAGCGACCGGTCATCAACCAGGTGAAGGTCGTCAATCACCAGCAACAGTGGCTGCCGACGGGCGTCCTCTTCCAGGAAACGTCCCAGCACGGCGCGCGCCAGCTCAACCTCCTGCTCGGGGCGGGTGGCAAGGGCCTGTCCCAGGGGACTTTCAGGCAGATCGAAACCCAAAAACCGCCCCAGCAACCCGGCAACCTCGGCCACGCGGCGGTCGCCAAACACTTGTTGCAGTTCAGCCCGAAAGGTCATCAGCGCCAGATCGGGATCGGCGGATTCGTCCAATCCAAACCGGGCCCGCAGCAACGCCGCCAAAAGGCCAAGGTGCTCTGATGTTCCCGCCGTCGCGTCTCGGTCATGACCCGCAACCGGCCCTGCCACTTGCACCATGCGGAACCGATCTTTGGCTGCCACCTTGCGGGCCCATTCCCCAATAACCCGGGTCTTGCCCATTCCCAACGCCCCGATCAGGGTCACAAATTGGGGGCTTTCGTATTTGATCGCCCGGTCCAACGCCGCATCGAGCGATCGTCGGATCTCCTCTCGCCCCACGAATGCCGCCGATCGAAACCCACGCTTTCGCAGATCGTCCCTCATGGCATTGAGGAATAACTGCGTTCGGTGTGAAAAGCCAAAAACCCGTCGGTTCACGCCGACGGTCTAGGTGCGTTACATACTGATAATCACGACGCCGCGCTGGGGCTCGTCAGGAAGCGGCAGCCGATCCTCCTGAGATCCGTCTTGCTCGGGAGGCAGGTCGTCGGGAATGGGAAGCTCGAGGAGAGGGCGTTCGTGTCTACGACGCTCCTCTTCCTCGCGACGCCGGATCTGTTCGATGATCCAAGGCTCAAGCATGACTGTTCCCTCTTCATGGCTTGCAATATTGACGCCTGTTAGTCAAGCGTAACCAGGAATTTGACTAATAATCCCACGGTTTCATTGGGTTGTCCCTTATTGCTTTGTCGATGTTCCCCCGTCGCTTCCTGACGGATCAAGACACGCATGTCATGCCTAAACTTGAGATGATCGCAAAACCATTTAATTCCAAGTACTTAAGTGCGGATACTTTTTGCGGCCCTTGAAGCCATGTCAGCCAAAAAAAAGCGTAACCCTGGGGCACGGTGTCAAGGATGAGGAACCGAGTCAAAAGCGGGGCTCAACCTCAGGGTGTAGTGTCGGTCGGCTTCCGCGCCACCGCCTAGCGCCCGGATTCTGACGAAGACCGCCGGGTCGAGCAATCCGGCGTCAGGACTGCCATTCAAGGGACCCCCATCGGCCCGGGATGGCAGGTTCACGCGGAGGCGCGCTTGTCGGGTCTTCCGCGTCCGCGACGACAAACCCAGGCGACCGCCGCGCGCGTCAAGGATTTCGACCTCGGCGGCAAGACCATCGGGCAGGTCGAGGATGACGTCCATCGTCGATACCTCTGCCACGGGCACCCGAAACACATCCACATCGCCCGAGGGGGCCAGAAAACCCGCGACCTCGGGACGTCTGAGCAAACGGGGCAACCCTGTCGCCGTTGTCAGCGTTTCGTTGGGCTCCCGTTCGTCACCGCCGCCTAGGGGTCCAAGCCGCGCGACGACGACGTAAGGAAGTCCCACGTCTGGCGGCACGAGCACTGTCCCGACCGCCCGAATCTGTACGCCGATGGCCTCGCCTGGCTGGGCGACGAGGTTGGGGAACGCCAACCGGGCGACCGGCTCTTTCGCGTCGGTTGCGGAAAGCGACGGCCCCCCACCGCTGACCGACACAGTGACGCCTAGGCCGAGGGCCGGTTGAACCTCAAGGAACAGCCGGGATGGGTATGGCCCTGCGGGGAAACGAAGGCGCACGTAGTCAATGTCGGCCGCTTTTGCTAGGGCACCACGCAACACCACGTTCGCACCGGTTCCCAGGTCAAACACGGTCGCCATCGCCGGGCTGTCGTTGGGCTCTTTTTCACCCAAAGTCAGGGCACCGACGGGCGACGTGGGATCGGCGGCCAGGATCAGCACGGGCGACGCATCGCTGCGTGCAGGAACGGAGGACCGACGCCGACACCCAGCCCCTAAACCCAGCGCCAGCGCGGCCAGCAACAGGCGCGGGATCACGGCGGGGGCGAAGACGGGTCAGCCGGCCGGTTCTGAATACTGGCCAGGAACTCGGCCTCGGCCACCAGAACGTCACCCACCCGAGCCTCCCCACGCATCTTCCACACGGCCCCGCCCTTGCGCAGCGGCGTGACCTCGAGGCGCAAGACGTCGCCAGGGACCACGGGACGCCGGAACTTCACGCGATCCATGCTCATGAAATAAATGACCTGTTTGGCCGGATCGAAATTCACCAGGCGCGCGGCGTAAATAGCCCCAGCCTGGGCCAAGGCCTCGATGATAAGAACGCCCGGCATGACAGGATGTCCGGGAAAATGCCCCTCGAAATGGGGTTCGTTTCGAGACACCAACTTCAGGGCGACGATTTTTTCGTCGGTGACCGATTCGACGCGATCAACCAGCAGAAACGGATACCGGTGGGGAAGAATCGCCTCGATGGCGCGTATGTCCAGCTCCATGTCCAGGGTCCCTTACTTCTTGGGCTTCGCGGCGGGCGCGGCGGGCTTCTTCGCTCCAGCAGCACCATCGCCACCCTCGCCCCCATTGAACCGGCGGATCAGTTCATTGGTCATGTCCAAATGGGGCTTTGCGTACAGCAACCCGGCCTGATTCTGATCAAACACCATGGTCAGGTTTTCAGTCTGGGCGATCTTCGCAATGATCCGCTGCATCCGTCCGACGACCGATCCCATCGCCTGCTGTTCCTTGCCGGCCAGCTCCTGCTGATGACGCAGGTAGCTCTGCTGGACCTTTTCTAGAGATCCACGGATCTCGGTTTCACGTTGCTTGATGGTATCGGGCGGCAGCAAAGATCGCTTCTTCTCCAGATCCTCCATCGCCTTCTTCAGGTTCTCCTGCTGCTCGTCCAGCTCCTTTTGCTTGGTCTCAAGCTCCTTGCGCAAGGTCGCCTTGGTCTTGCGGCCTTCCTCTGTCTCTTCGATGGCGCGGGCCATATTGACGAACCCCAGTTTCACTTCCTCAGCACGGGCGGTGCGCGCAAATCCAAGGATCAATAGGGTGGCAAGGACGACACGACGGTTCATGAAATTCTCCCTGATGGCGACGGTTTAGGCGCGATGGAATACCACGAAGACGCGGGGTTTCCCACTTGGACGGGCGCCGGCTGTTTACAAATCATTGCCGATGGTGAACTCGAAGATGATCGAATCTTCGTAGCGCAAGGGCGCAAAAGGAATGCCCCATTCAAACCGCAGGGGGCCGATGGGCGAGAACCAACGAAAGCCGAAGCCCCAGCTGGCGCGCAGGCTTTCGAGGGGCAATAGTTTGTTGCAGGGGTCGATCGACGCGTGTGAGTTGTAAGGCCGCAGGCGGCAGTACTGCTGTTCCATGTTGTACGAGTTGCCGAAATCGGTGAAGACCACCGCGCGGATGCCCACCTTTTCGATAAGGGGGAATTCGATTTCTGCCTTTCCCACAACCTGCATGTTCCCGCCGATGGTCCGGTCCAGAAGCGAGGATTCGGGCGTTTGGTCAACAGGCGCCCGGATCTTGGGGCCCAGCGAATAGGGGCGGAAGCCGCGCACGTCGTAAATACCGCCGACAAAGTACCGTTCGAAGATGGGGACGCCCTGCGGATCTCGGCTGGTGATAAGGCCCCATTCCCCCTTGAGCCGCAGAACGAACGGCCCCCACAGCGGATAAAAATACCGGGACGTGATGTCGTATCGGGTAAACCGGGTCTTCGACAGCAGGAAGTCATCCGCAATTTCGAACGACGCAGTGTTGTACCAACCCTTCTTGGTGAACATACGGTTGTCGCGGGTGTCGTAGGCCAGTGACATCCGCACCGACGACGTGAACCCTGGCCGCAGCAGGTTAGCCAGCGTGCCACTAGGAAACGGGGTCCGCTGGCCACCGGCGAAGAAGGCCGACCGACTGGAATTCGAAACGCTGACTTCTTCCAGCTGGTAGCGCACGAAGAACCGCAGATCGTCGAGCAACCAATACCCCCAGGTCAGGCTGGCCCCGCGCGATGTCCGCTGGAACGACGGGTAGTATTGAAACTGGTTAAACAGATTGAATCCGAAGGTCCACTGGGTATCGAGGAAGTAGGGCTCTTCGAACGAAAGCAGGAACAGTTGCCGCAGCCCCGACAACATCGCCTGCAAGGACAGGGACTGCCCCCGGCCCAGTAGGTTTTGCTGGGAAATCTGAGCCTGAAAGATGAACGATTCGTAGGACGAAAAACCAGCGCCGATCTGAAACGCGCCGGTTTGGCGTTCCCCCACCTCGACGTTCACGTCCATGCGGTCGTCGCCCCGCTGTTCCGTGTTCAGATCCACACGATCGAAGAACCCCAGTTGGTTCACCCGCCGCTTGGAAAAATCGAGTTTCGACTGGCTGTAAAGTTCACCTTCGTAAACCCGCATCTCGCGCCGCACGACCTTATCGCGGGTTTTGGAATTGCCCCGGATGTTGATGCGTTCAATCGTGACTTCTTTGCCTTTACCGATCTCGAAAGTGATGTGAACCAGGCGGTTTTTTTCGTCGGTCGCGTTCAGCGGCACCACGTTGACGAAGGCGAACCCCTTGTCTTTATAAAGATCCTCGATGGCCGATCGATCCTGGGTTAGGCGCGTTCGGTTGAAATACTTACCGACCTCGCTTTGCATGGCCGCCAACAGGTCTTTTTTGTCCAGCAACAGGTCGCCCTTGATGTCCAGGGATGCCAGTTTGTATTGCAGCCCTTCTTCTATGGCGATGGCAATGAACAGCGCGCGTTTGTCGGGGGACAGTTCCAGTTTCGGCTGGCCTATCTTGACGTTGATATAGCCACGGTCCTGATAGAACGCCTGCAGCGCAAAAACGTCGCGCTGGAACATATCCTCGCGGTAGGTGCCCGACGAAGATACGAACGAAAACAGATCCGATTGCTGGGTCAGCATGACGTCGCGCAATTCGGCGTCGGTCGCGCCCACATTGCCCACGAAATTAATGCGCCGAACCTCGACCTTTGCGTTGGCCCGTACGCGGAAATACACGTCCACTTCGCCCGGGGCCTCGCGGCGAAGTTCATAATTCACTTCGGCCATATAGAACCCGCGCTGGACGTATTGCTCGCGGATCTTCTCGACGTTTTTCTTGATCTTGGCCAGGTCGAGGATCTGTTCCTTCTTGATATCCAGGACTTCGTTGACCTTGGTCAGGCCCAGTTCATCGTGCCCCGATACGTATATCTTCCGAATCGACGGTTTTTCTTTAACGACAAAGACAACGTTGACGCCGCCGGGGACATTGGTGGTTTCCACCTGGACGTCTTCGAAGAACCCCATGCGCCAGATGGCCTTGACGTCGTCACGCAAAAGATCCTGGGTCAACGCCAGGCCCCGCTGCGTACGCAGGTTCACGCGGATGGCGTCGTCTTCGACCTTGCGGTTCCCGCTGAACAGAATTTTTTGCACCTCCAATGAGGCAAGCGGGGCCGGCGGCGCTGCAGGTGCGGGATCGGCGTTGGGCGCAGCCGGATCCTTGGGCGCAGCCGGATTGGGCTGCGCCCCGACCCCACGGGGGCTGGTTGACACGCCGACGAACGCCAACGCGGCGACGGTGATGATGATACGCGGAAGACCCATGCGGCTGTGTGCCCTCAGCGGTCCTCCACAATGGCGCCGTCTAGCATCCGCAACCGCCTGGTGGTTTCGGCAGCCAGGGCATCGTTGTGGGTCACAAGCAGGATGGTCATTCCCATTTCGCTGTTCAATTCCAGGAACAGGTCGTGAATGGCCCTGCCCGTGCGGGAATCCAGATTGCCCGTCGGTTCGTCACCCAGCAACAATCGCGGTCGCAAAACCAACGCCCGCGCCAATGCCACCCGCTGTTGTTCACCCCCCGACAATTCGCCCGGTCGGTGGGACAGACGATCCTTGAGACCCACCCGCGTTAGAATCGCCTCGGCCCGTTCTAGGCATTCCCGACGGGGAATCCTTTGGATAAGACCGGGCATCATGACGTTTTCCAGGGCGGTGAATTCGGGCAAAAGATGGTGGAACTGAAACACGAAACCGATCTGACGGTTGCGAAAATCGGCCAGTTCGTCCGATCGAAGTTTCGTAATGTCGTTCCCATCGAACAGAATCTGACCTGAGGTCGGCAGATCTAGCGTTCCCAGGACGTGCAGCAAGGTCGATTTTCCGACCCCGGAGGCCCCCACCACTGACGCCAGTTCCCCTGCCGCCAGTTCAAAGGACAGATTCTTCAGGACATCCAGGACGCGATCCCCGTGCCGAAACGCCTTGCCCAGTCCCGAAACCGCAACATGTGCCCCCCCGCTGGCCACGCGGGCGGAACTGGCGGTCGGGGTTTCGGGAGACATTGGGCCTGGGACCGTAGCGGTGGCACCCCGCGCTGTCAACGCAACCGTCATCAGTCGTACCGCAACCCGTCCACAGGACGCATGCGGGACGCCAGGTAGGCCGGGTAAATCGTCGCGAGGCAGCACAGCCCCAGGGCGATTCCTGCCACGGTGGCAATTTCACCCGCGCGCATCACGATGGGCAGGCGGCTGATGTAATAAACATCAGTGGGCAGGGGCAGCCCAAACCATTTGATTAGCAGGCACCCGGCTATTCCGGCGCTGACCCCGGCGCCCAACCCCAAAAGGCCAATATAAAGCCCCTCGAAGAGAAACATGCGCACCACGGCGGCATCCCCTGCCCCCATCGCCTTCAAAATGGCGATCTCGCGGCCTTTTTCTGTGGCCAACATGATCAGGGTGGCGATGACCGAAAACGACGCGACCAGGGCAATGAAGGTCAAAACGATAAACATCGCGATCTTTTCCAGTTTCAACGCCATGAACAGCCCCCGGTTCAGTTCCTGCCAGGACCGAACGTCGTAGGATGGCCCCAGCGCGGCGCGGATCGCCGTGGCCACCAGCTCGGCCTCCTCGGGCACGGCCGTCCGGACGTCGATGCCGGTCACTTCGCCGGGCATTTCTAAGAACTGCTGCGCTTCCGTCAGGGAAATGTAGGCCAGTTTGGAATCATATTCGTACATGCCGCTGTAGAAATGCCCGGCCACGCGAAACGCACGCGGTTTTGGCATGGCCCCCAAAGGACCGACGCCACACAAGGGGCAGACGACCTCGACCTCAGAGCCGATGAACACATGCAGATTCCGCCCGTATAATTCCTCGCCCAGCAGGACCACGGGCAGCGTGCGGTCATCTGGGTCGGGGGGGCTGGGTGCCGCTGCTTTCAGATGATCCCCTAGGGCGGCCGCGCCCAGGCCGCGGGACCAGCGCGGGGGGATCTTCACCCGAGACGGATGTTCCAGATCGTCGAGCTTTCCCTCCCGCAAGGAACGCCCCAAATCCAGGACGCCGCCAGCGGTTCGCGGATCGATGCCGCGCAGGATGACCCCGGCCGGATTGGCGCCAATCCGCAGCATCACTTCGCTTTCGATAAAAGCCGTAGACGCCACGACCCCGGCCAGCTTTTTAAGGGTCGATTCCACGGCCTGCGCGTCCATAAACGGCTGGTCATCCGCGCGGGTGACGACGACATCAGCCTTGGCCCCTCGAATTTTGGTCTTCAGATCCATTTCGAAGCCCGACATCACAGACAGGGCCACGATAGGGAACGAGGTGCCGATAAACACGCCGAAAATAGAAAGCGCCGTAAACAGCGTGAACCGCGTCAGCAGGATGCCCATAAACGTCAGCAGCCCCCCGGCCAGGATGGCAACAATGCCGCCGAGGCGCACCTGATCGACAAAAACCGACGGGTGCCCCAGGAACATACCTTCGCGGAACCGGCCTTGCAGGGCGTACGAAACGCCGACGGCGACCCCACCCAAAAGCACGACCAACAACCCAATAGCCAAGGTTCGCCGCGACCGACGTTCCGGGTCGCGGAGATGCCGCCAAGCCACAAACCATTCAAACCCAGCGGTCGGCACGATCCGTCACTCCGGTCGCATCAGGGGAAATAGGATGACATCCCGAATCGAGGGCTGGTTGGTCAGCAACATCACCAGCCGGTCAATGCCGATGCCCTCGCCTGCCGTCGGAGGCATTCCATATTCTAGGGCCCGGCAGTAGTCTTCGTCGTAATCCATAGTTTCCGCAGCGCCCCGGGCCTTAGCGTCCACCTGCCGCTGGAATCGCGCCCTTTGGTCCACGGGATCGTTCAATTCGGAAAATGCGTTGGCATGTTCGCGGCCGACGATGAACAGTTCGAACCTGTCGACCTTGGCGGGATCGGCGTCGTTGCGACGGGACAGCGGCGACGTCTCGGCGGGATAGTCGCAGACGAAAACCGGCCGATCATGGGGCAGCGCCAATTCGCCGCCGTAGTCGAACAACGCCCCGACACGTTCGCCGTGGGAATCCGCCTTGCGCAGAACCGCACCCACATCATCCTTTTTGGCCAACAGCCCTGATTGTTCGATGAACGCCAGCAGCGCCGGTTCGTCGTCCAGAATGCCGCGTTCCAACCCGGGGGGTAGTTTTCCAGTTTGCGACGCCATGACAATCGCGTCCTTCATTGGCAACCGCAGCCAGCCGGGCGACAAATCAACCTTTTGGCCCTGATAGTCGATGACCTGGCCCCCACAAACATCCCGTGCCAATTCACCCACCAATTGTTCAGTCAACGTCATCAGGTCGGCGTAGGTCGCATACGCCTGATAAAATTCCAACATCGTGAATTCAGGGTTGTGTTTCCGGGACAGCCCCTCGTTGCGAAAATTCCTGCCAATTTCGTAGACCCTATCGAACCCGCCCACCACCAGCCTCTTCAAATACAGCTCGGGGGCAATGCGCATGAATACATCAAGATCTAAAGCGTTGTGATGGCTTTTGAATGGCTGTGCCGCCGCCCCACCCAGCACCGTGTGCAACATCGGCGTCTCGACCTCTAGATAGCCACGCCCATCAAAAAAACGCCGTAAATGTCCCACGATCGCGCTGCGCTTGCGAAACACCTCCCGCACCTCGTCGGTGACAATTAGATCGACGTACCGCTGCCGGTATCGGATCTCAACGTCCTGCAGCCCGTGCCATTTTTCCGGCAGCGGCCGCACTGCCTTGGTCAGAATCGTCACCTCGGTCGCCATCAGCGATAACTCGCCCGTCTTGGTGATGAAGGCCTGGCCCTCGGCCCCCAGAAAATCGCCCCGCTCCATTTTTTTGAACAGCTCGAATTCCGCGTCCCCCACCTTGTCCTTGCGGACGTAAACCTGAATTTCCCCCGTGTGATCCCGCAGTTTCAGGAACGTCGCCTTGCCGAAGCTACGAAAGGCCACGATGCGGCCCGCAACCTTCCAGCGGTCGGTCGATAGCATGACGGGTTCGGCGCCCTTTTCGCCTGGCGGGGGAACCTCGGGGTTGGGAAACCGTCCAACGATGTCGCCCATGGTGTGCGACGGCACAAACCCATTGGCGTAGGGATTTTTTCCAGCCGCCCGCAATTCGTCGGCCTTGCGTTCCCGTTCCGCTATCAGCTCTCGTTCGTCAGCCATCGATTCTCGACCTTTCCCTAAATCTATTCCAGATCCGCCAGATCATCGTGGTTCAGGTCACTAGGGGCAACCGCCGACGGATCGCCCGCTAGTTGCAGCAACATGCGGATCATGAACGGATCCAAATCTCCGTCCAACGCGGCTTCGACGTTGCTTTGTTTCAGCCCCGTGCGGTGATCCGACACCAGCCGGTAGGGGGCCAGCACGTACGACCGGATCTGGCTGCCCCATTCGATTTTTTTCTTGGCCGCGTGGATGCCGCCCATTTTGTCCTGCATCTTCTGCTCTTCGATCTCAAGCAGTTTGGAACGAAGGATCCGCATCGCGGTCGCGCGGTTTTTATGCTGCGACCGTTCCTGCTGACAGTGAACCGCAACCCCGGTGGGGACGTGGGTGATGCGAATGGCGGATTCGGTTTTGTTGACGTGCTGGCCGCCCGCGCCGCCCGACCGCATGGTTTCCACGCGAAGATCTTTGGGATCGATGTCCACCTCGACCGATTCGTCGATATCCGGGTAGATAAACACGCTGGAAAACGAGGTCTGCCGGCGCGCGTTTGAATCGAAAGGTGAAATCCGCACCAACCGATGAACCCCCGCCTCGGCCCGCAGGTAGCCGTAGGCCCATTCGCCCTTAATGGCCACCGTACAGCTTTTGATCCCGGCTTCCTCACCAGCCTGTAGATCCAGCAGTTCACAGCTAAAACCACGCCGTTCCGCCCAGCGCGTGTACATGCGCTGTAACATCTGCGCCCAGTCCTGCGCGTCGGTGCCCCCAGCCCCGCCATTGATCGACAGGATCGCGCCCTCGCGGTCATACGGTCCAGACAACATCCGGGCAAACTCCAGCTTGCCGACAGCGTCTTCAGATCGGGTCAGGGTCGCCGCGGCCTCAATCGCCGTCGCCTCGTCTTTGGCCTCGTCGGCCATCTCGATCAAGATCCCGGCATCTTCAAGCGCCTGCATCTGCGCGTCGAAAACGTCCACCGCCGCCTTCAGGCGCGCGATTTCCTTCAGAACGCCCTGGGCCTTTTCGTTGTCGTTCCAGAAGTCCGGAGCGGACGTCTTCTCGTCCAGCTCGTTTATGCGTCGTTTTTTGCCGGCGACGTCAAAGATACCCCCTGAGAATCTCCAAACGGCTCTGTAGCTTGGTGGATCGCTCGCGCAGGGGTCCGATTTCCATGGCGCCGGAAGATAGCAGATATACAGCCCGCGCTACCCCGCTTCGCCCTGGATGGGGGCTAAATGTGGAGGCGGCAGTATGGTGAGTTCCAATCGGCATCCAGATAATGCTGAGACTGGTCCGGTGCATTGCCAGAGGGCACGGGGCCGTTAGGGTCGAGCCATAAGAAGTAGCACGATCGCTCAAGCTTCCCCTCGATTGAAGCCTTTCCAAACGAACGCGTCCGGCCATCTAGCGCTCGGAGGTCGACCCCTTCGATTTCGATTCGAATGCGTCCGTTAGCCGAAACCGCCACTTCTGCCAGCCCAACGTAGGCAACCCAGTCGACAGAGGCGCCCGCCTTTAAAGGTTCAATAACAAAAAATGATCCCTCCTTGGAAAAATCATTGGTCTTGCTCGAACCAGTCTTTGCGTTAAATGGTAACCGCAGGACGAACAGGTTCCCGTCCGCAAATTTGACAATGTACTTTAGGTACACGTGTTCGGGTATCTGGTCCGGGTGCACTCTCGATCCCTCACGGTATTCATTCACGATGGGCCGAG
>JAYUUT010000267.1:0-24082 GCA_043754455.1 Myxococcales bacterium
CGCACTCACAACGTGGCCACAGGACGGACAAATGACAGGAAACGCGATGATTCCCCCATCCCAGAGTAACATCGGGCCAAAACGGAGGTGTACACGTAATGGCTGTTCACGTCACGAGGGTGTTTCTCGCGATTCTTGTTTGTTGCCTGGGCACAGGTCCAGCCCATGCGTGGCAGAGTCCATCCAAGGATCAGGTTCTGGACCAAATGGTGGAACTGAACAAGAAGGCCCTGGAACAGCTGGTAGCGGGCGACGCCCCATCGGCCCGCACCGCCCTGTTAGAAGCGGTTGTGCTGGGCAAGGCAAACGCCCTGGGCACGCACCAGATGATGGCGCGAACCTACCTGCATCTGGGCGTCGTGTACCTATCCGATGAAAGGGATCAGGAAAAGGCGCATCGACATTTCGCCCTTGCCTTGAAGTTGCATCCCGACATCCAGATGACCCCGTCCTTGAAAACCACGGCAGTTCAGGAGGCCTTTGAACGCGCCCGCCGCGGTGACGCCCCGACACCTGTCGTCGTCACAGCCACCGTGGCTGAATCGTCGGCCCTGCCCTGGTGGCAACAGCCCCGCACATTTTTTGTCGGCATGGGGCTCGGCACAGGACTGGGGCTGCACCCGCGCCAGGATCTAGAGGCGGACACTGGCAAAGAACTTCCCGCCGGGTTCACGCCCGCTGGCCTTGGGCATTTGGCGCTGGAGTTTGGCGCGCGCTTCAATGACCGATTCGCCTTCGCCCTTGCGACGCGCCATCAATGGATCCCCCGTAGCGGCACCGTCGATGCCGGCGGCTCGGCGCCCGCGACATCAGCCCACGCGGTTTTCGCGCGCGGTTTCATGACCCTTCGGTCCCACAGGGGCATCAATTTTTTAGGCACGGGCACAATAGGCGCGGGCACGGCCGTGCGCCTTCGCGTAGCCGAAAATCCCCCCCGGGGCCTGTCGTCCAGCGACACCATCAGGGCGGGCGCCTTTGTCCTAGGCCCGGGCGTCATGGCCTTGCGCCCCTTTGGCAGCCAGGAAAGGTTCGCCCTAACGGCTGAACTGCGAGCCCTGGTGGCGGCACCCCAGGTTGCCCTGGTATTCGATCTGTCCGTGGGGGGACGCTGGGCATTTTGAACACCTCGCCAGCATTTTTACGGTAATATTGCTGGCGATGTATACACGGGATCTGGGCCCCCCCGAACGATCATTCTTTCTGTTTGGGCCACGCGGCACCGGCAAGACCACCTGGCTGCGGGCCAATTTCCCTACGGCGCGCTGGTTCGACCTGGTCCGAGATCGGGACGTGTTGCGGCTGCAACGTGATCCTGACCTATTTCGTCAAGAGGTCGAAGCCTTGCCCAACGGATCCTGGGTGGTGGTGGATGAGATCCAGCGCGCCCCCACGCTGCTGGGCGATATTCAAGATCTCATTTCGCGACAAGGAGCCTCGTACAAATTTGCGCTGACCGGATCGAGCGCGCGCAAGCTGCGACGCCCTGATGTCAATTTGTTACCGTCACGACTGGTGAACCGGCACTTTTTCCCCTTGACCGCCGCCGAACTAGGCAAGGATTTTTCAATTGAAACTGCACTCAAATACGGAACGCTGCCTGCAGTGGCCACCGAAACCAACAACGCCGGCCGCATCGACCTTCTGGATTCCTACGTCGAAAACTATCTGGCCCAAGAAATTCGCGCTGAAGCGCTGGTAAAACGACTGGATTCTTTCACACGTTTTCTAGATGTGGCCGCAATTGCCAACGGGCAGGTGACCAACACGTCGGCCCTGTCGCGGGACGCGGCTGTCGCCCGGCCTACGGTACAGGGATATTTCGAAATCCTGGTCGACACGTTGATCGGTGTTTTCTTGCCCGCCTGGCGTCCACGCGCAAAAGTAAAAGAAACCCTGCACCCCAAGTTTTATTTTTTCGACACCGGGGTTGTACGGGCGCTTTCTGGGCGATCCCGCGAGCCGCTGGACCCAAGCGAACGGGGGACGTTGCTAGAAACCTATATCCTTCATGAGTTACGCGCGTTCCAGAATCGGGCCGCCATTGGGGGACAGCTTGCTTTTTGGCGTACGCCATCGGGTACTGAGGTTGATTTCGTGTGGCACCGGGGCAGCAAAGCCGTCGGCATTGAAGTCAAGGCATCAGCCCGCTGGCGCCATGAATTTAGTTCGCCCCTGCGGGATCTCTTGGAGATGGGAACGATCAAAAAAGCCTTCGGGATCTATGGGGGACAAGAGGCCCTGAAGGACGGGCCGGTCATGGTGTTGCCAGTCGAGCAGTTCTTAGAACGTTTACGAAACGGCGATGTTTTGGGCGGATAGGCCGGCCTGTCTACTGGTACAGGAAGATGATTTCGACGCGGCTGTTGGCGGCGCGACCGGCGGTGGTGCGGTTGTCCGACGTGGGCTCGCCATCCCCTAGGCCACTGACGATGATGTGACCGGCATCGACCCCGCGCGAGACGAGGCCCGTGTACACAGACTGGGCGCGTGCCTGCGATAAGGCCAAAAGTTCACCTTTTCGTCCCCGGTTGTCTGTGTGGCCTACCAGCATCACCTGAAACGCCGCGTATTTTTTGATCAGCGTCGAAATCGGATCCAGAACGGCGTCCTTGCCGGGCGTGACCGATGCGTCCCGGCGGCTGAAGATTCGGTCAGCTTGAAGGGGAAGGACGATGCGCTGAAGCGATCCGCGGGCGTCGCGACGCACGGAAAGGCCAGGAATGGTGGTCGCCTCGCGCACCAGATCTTCGGCCTGGGTCTTCAATTGGGTGGCCTGCGCTTCTTTTGCCCAAATGGGCTTGGCCATCGCCGTGGCTTCTTCAGCCTTAATTTTCGCCATTTCTGCACTGGTCTGGGCGGCCGCGAAGTTACCCTGGGAAATTTCGGTCTGGGCGCGGGCGATGTTGTCGCGGGCCGCTTGATACGGACCCTTGGCATGCGTTCCGGCCATCACCGTGTCCGCAGTCTTGATAGCCAATTCCGCCACGCTAATTTTTTCATTGGCGGCGGCCTTGAGCCGCTCAGCCGCTAGAACCTGATCTTTTTTGGCGTCTTCGGCGGTCAACCGCTGTTTTTCCCCGGCGGCGTCTTGCAACCGTTTCAGCAGAGACACGCTTTCGTTGACAGCCGCCAAATCTTTTTGTGCGCGTTCGTATTCCTCCTGGGCCCGGCGCATGTCTTCATCGGCGGTGTTGGTCCGCCGTTTGGCCCGATCCTGTTCCACCAATGCCAGGGCGTGTTTCAATTGGATCTGGCCCAACAAGGACGAATTGCGTGCTTCGGCCAGATCATTGCCCTGCCACTGTTCCCGGGCCTCGCTCAAATGCCGTTCGGCCGATTTCATAAGGTCGGGTGACCGTTTTCGCGCTTCTTCAGCCGCTGGATCCCGGCTCAGTTTTTCAAACGCGTCCAGTTCCGGAGGTTTGGGCGGGGTTCCGCAGCCCATGGCCACAAGCAGCGACAGGGCCAGCAGACGAACGTAAGACAAAGACGCGAGGGAGGACGGCATGGGGATCACTTTCAGCAAGGTATTAAAGGCAATCACATTTCGAAAATGGCGGATATTTACTTCGTACGGGCTTCAAGGCCCGCTTTGAGCAATCTCGCCTCGTCCAAGGCTTTTTTGGTCCGGTCGATATTGGCCCGCAGTTTCTGCAACGCGGCTTCTTTTTCGGTGGCCACGGTCGTCAGTTTGGACGCGTTGATCTTCTGGCGGATCATTTCTGTCTGGGCATCGCAGCGCGCCAGAACGATGCGAACTTTATCGAATTCGCTTTCGGACCGGTAACGCCAGGCCTCGTCCAGCCAGGTACGCAAGAGGGTGGTTTCCTCGCGCGTCGCCCCTTTTTCGTCCAGGCGTTCCAGATCTTGGGTGCCCTGGCGCTGCCGTTCGATCATATTTTGCAGGTCATCCGCCTCGCCCGCAAACGCGACCGGGGCGGATAAAACCAGGCCCGCCATCAGGGAAACCAACAAAAACCACGGGGAACGGACGGAAATCGGGCGTGTCATATGAGGATCCTTGTCGGGTAAGGGAGTCAAGACCCGGCAACGTTAATTGACCTGGGGCGGGTGCCGCAAGCGGACTGATTGCAAATCAGCTTGACGAGGTCGGGCACCGCACGGCATACCTGCTATCCCTTTTGGGGAACAGGGTGACGCACTGGCGCCGCCCGGTTGGTGAGTGTAGCTCAATGGTAGAGCATCGCACTGTGGCTGCGAGGGCTGCGGGTTCAATCCCCGTCACTCACCCAAATGACCTCCGGTTCGAACCGCGAACAGCGCGAAAGGGCGGGGGTTGTCGCCCTGATGCTGGCGTTGTGGGCCGTGGTTCTGGGCCCCGCTATCCACCTGGCGTCGCACCGGGATGACCACACCCATGGGCCCACCGAGGCAGGAGGGGCGCATGATCACGGGGGACGCAGCCACAGACACGCGGACAAGCCCGTTTCCACCGACCACAGGGCCACAGACAGGGTGGCGGATCTTTATTGCGCCTCCGGCCTCAGCCTAGAATCAGGCGACAATCCCCCGGCAGGCGGCCTTCATGGCGCGGGTTCAATGGCCCATTTCGCCCTGGCCTTTGCGGAGGCCGTTGTGGCCGCTGGGACGACGCGAGGGGCCCCGGTTGAACTTGATCGTGTGATCCCGTCCGCGTCGATCGCCCCCCGAATACGACGGACGTCCCACGACGCCCGCGGGCCCCCAGCCCCCGCGCCGATCGTTCAGATCTAGTTGCGCCTGGGATGCTGCTTGTGCCCGTACGGGACAGGTGTTCCTGGCGTCCGTCTGCGTTCATTTGGGGGGATTCCATGGGCATTCGAATCTTGGTGGCCAGCGCCTGCCTTACGGTCGCGGGCAACGCACAGGCACAGACAGAGCCTGAACCGATCACGGCCGTCGTGCGCGGACAACGGCCCGCACGATCGGCATCGGAAGTGACCCGGGATCGAGCGGTGTTGCAGGCAGCGCCGCACCGATCGGCCGATGAATTGCTGTCAGTCGTCCCGGGGATTTTCATCACCCAACACAGCGGGGAGGGAAAGGCGTACCAGATTTTCTACCGTGGGTTTGATGCGGTCCACGGTCAAGACGTCGAAATTTGGGCCGGTGGCGCGCCGGTCAACGACGTGTCGAATCTGCACGGACAGGGTTATGCGGATTTGCATTTTTTGCCGGTTGAAACTGTCCGGGAGATCGCAGCGTCCCCTGGAACCTATGACCCACGCCAAGGAGATTTCGCGGTGGCGGGAACCCTGCGCCTGGAACTGGGGTACGACCAACCCGGCCTGACGACGAAGGTGCAAACGGGATCTTTCGGAACGCGGCGCCTGTTTTTGGCGTTTCGACCCACGGGGCATCCTGAGGGAACTTTTGCGGCAGCGGAAATCTACCGAACCAACGGTTTTGGGCCCTCGCGGGCAGCGGATCGGGTTTCGACGGTCGCCCAGGTCATCCATCGGGTGGGGCCAAACGCCACCTTGCGCGTGTTGGCAACGGCGTATGCGGGGACCTTCGCATCGGCAGGGGTGCTGCGGCTGTCAGATGTGGAATCGGGGGCGGTCGATCGATTCGCTGGGTACGACACGACCCAGGGAGGCGCCGCAAGCCGCGGCCAGGTGGTGGTCGAATGGGGGCGCGAAGATCCGGATCAATCCATGTCCCTCACCGGGTACCTGATCCAAAGAACCATGCGCTTGCGGCACAATTTCACGGGATATTTGATCGACCCCAGCGGCGATTCAGAACAACAACGAAACAACGCGGGCACGGCGGGATTCACCGGGCTTTATCGCAAAAACGTGGGGTGGTTGCGCAGCGATGACAGCATTGAAATGGGCGTATTCGCACGCATGGACATGATTGAACAATCGCAAGACCGCCTGGCAGTGGCCGACAGCCGCGTGACCGCGTCCCAGGTGCGCGCGCAGATCGGCGCCAGAGATTTGGGGGGGTACCTAGACCTGGCCCTGCATCCGCACGGACGGGTGGTACTGCGGGGGGGCGTACGGGTTGATGGCCTTGCGTATGAATCGCGCGACCTTTATGAACGCGGGCGCCAGGCAAGATCCTCCCAGGGTGTGCATGTGGGGAAAAAAGGCACGCTGGACGTCCGCATCACACGATGGCTGCATGGCCTGGCCAGCTATGGCGAAGGGTTTCGATCCCCGCAGGCCCGCAGCCTGACCCAAGGCGAAACCGCCCCGTTTTCACAGGTGCGATCGGTCGAAATGGGCCTACGGGCCGGGACAAAGGGCGTGCGGGCGACGGTGGCAGCGTTCCGAACCGACCTGAGCGACGATTTGATTTTCGACCATGTGAGCACCCGCAACGAACGGGTACCTGCCACGCGGCGAACGGGCATCACAGCGGATCTGACGCTTTTTCCTTTTCGCTGGCTGAACGGCGCCATCAGCACAACTTATACGCGCGCCACCTTCAGGGGCAGCGACCCGGTTCGCCAAGCAGGGGATTTGGTTCCGTACGCGCCGCAGTGGGTGGCCCGTGGCGATCTGGTGGCCCAACAAAAAATTGGTGCGATCAAAGGGCAGGCCGTCCAAGGCCACCTGGGACTGGGATCATCCGTTCTGGCCCGCCGCCCCTTGCCCTACGGACAATGGGGACACGATGTGTGGCTGCTAGATGCGGCAGCCGGGGTGCGGGTGGGGGCCGTCGAAATTGGGCTGGAGCTGACCAATGCGACAGGCGCGCGTTGGTTCGATGGGGAGTTTGTTTTCCCATCCCAATGGAGTCCCAGCGCAGGGGCATCGTTGGTTCCCGAACGGCACGTGACCGCGGGTGCACCGCGGATGTTGATGCTGTCGTTGGCTGCGTTTCTGTGAAGACAAAGATGAAAAACAAAATGATATGGATGGGGCTTGTCCTGGTGATGGGCTGCGGGGATCAGAGCACCACGGGCAAACGGGTTGTCCTGAAGACCCAATTGAAATCGGATCTGTCGCAAGACCGAACTTTCGTCACCAGCCGTGGGTGGTCGGTCACGCTGACAAGGGCTGCTTTAGCTACGGGCAGCCTTTATTATTTCGACGGCGAACCAGCGTTCGTGCGCGGGAAATCCTGGTCGTTTATCAAAATCGCGCAGGCCCACCCAGGGCATTACGTTGCTGGACGCGCGATCGGGCAGATGTTGCAGCCCGCTTCTGCTGACCTGCTGGCAGGGGAGACAACGTTAGCTGTGGGCGACGGCATTTCGGGAAACGCACGCTCTGCGACTTTTTCGTTGTCTGATCCCGGACCAAGGGACACCGGGCCCCCCTTGATCGGCCACTCTGTTTCAAGCGCAGGAACAGCCACAAAAGACGGAAAGACGGTCCATTTTGCCCTCATGATGACCTTTGCCGAATTGGTGAAGACCGCAAGGGCAGGACAGATAACCGGGTGTCTGTTCGATGGCGGCGCAATCGATGGCGACGGCACGGTCACAGTTACGGTTCGTCCGCGCGTCTGGTTCAACCTGGTGGATTTCGTCGACCTGAACCCCGGCACGCCTGAAAACCCGACAACCCCAGCCGAAGACAGCACCGCCCGCATCGCGTTTGCGCTGGGGGTGGGTCAACTAAGCGCCTATTCATTTTCTTATTCACCCACACCCCAATGAAAAAATCTCCAGTGAAAAAATCAATAGCGATGGTGATAGCGATGGCAATCCTAGGAAGCTGCGGCGAAGGCAAAGGAACCGCCACCTTTACGACCTGGGGAGAATCGTACATAGAAGACAAGATTCCCGCCGACGAAAAGGGCGCATCGGGATTTGTCGACGGATGGACCATTAAATATGAAAAATTTCTAGTGGCGTTCCACGGGATCACGGTGGCGGATGGCAAGGAGCAGATCGCGGCCACAATGGTGGGATCAAAACTGGTGGACAACGCGAAAAAGGGAAAAAAGCAATTGGTGGCCTTCCCCGATCTGGAGGCAAAATCCTGGGATAAAGTGAGCTACCAGATTCGCCCCGCCACGGTGACCAGCGACCTTTTGGGCGCGACAGAGGACGACAGGACGATGATGGTCGCAAATGGATATTCTGTGTACGTGCAGGGCGCAGCGACCAAGGGCGATGTGAAGAAGACCTTTCATTGGGGATTCACCACGGCAACCCAGTACAAAGATTGCCAGGAAGAGGCCGACAATGGCAGGGCCCGGGCCGGCATCGTCGTGACCAACGGCGGGATCGACGTCAGCGAACTGACCACACACGGCGACCATTTCTTTTATGATCGCCTGAAGGCTTCGCCAGATCCCGCAATCAAGACGTCCCTGCGTTTCGATGAAAAGGCAGCAGCCGATGTGGATGGGGACGGCGAGATCACAATATTGGAACTGGCCGCTGTGCCGATCGACGTAAGAAAATACGATCCCTCAGGGTTCGAGGCTCCGACGTTGGGGGCCTTCATGACGGCCCTGACCCGGACCGTCGGGCATTTCAGGGGTGAAGGTGAATGCACGGTGGCGGCGATTCGCTGAAGGCGCGGGGCCGTTAGGGCCAGGGGGTTGCGATCTCGCTGGCGCTTAGGGCGCGGTTAAAGACGCGTGCGCCATCGATATCGCCGGGGTAATTCCGACCGATGACAACTTCGCCGACGGGCCCGGTCTGTTTGGCACCCAGGGTGCCCGTACCCACCAGGACGCCATCCCGGTAGCACAGAATCTGGGCGCCATCGTAGGTCCCGGTAAGCCGGTGCCAGACGGCGCGGTCAGGGTTGTCGCGGAGGTATTGGAAGTTGCAACTTGACCAATCGTCGCCGTTGACGAAGCCGCTGCCGACCTTGACGAGAAAAAAATACTCCTGAATCTCGTGCAGATAAAGGACGGCTTCACCCGGGCCCATCTGATCAAAATCGTCCTGAAAACTAGTGGCCATGATGAAGCGATTGGAACCCGGATAGGCGTTGAAGGCGGTTTCAGCGACCCAGACGTCGAAAGTCATTTTCGGCAGCACAAACCCCTGGGCCCCGGGCACGCCGATGTAGCGGGGATCCCCCGCGCGCGAGGATTGGGTCGACCGCACCTGCCAGGCCTGACCATCGCGCCCCAATCCGTAGGGAACCGCATTGTTGGATACGGCCTGCCAGGGCGAACAGGCGACCTCGTTCTGGGTATTGCCTTCCGCCCTCCAGTCAGCAAGCAGCCCCGATGCGGGCGGCCATGGCGTGGCGCAGACGGCCGTGTCCGCAGGGGCATCGGCGCCCGCGTCCACGGCGACATCGGGAGTCGCGGCGGGAACGTCGACCGGGGCGTCAGCTCCGACTTCAGCCCCGGCGTCGGCGCCGACATCGGCTTCGACCTCAGACCCGACGTCAGCTCCGGCCTCATCAGACCCGACATCAGGCCCGACATCAGGCCCGGCATCAGGCCCGGCATCAGTTCCGGCGTCAGCCCACAGCACCGGACCAAGGTCGGGCGAAGAAACCATGAAGGCAGGTTCGTCGGGGGGAACATCGGCGGGAACATCGCCGGGAACATCGTTTGGAACATCGATTGCAACATCGTTGGGTGGGCCATCGCCGGGGGCGTCCGCGGGTCCAGCGGGGCCGTCCTTGGGCGCCAGATCGAATCCCAAGTCGGCGACCGGGACAGTCCCTGCGTCAGGCGCGGCATCCCGTGGATCATTCACGGTCGGCGCGTCGATCCGGGGGCCGTCCCCTGTGGCAGCAGCATCGACCAACGTTCGCGTGGCAGCCCTCAGAAAATCGGTCCCGGCGGCGTCCTCAGGCCCCACCGATCCTTGTGCCCCATCGGTCTGTCCTTCTGCAAACGCATCCTGCCCAACGGCCGTGGCCCCCGCTGCGTCGTGCGGATCGTAAATCGGCGCATATCCAAACCGCCCACAGGCGGGCCCCCCCAACGCAACCAGCATCAGCCAGCAGATCTGCCTACGCAGCCCCTTCACCCTATGATCGTACCTGAAATCTTGGCACCAAAGGCGGTCCGGTATGCAGAAATCGCAAAAGCGCCCTAAGTTTGCGTTTCCATGCCCACGCCGACCAATCCTGTGTTCTTACGCCTACACGCCGACGATAACGTCGTCCTTGCCTTGCGCCCCTTGCCGCCCGGCACAGCCCTCCCGGCCGAATCAATCACGACGGCGGTCGCGATCCCTTCGGGTCACAAACTGTGCGCACGGCCTATCGCGAAGGGCGATGCGATACGCAAATACGGTCAGATCATTGGATTTGCCAGCGAAACCATCACCCCCGGTCAGCATGTTCACATCCACAACTGTGAAATGCGGGATTTCACGCGCGATTACGCCTTCGCCACGGCCCTGCGCCCAACCGCCTATTTCGATCCGGCCGCTACATTTGAGGGGATCGTGCGGTCCGACGGGCGCGTTGCCACGCGAAACTACATTGGGTTGCTGACTTCGGTGAACTGTTCAGCCACGGTGTCGAACTACATCGCCGAAACCTTTCGCCGCAATCCGTTTACTGGCCACGATCCGCTGGCGGAATTCCCGAACGTAGATGGCGTGGTTGCCCTGACCCACCGAACGGGCTGCGGCATGGCCAGCGAGGGCGAAGGCATGGACGTCCTACGCCGGACGCTGGCCGGGTACGCGCGGCATCCCAATTTCGCGGCGGTCATCGTCGTCGGGCTGGGCTGTGAAGCCAACCAGATCAATTCTTTGGTGAGCGCCGAACGCCTGACCGGCGGGCCCACAGCGATACAGACCATGACAATCCAGGACCAAGGCGGGGCCCGCAAGACGATAGAACGGGGCATCGCCATGGTGCGCGAGCTGTTGCCAGCCGCCAACCGTGTTCACAGACAGCCTGTGCCAGCGTCGCACCTGACGATCGGCCTTCAGTGTGGCGGATCGGACGGGTATTCCGGGATCACCGCCAACCCAGCCCTAGGCATGGCCAGTGACCTGGTGGTGCGAAACGGTGGCACCGTCGTGTTGTCTGAGACCCCCGAAACCTTCGGCGCCGAACATTTGTTTACCCCCCGCGCCCAGACGCAGGCCGTAGGGGAAAAATTACTGGCGCTGTTCACCTGGTGGCAGGAATACGCCGGGCGCCATGGCGGTGATATGGACAACAACCCATCACCTGGCAACAAGGCGGGCGGCCTTACCACCATCTTAGAAAAATCGCTGGGGGCCGCCGCAAAAGGGGGAAGCACGAATCTGGTGGATGTGTACAAATACGCCGAAACCATCCGCGCGCGCGGGTTCGTGTTCATGGATTCCCCCGGGTTTGATCCGGTGTCGGCCACGGGGCAAGTGGCCGGAGGCGCCAACATGATTGCTTTCACCACGGGCCGCGGATCGGTGTATGGCTGCGTGCCTGCGCCGTCCATCAAACTGGCGACCCATTCGGCACTGTTCCGCCGCATGCCCGACGACATGGACGTGGACTGCGGCGGCATCGTCGAAGGCGTTGAAACCGTCGAGCAATGTGGACGACGTATTTTCGACCTGATGTTGCGCGTGGCATCCGGGGAGAAGACCAAAAGCCAGCTGCTGGGATTCGGTGAATCAGAGTTCGCCCCCTGGCAAATCGGCGCCACGATGTAGCGTTTGGAGTAAAAACCTTGCCAGACTCTCTGCGTTACGATTAGTGCTTTTGTTGTGTAAGTGCGGGGGATTGCGGGAACACAGCACGAATTTACCCTTTGCGCTACATAGGTACGTGCATGGACTTAGCGGTGGGGGTATGTACAATCCGCCAACTTCGGGGGGATGTGATACCTATGTCTTGCTTAGTTTTAGATTGCCTGGTTTCAGATCCGACGCCTATGCGGCGGCGGGTTGGGTTTGTGGCCTTGGCGGCCGCGCTGTCGCTGGCCTGCGGAGGTGGTCATCCCAAAAAGCCGATCGCGGATGACCCTGACGAGCCCATGATGATGGGAAGCAGCCAGGCCGATGCGGCGCCTATGGGCCCCGCGAACCGGGGTGGATCAGGCGGTGGACTGGGGGGCCGCAGTGGCAACGGGGGCACAGGCGGGTCAGGTGGAATCGCCGTGCGGACGGATGGGCCCGTAACCACAAACCCGGCTGTGGACGCGCCGGTCATCATTCCGCGATCCGGCGACGACATGCGTGCGCCAATCGTGCCACCCCGCGATGGCGGCGCCGACCTGGTTATCGCGACCGACACCCGGGTGGTGACAGCGGATGCGCGGCCCGATGCGGCCCCGATCAACCTTATGCGGGGTGCCGCATGTACCGTAAACGGGCAATGCCGATCCGGAAATTGCGTCGGCGGCGTTTGCTGCAACGACGCGTGCATGGGGATCTGCCTGGCCTGCGTGAAGACCAAAACCGCCGAGCCCGATGGTACCTGCGCCCCCAACCACGAGATGGACAAGAAGCCCTGCGGCAAGGCGTGCGTCCAGTTGTTCGCGAACGTGCCCGGCGTGGTCGAATCGGTCTGCATGGCCGGTCAATGCCGGGTGCCAGAATCACCTAAGGAAGTGGAACGCTGTTACGACGAGGACCCTTGCACAGCCAATTCTTGTGACAGCAACGACGGCCAGGCCAAATGCGTGACGGTTTCGGCCTGCGGCCCGGGAGCCTGTTGCTGCAGGAACGCCGCGGGGCTTCGTATGTGTATGAAACAGGATCAATGCAAGACCCCTGCGGCCTGTACTCCTTAATTTTTCGTCGACTAACCGTCACCACGAGGGCGCTATGGAATCATTGCTTATGAAACGGACCGTTGGGTTGTTATTGGGATCTGTGTTGACCCTGGCCGTCGCGTGCGGGTCCAGCGGGTCGTCGAAAACCGACGCCTTTTCGTCGGGCAACGGCAATAACAAAAACGACGAGACGTCGATTCCAGGGATTAAAAAACCACCGGAGGTCCTTCAGGACGGGGGCATGTCAGGCCGGCCTGGCACGGGGGGAGGTTCTGGATCGATGCTGCCGCTGGCGCCCGACGGTGGTTTCAGCGCCGATGCCCCTGCAAACATGGGTACATCTACCGATGGCCCGCGGCCTGCAACCGCTGATGGGCCGCCCCGAGGGGACGCACTGGCGCCAGCGGCAACCTGTATGCCCGCATGCCCCCAGGGGCAGACCTGTGACACACGGGTTGGCCAGTGCGTGGCGCTGTGTGATTCGACCCTGACCCGCTGTGCGAACACCTGCGTCGACCTGTCGTCGGATCCGAAATTTTGTGGCGCCTGTAACGCCCAGTGCCCTGCCACCCAGTTTTGCAGCCGCGGCAAATGCGTCACCGCGTGCGCCAACGGCGAAACGAAATGTGCAGCTTCCTGTGTGAACCTTCAGAACAGCTACAGCAATTGCGGATCTTGCGGCACCAAATGTAAGGGCAGCCAGGTCTGCGCCAGCAGCCAATGCAAGTGCGCTGCGCCCAATCTGGTTTGCGATGGCGTCTGTGTCAGCGTCGCGAACAACCGCGACAACTGCGGGGCCTGTGGCAACCGATGCCAGGGCGATCTGGTTTGCAACGGCACGTCCTGCGGATGCCCTGGTGGCCGCAGCCGCTGTCCCAATAACGGCAACCGCTGCGTGGCGGATCTGAACGAATGCTGCGCGGTCGGACAGGCGTTGTGCAACGGGGCTTGTATTGATGTCCAGGCTGATACCAATAACTGCGGGCGTTGCGACAGGCAATGTGGTGGTGTCCAGGTTTGCAGCGGCGCCGCGTGCCGCTGTCCTGCGGCCCAGCCCCGGGCCTGCAGCAATGGCGTCTGTCTGCCCAACGATCAGTGCTGTACTGGCCAGACCAAATGCGGCGACGGCAGTTGCGTAAACGCAGGACAGTGCTGCCCGGGCCTGACCCTGTGCCCCGGCACCGCCAACAAATGTGTGCCGACCTTGGCCGAATGTTGCGCGGGTCAGTTCCATTGCGGCGCCGGACGTTGTGCCCCGACAGCCGGCGCCTGTTGCGATACAGGAACGTATTTCTGCGGCGGTACCTGCAAGGAATGCTGCGACGACGTCCAGTGCGCCAGCGACGGAAGCAAGATCTGCACGGCCAATAAATGTGTCTGCAAGCTGACCTGTCCCGGCAGCGGCAAATGCGTCGCTGACTTCAAGGACTGCTGCGGGACGGGACAAAGGTGGTGCATGGCCAAGATGGCTTGCATTACCGACGCGGCAGGAACCTGTTGCAGCGACGTCGATTGCAACACAACCGATGTAAATCGGGCCTGTACGGCTGCCACATCAACTTGCGGCTGTAAGTCTGGCACCACCTTGTGCCCCGCAGGCACGCCGGGCGTTGGTAAATGTCAGGCCAGCCTCACCGACTGTTGTGCCACCGGGAACGTGTGGTGTCCCGTCGCGACCGCCTGCGTTCCGATGGGCCAGTGCTGCGACACCGGGAAAACCTGGTGTGCCGCCCAGAACGCCTGCGCCACGGTGTGTTGCCCCGACGACAAGACCTTGTGTGGCGCCACCTGCATCCCCAAGGTGGGAAGCTGCTGCGCCGACGTCGATTGTGCCGACATGACCAAAAAGTGCGACACCGGGGCCAGCCCCCCCGCCTGCGCCTGCAAGGTCACCTGCCCCGGTGGTGCCTGTGCTGCCACCATGGCCGGGTGTTGCCCGACAGGCCAGGAACTGTGCGGCACAGGCTGCGTGGCTGCGGGCCAGTGCTGCACGGCGGCCCAGAAATGGTGCCCCAGCGCCGCTAAATGTGTGGCCACCGCCGCCGCCTGTTGCACCCAGGATTCTTGCGTCGCCGGCGACCCCAGCAGCAGTTGCGGCACAACCGGTGCCTGTTCTTGTTCGGCAAACCACAGCGTCTGCCCCGTGGGATCCACCAATGCAGGCAAATGCGCCCCTGATGCCAACCGCAACGCTTGTTGCGGGGGAGGCAACAAGCTGTGCAACAACAGCGCGTGTAAGGAATGTTGCGGTGACAGTGATTGCAACGACCCCACGAAACCGAAATGCAGCAACGCTGGGGTATGCGTGGCGGCGGTGGTCGTGCTGCCGCCGGTGGTGCCATAGGGACGACACCGTAGGCGCTGCCGTAGCGTTAGTTGGCGACGCCGAAGGTCGGGCTGTCCGGCCTTCTGTAGGGGCCTTCGGTCACAGTGCCTTTGGATAGGACCGTGCGGACAATACTGAGTTTCAGCGTCTGACCCGCGCGGCCTTTCATGACCTTCGTCCAGACCTTGGAGCTGGGGCTGATCACGGTGACGGATGACAGGGCGCTGTAGACAGGGGCCGAATCGCCATCGTGGGTCAAGCGCACGAGGAAGAGAGGCCCGGACACGGCGGGACAATGGGCATACGCCGTTGCAACGGGCGAAAGTGATTGGGCCATCCGCGTCCAGAAACCTTTGGACGCCCGAGGACACGCCTGACCGCGTTTTGGCAGCAACCACGCGGCTCCGGTGGCGATGGTGAACGTCGGAGGGGTGGACATAGACAGCGCGCTGCCCAGCGCCGGGGATTGCAAACGGGGGGCCCGGTCATCGTCAACGATCTGGGTCTTCGCTGCGGCCTCGGCGTTGATGACGGACACGTAGGCTTCGTCAGTGGCGAACACTAGGTCGGGACGCTGTTCACAGTCGTAGAAAAATTCATCGGCGGTCAGATCCGATTCATGATCGTGATCGCTGTGGCATGCCAACATGGCGCCAAGGCACATGAGGCCAAGTGATGGGCGTATCATTTCAGGATCTCCTAGATCAGCGAAGGGGGGGATATTTGTTCAGTTTACGTTGCAAAGATCGGCGGTGAATTCCCAAAAGCCGCGCGGCCTGCGAAACATTGCCATCGCACTGCTGCAGGACACGCTGGATGTGTTCCCATTCGGCACGCGCCAGGGACGCCACTTCGACATCGGCACTAGGTGACAACGTTGCGCCAGGATTAAGGGCTGAAATAATCTCGTCGGCATCGGCTGGTTTGGTCAGGTACTGGGTGGCCCCCAGTTTGATGGCCTCGACCGCCGTGGCGATGCTGCCAAAACCAGTCAGCACGACGATGCGGGTGGCAGGGTCCATCGTTTTTAAGTGCCGAACAACATCGAGCCCGGTTAACGACCCTGGCATTTTCAGGTCAACGACGGCAAATTCGGGCGGTTCCACGGCCGCAGCGGCAAGGGCAGCGGCGCCTTCGGGCGAAGCAGTCACCAGATACCCCCGTTCATCAAATGCCCGCGCCAATCGCGTCCGCAATGGTTCGTCGTCTTCAACCAGCAGCAAGGTGGGGCGATCTTCAACCATGTTCAGTGATGGTGCGGAGGGGATTTCGTCGAAACACGCCGCGCACTATGCAGGCGCAGCGGCCCCCCCGCCATGCGGCATGATGCCGCACCCGCAGAAGGTTCTGCGCTGTGGACTATTTCTTGGGATCAGCGTCGGCGTCACACCCTTGACGTCCAGCCGAAACACCCGCCCCGCCGTGTTCGTTCAATGGCCAATCGCGCCACGGCGAATCCGCCGTTAACGAGAGTAAAGAGGGATGGGGTTATCCCAACTTCAAGGGTTTTCGCGCGCGCGCCGTTTCGATCGGCGAAGGCCGATCCCGAGAAAACCAGCCAGAAGCACGAACAATCCGGCCCCGGACGATGGAGCCTGCCCGACCGAACAATCGCAGCCGCGTGATTTTTCCTTGGCCGTTGATGACGGGGGGGCCCCCGCGTCCCGCACAGCGCCCACCGGGGCTTCGCAAAGCCGCGCGCCCCCTGGCCACGTGAAGCAGGTGAAGCCTTTGCGACAATCGGCATTGCTGTCGCAAGGCCGCGTACACACGGGCGGTTTGCGATCACGTTCCAGGCACAGTTCGGACAGGCATTCGTCGTTGAACCGACAAGCGGTTCCATCGGTCAACTGCCCGGTCGGTGATGGCACGATTGCCCCTGGCCCCGCATCCCGGGGCGCCATGGGCAAGGGCACAGGTGGATTGGTCGGCTGCGGGGCAGGCGAAACCACGCTGCCGGCGTCACGGCCTTGCACGATGGGGGTCATGGAAGCCGCATCGGGGCGGGACATCAGCACAGCGCCACCATCACGACGGACAGTCGGCGGGGCCCCCCCATCCAGGACCGCCGCGCCGTTAACCGGGTACAGTTGGCAAATCCCCTGCACATCATCGTCGGTCAACATCTTGATGCCGCCGCTGTAGCTGGCCCACATGATGGATTCTTTGACCATTGAATGTCCGAGACCGAAAAAATGGCCCGCTTCATGTCCAACAATCGAAAAAGTATTGACCTGTTTGGTCTTGGCGGGCGCCGCCGTTGCCCAGGTGAAATCTTGCCCGTTTAGAATCATATGGGACTGAAGACAACTGCCGCCGATGCGGCTGGTTGTGGTTCCGATAACGCCATTGCCATTGGGCCACCCCTGTTCGACCCACGCAATAACCCCATTGCCTGACGCGGGTTTTTGATCCGTCCGCCCTGCGTATTGTACCCGGAGGCCAGAACAGGCGGGCATCGTCCATATCTCGACCGCACGACGTACTTCGGTTTCACTGACGTCAATGCCCATATCCTCGGACGGCGTCCCCAGCGAATAGGCGACGGGCAACTTGCAATACCCACGACACCCACCAACGATGCACGCATATCCCCAAGCGCGATCCGCCCATCCGCCCATCAGCACCACGACGCCGAGTGCGACGGCAAACATTCGCGACGTCATGGGGACACCTTGGTCAGCTTCCCGCGCCGGGCGATGCCCAACAGTTCATCAAGTGGCACCGCCGTAGCGGCAGGCATCCGAAACTTCATTTCGCCCCCCTTGTCCCAGGCGGCGAAGGTCACCCCGTCCAGATCACGAAACCCAAAATGCTGGCCATCCACACGGCGGGTGACCACGCGGAACTTCCCTTGCGACATCTGCCACGTACGAAAGGCCTGTGCGTCGCGGTGCAGGAACACCACCACGTCTTCGCCTGCAGAAAACTTCGCGGCACCGTCCACCACCGTTTCATAGCCCCCAATCTTTCCCCCTTCCTGCCGAATTTCCACAATGGCCTGCCGGTCGCGGCCCTTGATCCATTCGGTCACGCGCACGGATGTGATGGTGACCGGCTGGACCTCGCCATCAACCAATAACCCCCGGACGCCTACCTTTTCGACGGTCCCCCGAACCACGACTTCGGCGCCGTCGGCCAGTTCTGTCATCGGCAGCTCGATCATGATCGTCGCATGCACGGAATGGGGAAGCGCCCAGGCCAAAAACCCGAACAGACTGGCAAGGGCGCGGGATCCACAAGAATTTTTCGAGCCAATCCGTGTCCTCATGGACGCTCCTCGTCGGTGTGTGGACATCGTTTGGGCCACACACGCTACGAAGTCGTCATTTATTTTTCTGAACCCAGAGGGAGGCTTCCTATGACCCGGGTTCCCGTCCCGGGCACCGAAGAAATGACCAGCGTGCCCCCCAGACGGTCCAAAACCGATCGGGCTAGGAAAACCCCCAATCCCATGCCACCTCCTGGTGATTTCGTCGTGAAAAAGGGTTCCCCTATACGAGAAACGACGTCTGGGGGCAGACCTACCCCCTTATCCGAGATTTCTATTTCAACAAAACCCGATGACGATCGCACGGCAATGGTGACGCGGGTTTCAGCGGGCGAGGCCTCCAAGGCATTTTTTACCAACCCACGAATGGCACGGGCCACGCTGCGCAAGGGCACACAAACCATGGGCACGTTTTCACAGGACGAAAAATCTATGACAAGTCGTGAGGCCATCAGGTTGGTGGTCGCCTCTGTCAAGAGAGTGCCTACCGACACAAGAGCAAAGGCTTCTCCGGCCCCCTGCCCCGCATCAGCGGCCAACTGATCTAAGATTTCGCGACAGCGCGCCACCTGCGATCGGATCAGGCCCACGTCGTCATCATTGGGGGGCCGCCCCATCGCCCCCTGTCGTTCCATTTCCCGCACGACCACCGCAATGGTCCCAAGGGGCGTTGCCAGTTCATGAGCCGCCCCCGCGGCCAAGGTTCCCAACGCGGCCAATTTTTCGTTGCGTGCCGCCAGCGCCCGCTGGGTCCCCACTTCCTGTTCGCGCGCCTCGAGGGCCCGGCGCACCCTGGTGACAAACGTGACGATGAAAATCGCCGCGACAGCCGAAGCGATCCACATCCCCTCCATATGCATCTGCATATGCATTTCGTGACGATCGGGACTTTGATAATCCATATCCAGCAGCGCATTCGCAAAATGCAGCGCCCCCGAAGACGCCAAAGACAAGGCGACCAGCACCCACGTCCATGTGCTGCGCAGAACCACCGCCGCCAGGGCAATATGGACCAGGTATAAAAAACTGAAGGGATTGAACGGGCCCCCAGTGAAAAACAGAAGGCCAGTCAACAACAAGACGTCCAAGGCCAGAACCCCGGCAACAACGCCATCCCCGACCGGGCGGCGCGCGCGAAGCCAAAACATGCAGGCGACGTTGGTTATCGACTCGAACAACACCAGCCCCAACAAAACCGCCAAAGGCAACCGGATCTTCATCCCAAATTGCACCCCCAGAATCGTCACCAACTGTCCCGCAATCGCCCCCCAGCGCAGTTTCACCAACCATGAAAAATTGATCTCTTGCGGCGTTCCCGTCGGCATGGATTGCACCTTAGCGCGTCCCGCCAAGCGTCCCCCTGTGGCACCTTGTCGCATGGTAGCCCCCGGCCCCCCATGGTAGGTGTCCCGCTTCCGATGCGTCCGATCCGTCAGCTCGTCACGATTGCCCTGATTGTTCTGGGCGTCGCAGTTTTGACGGCCCCTCAGCGTGCCTGGGCCTGTGCGGCCTGTGCCTGTGGCGATCCCACGTTGACGGCGTTGGGGGCGGAAAAACCTGCCGCCCAACGGGTTCGGCTGTTTTTGGAAGGCCGACAGCGCAGCGACACCATCGGCCAAATCGGGATCAACGACCAGCGGCTGACAGAACAGCGGGCCGAATTGTCCCTGGCCTGGGCGCCGCATGAACGATTGTTCTTGTCTGCAGGGCTTCCGTATCTAAAGCGTGACGTCAACTACCAGGACACCGTCAGCCGCCATACGAGCGGCATCGGCGATCTAGATCTGCGGGCCAAGGCGTTCGTGTATCAGGACCAATCGTGGAATCCCCGGCACCTGGTTGCTGTCATTGCGGGCCTGCGGCTGCCCACAGCGGCGTCCCAGGAAGACCGGTTTGATCGCCCCCTGCCCCGCGAACTACAACCCGGCACAGGAACGGTTGCGCCGCTTTTGGGACTGGCCTACGCGCAGTTCCGATTCCCCTGGTCGATCTATGCCAGCGCCGTCGCCGTTGTGCCCGCCCGTGCCAGGACCGACACACGACCGGGCCCGTCGCTGGGCACAACCCTTGTCACCCAGCGCCAATTCACCACCGCACTGGCCCTGCGCGCCGGTTTCGACCTGCGCCTTGATGGGGTCGCACAAGAAGCTGGACACGCGGCCCCTGATTCCGGAGGGTTCATCACCTTTGCCCGCGCTGACGTGATTTTGGCGCCCGTGATGGATTTGTTGCTGGTCGCGGGCGTGCAAGTCCCCATCGTCAACGCGCTTCACGGGCACCACCACGAAGGCCCGATTTTTTCAGTCAGCGTCGGCTACGACCTATAAACTACGGGTCGCCTTCTTCTACCGGGTGCCCAGGTCCAGGACCTGTACTCCTGTTTCCCCAGCCGCCAGGAAAGCGCGGAGCCCATCCGCGGAAAGGGCCGGAGCTGAATTGCCGCTCTGAGTTCTAGCAAAGCCCTCGAAGACAGGACTGGAAGGTGAACGAAGATCGTAGGCCAGGAGCCCCGTGTTTACCCGCACGAAGGCGTGCCCACCTATGACCGCTTCTAGATTGGCATAGGTCGGTTCCGCGAAAAACGAACCGCCGCCCCCCTTGAAATCGGGTGCGACAATATCCCCACCGCGCCCCCCGCCCCGCTGCGCGCCTGGGATCTGGGTGCGTGAGGCGATGCGCAGTGCCTGCGGGTTGGACGTGTCCACCGCCACCAAAGCACCGTCAACGACCACGTACGCGCCCCGGTCATCAACCTGAACGGCATTATTGTTCCCCAGATCAAGCTTGCTTTGCAGGTAGGCTTTGTTGGATCCCGGGGGATTGTAAAGCGCATGAAGCGTAATGTGGCTTTCACCGGTCTTCGGATCTTCTTTGGGTTCGAGGGTGAAGAAGGTTCGGTCCGTCAGGCGTGCCCCAAGAAACAGCCCTGGGACGTTGATCGCAGGCGAACGTACCGGTTTTCGCGGGTTCGTCAGGTCGATGGTGGTCACATAGAAACGGATGGCCTTCACGATCACCCGGTTGTTGCGGTCCTTGCCCGGCACTTCCTCAAAATGGGCTGCGAAAAACGTGGTACCTGAAGCGCCTCCGCCCATCACGGCGGCGGCATCGGCAAAACGAAGCATCGACGCGACAACAGGCATGTCGGGGTTTGAAAGATCTAAGACCGCCAGATCATCTTGGATTTCACATTTGCGCTGGGCCTGAAGCACCTGGACGATGCCAGGCACCGGCGCCACGGGCGGCATTACCATGGGCGGCGGTGACGATCCCGACGAACCTCCTGCCCCGGCTGTCTCTTTTGGACGCATACCAGGGGTTGGGACGGCCGCACCATCATCCTCATTGACCACGCCGCTACAGGCGTCGGGTCGCTGCAAACCCAGCACGAGGGTGCTGCCCCCCGCGCGTGTGACATCGGGACCACCCCCCCGATTTTCATACGACAGGCCCGAAACTGCCGGCACGATGACCTTCCCACGCGGACGAATGGTCGCCCCCAATTCAAAAACATGGACCTCGGGGCTGATCAGCGGCTGTAGGGGAGCCTGACCCGCCATTGATGACCCCGGATCTGATGACCCCGGATCCCTCGAAGGCTTCGGCGGCGGAACCACGGGCCCTTCAGTTGCGCCACCGTTGTTGTTCGAACCGTTGAACACCAGGTAGGCGAAATTGCCATTCACAATGATCCGTTCGGGACGTCGGCTGACGTGTTGGCGGGCGGCTGGTTCACCGTCAGGATCGTTCGCCCCCACAACAAACAGATCCACGCTTTGCCCGTTGTCGCTGGGAAGAACCTGCAACAGGGCGCCGCTGCCGGTGACATACACCTCCTCGACCCGACGCGACAACGACAGCACACCCCTTATCTTTGGCTTGTCTCGATCGGCGACGTCGATCACCTGCACCGCCTGGGTCGAAACCGCCAACACCTTGTCCTTCCACGGCACCGCCCGTTCGATGTTTCCCTCGTGAACCACCGCGCCCCGTTTGGTCAGCGTGCCTTTACCAAGATCCAAATCCATAAGCTGAACCAAGGACTCTTGTCCTTTTTGTGGGGTCGGCTGCGTTCTGTAGTAGTACGTGCTGTACGGAACCAAAACCAGTTTCTGATCGTCCAGAACGCGGAACACCTTGGCCCAATCGTCCCGACGGCCCGGAATGCTGGCCATTCCGTCCCCAAACTGCTGCCGCACAGTCTGCGTGGGATTTGCCAGATCGCTAACGTCAATCAGCGACACATGTAAGGCAAAAGGCGGATTGCCGCTGGGGCTGTCGTGTCCCAGCGCCACCAGCAGGCTGCCCCGGGGTTCGATGTGGTCAATCCATCCGGGGATTTTTAGTTCGCCCATTTGTGCGGGCATCGCCGGATTTGACAGATCGATCGTGAACAAGGGATCGGTTCTTTGGAACGTGACCACAAATGCGCGGTCACCATCAAACCGCACCGCCGTCACGATTTCGGGCCTGGTCAGCCGCAGATCCACCTGACCCAAAGCCGAAAGTTCTGAAGCGTTTCCCGCCTTCAAGGTCACAACGCGCGGAGGCTGGAACTGACGCCCGACCGCATTGGACACCACAACCCGCAGCACGTTTTTGTGATGATCCATTGACCAGCGATCGTTAATGGTGCCAGGAAGGTCATAGGTCGCGCCGGTTTTGATTTGACCATCCGGCGCGGCAATGTCTACCGCTGTGAGGCGAGAACAAGGACCAAACGACCCTGGGGTCCCGGGGGCAACAGCCACCCCGGCGCTGGGGGGAGATGATTTTGTACCGCTTCCGCGCGTTTCCCCACCGCCCGGCGCGGGCGCGGGAGGCGGCGTGGGCGCTACGCACGCGTTTTCCATCCACGTTCCGTAACCGGACGACGCCACGTACAGAAGTCTATCTGTCATGTGGATATGATTCTGCCCTTGCAGGCGCGGCAGGGTCAGGCTGCCCCGCAGACGCGGCATCGCCGAGTTCGCAACATCCACCGAGACAATTTCGCTGCCGTTGATGTTATCCGCGCCCATTTTCCCGTCGGAGGTCGCATACCGCTCGGAGACCGCATAGAGAATGTCACCAACCAGGCGTGAATCACTCACTGTCCCCTTGATCTGCACCTGAGCCAGAAGGTGCGCCTTGTTGGGGGTGCCCACGTCAATCGCGGCCAAGGTCGATCCAAAGGTCGATGTGACCCCGCCTTCACAATCGGCGCAGCGCGAATAATCCGAATGCGCTGTGGCCAGTGCCAAGACAGTCGTGCCCCGGACATACATCTCGCGGGGCTCGCCTCCGATGGCCACCCGAGACAACAAGGCCGGCTGGTCGGGGCGGGACAGATCGATCACTTGTAGGCCGCGGTTCCGGTTCAGGACGTACAGCAGGTCACCTGCCACCTTGACGATGTCGCCCTCTTCGATGAAGCGTGCCACGCCGCCGCTGGCTCCCTTCACGTCCGGAAGGGCGAATCCCGGGGCGGGGGCGGATAGGGCAATACCCAAGGTGCCCCCCCCGGTTCCGGAGACAGCGCCCTCGCCCCCGCGCTTCGCCGCATTGGCGCTGTCAAATGCGGGATGGCCCCCGCCCTCGGATAGGGACGTCTCAAAACTGGATTGGCCCGTCGCCTTGGGATCATCGGTCCCCCCACAGGAAACCGCGGAAACCGCCAGGCCCACACACAGGGCGAAAACCCTGCACATCACAACAGGGCCAAGTCTTAGAGCTGAAAATGTCGTCATGGTCGGTTCCCTCAGTGCACCATGTTAGCAAGGACCGGGCCATCCGTAGCTTCGTGAAACGCAGTGACCCGGGCGGGCCCGCGCCCTGACATGGCTACGGTCAAGGCCGCATTCTGAACTCAGATCTTCAACGGGGCGTGATCAAGATGTCGC
>JAYUUT010000268.1:0-11123 GCA_043754455.1 Myxococcales bacterium
GGGTGACCAGATACACCGCGCCTACGGCACCCAGGGTCGCAAGGCCCAGAATCTTCCCCCCGGTCGGCGCCACACGGCCCACCAACGTCGCCGACGCCACGGCCGCAGCGACCCGCAACACGCTGGCGATGGGCGGGCCCGCCGCGAACCTACGCCACAGGTACACAAGGGTTAGTGCAAAACCTGTGGCCATGCCGATGGCTGTCGCGCCGGCTTCGGCAACGATCATGGGGGCGCCGGGGGCGGTTCCGCGCACCAGCAGAAACGATGCAGCCCCGCCGACCAGAACGGTAACAGCGACCAGGAACGTGGCCGCCTTGGTGCCGCCCGATGCGTTGATGATCGACCCGGACACGCCCAAAAGGCCCAACGTACACACGCCCGCCACCAGCAGGGGCAGTGCGGCCGCCCCCTGCGCATAGCGATCACCGAAGGCCAGCCCCAACAACACGCCGGGTCGGGCGGCCAACACGACGCCCATGGCTGCGGCCAAGATCAGCGCATACCGCAGAGTTTGCCGCACGTACGCCTGTGTGACGGCACGATCGGCCTCGAAGGTTGCGCGCGACACCAGGGGAAAGATCACGAAGGTAACCACCAGCAGGGCCTGGTAGGGCAACAGGGCCAGGTTGCGAACGGCTTCGTAAAACCCAACCATTTCTGCCGCGCGGGTGGCGGTGGTGACTTCGCCCGCAAACCGGCGCAGCAAGATCAGATCGAAATTCAGCGCCAGATTGATAAGCAACGTGTACGCGACGATGCCCAACATGAAACGCAGCAGGCGGGCCACCGGGAACGGGGCACCCACCGCGCGGGGCAACCCCATGACCTTCACTGCCACCAGCAAGATGACCCCCGCCGCCAGCACAAACCCGCCTAGGGCCCCGGTGACCCCGGCCACTGTCCCTAGGGCCACCATCAGGATGGTTTTGGCGGTGGAAAAACCGACATCGAATCCCGCCTGGGCACGAAACCGCCGCAACCCGTTGGCCGACCCGACAAACACGGAATAAAAGGCGTACAGAAACGGAATGGCGGCGACGATGCGAAACCATTTCGTGTATTGGGGCGCCTGATAAAAATCGGCCAACAACGGCGCTGCCAGGAAAAATCCCAAGGCCACCGCCGTTCCCAAGATGGCCTGCAACCGTAGCCCTGCCCGTTTGACGGCGTCGGCACGGGAATCATCTTCGGCGGTGAATTTCGACACCGACGCAATCGTGCCTTGCACCACCGTGTTGTTGACCACTGACACCGCGTTATTGATGACCGACAGTTCGCCGAAGTCGCCCGCGCTGGGTAGAAAACGGGCCAAAAGCGCCTTTTGCAAAAAACCCGCGACCATGAAAAAGACCTTGGCGCCGCCAATGAATAGGGCGCCACGGCCGGCCTCGACGGCGCGATCGGGAGATTTCAGAACAGCAGGGTCGGTCATGGCGGGACGCGCAGTTTACACGCATCGGACGGATGACGAGCTGGTTGTCCCGCTGTATAAAACCCGCCCCATGTCATCGTTGCCGTCATCGTTTGTCGCCGCGTTTTCGCCCGTATCATCCCGTTATGCCAAGGGGTCATCTGCTGACGCCAGCCGGAATTTTGCCCTGGGCCGCCCGGGGTATTATTTCCAAGATCTATTTGATCCGGAACGACTGGCGGCCCTGGACGCGCTGTTTCGGACGGAATTGGAAAAATCCGACGCCCCGTTGGCAGCAAAATTCGATTCGTACCGCGCGGGGGCTGCGATTCCTGGCCTGGACGAATCCGAGCTGTTAATCAAGGTCGCCACGCCCTTGTCACGGTTTGTCGCGGATCTGTTCGGCGTGACCAACAACCTTCAGGGGTTGCTGGATCAAGGCGCCCGTGAACGTCAGATCGCCAGGTTCAAAGAATTCGTGGGGCGACGGGCGGCCAAGAAACTGACGGTGCCGCAGGCTATCGAGACTGACGGGGCCGATTTGTTCGCGAAGGTGCGCGCGGTTGTCGCCACGTTCCCCGCGCTGGCGGTGGCGAATGATGAAGAAATGAACGCGGCGCGGGTGGTGGGGGCCCTGCTGGATGCTGAAGATCGAATGAAGGCCCTGGCCCCAGGGGCTGCCCCGCCCGCAGGCTGGGTGGACCCAGGTCCGTCGTTGCACGTTTTCGAATTGTGGGCGGCGGTTCATCTGCACAGCCCAGCGGCGCGGGCGCAGGTGACAGATTGGGTGTCCTTCACGACGCCGCACAAACTGGATCACGACAACCTAGTGCCGCTGCGACGGCCCCGCACCGACCTGCCCAATTTCACCGAGGGGCCGATTTCCCACAGGCGACGCCGCGATGGGTTTCGCCTGACAGATCGGCGCATGAATGCACGGCAGGTGCAGAACGAAGTGGACTACTGTCTGTACTGCCACGGTCGTGACAAAGATTCATGTTCCAAAGGCCTGCGCGACAAGGACGGGGGTCTGAAGGCCAATCCCATCGGCGTGAAATTGGCGGGCTGTCCGCTGAATGAACGCATCAGCGAAATGCATGTCTTGAAAAGAGACGGCGATTCATTGGGGGCGCTGCTGCTGATTGTGATCGACAACCCGATGGTGCCGGGCACGGGACACAGGATCTGCAATGACTGCATGAAGGCCTGCGTGTACCAAAAACAGGAACCGGTGAACATTCCGCAGGCGGAAACCGGTGTGCTGACGGACGTGTTGAATCTGCCCTACGGATTCGAAATCTACACATTCCTGACCCGGTGGAACCCGCTGAACCGGCGCCGCCCCTATGCCCTGCCCTACAACGGAAAAAACGTGATGGTTGTCGGGCTGGGGCCATCGGGGTACACGCTGTCGCACCATTTGTTGAACGAAGGGTTCGGCGTGGTGGGCGTCGAAGGGCTGAAGGTCGAACCGCTGCCGGCGGATCTGGTGGGCGCGGATGAATGGCCCCCACGTGCCATTGCCCGTTTCAGCGATTTTCAGACCGAACTGGACGCGCGCGTGTTGACGGGATTCGGTGGCGTGGCCGAATATGGGATCACGTCCAGGTGGGACAAGAATTTTTTGACCACGTTGCATCTGGGGCTGGCGCGACGACAAACCTTCCGCATCTATGGGGGCGTTCGATACGGCGGGACCTTGACGACAAAAGACGCGTTTGCCGCAGGGTTTGATCACATTGCCATTGCGGCAGGTGCTGGAAAACCGACGATTATCGACATCAAAAACAACCTGATCCGGGGCGTGCGCAAGGCTTCGGATTTTCTGATGGCCTTGCAGTTGTCAGGGGCCTACAAAAAAGAATCATTGGCCAACCTGCAGGTGCGGTTGCCGGCCCTAGTGATTGGGGGCGGTCTGACCGGCATCGACACCACGACGGAAGTGGCCGCATATTACCCCGTGCAGGTGGAAAAATTTCTGGACCGGTTCGAAACCCTGGCCACGCAACGGGGCGAAGACGCGTTGTGGAAATCGTATGACGCCGAAGAAAAAGAAGTGGCCGAAGAATTTTTGGCCCACGGCAAGGCGGTCCGGGGCGAACGGGCGCGGGCTGCGGCCCTAGGGGAAGATCCCGATCTGGCAAAACTGGTGAACGCCTGGGGTGGCGTGGCGTTGGTGTATCGAAAAAGCATCAATGATTCCCCCGCTTATCGGCTGAATCACGAAGAAATCAGCGAATTTTTCGAAGAAGGCGTGGGGTTTATCGAAAACCTGCGCCCGGTTGAATGTGTCGCGGATGCGCGCGGGGCCCTGCAAACGGTTGTGTTCGAAAACGTTATCGAAGACGCAGGCGCCTGGCGGGGAACCGGGGACATGGTGCGCCTGCCCGCACGATCTTTGTTTGTAGCGGCGGGCACAACGCCCAACATCACCTACGAAAAAGAACACCCCGGATCGTTCGCCATGAACAACAAGGCGCGCGCGTTTTCTGCGTTCAAGGTTGTGCGCACTGACGATGGGACGTTGGCGCTGGCGGCGCCACAACCAGGTGAGGTGGGATTTTTCACGTCTTATTGCAAGGACGGTCGATTCATCAGTTTTTATGGCGACAACAACCCCGCCTATGCCGGTTCAGTCGTCAAAGCGATGGCATCCGCCAAGGACGGCTATCCGTATGTCGCGGCCTTGTTTGCTGACGAATTTGCGCGCCAGCGTGCCGAAGATCAGCCCGCGCGCGACGCCGCCTTCACAGCCTTTGTCGAACGTCTGGACACCGACCTGCGGGCGACCGTCCACGAGGTCAACCGCCTGACGCCCACCATCGTCGAAGTTGTGGTACACGCCCCGGCGGCCGCCCGTAATTTTCAGCCCGGGCAGTTCTTCCGCCTGCAAAATTTCGAAAGCCTGTCGCCCCTGGTGAACGGCACGCGGTTGCAAATGGAAGGGATCGCGCTGACAGGGGCCTGGGTGGACAAGGCAGCGGGGCTGTTGTCGATGATCGTGTTGGAAATGGGCGGTTCATCCCGGCTGTGCGCGGCCCTAAAACCAGGGGAACCCGTCGTCGTTATGGGCCCAACCGGCGCCCCGACCGAAATTCCCAAGAACGAATCGGTCGCCCTGTGTGGCGGGGGGCTGGGCAATGCGGTGTTGTTTTCGATCGCGCGGGCGCTGCGCGACAATGGGTGCCGCGTGCTGTATTTCGCGGGCTACCGCAGCAGCAACGACATCTACAAGGTGGAAGAAATCGAGGCCGCCACCGACCAGGTCATCTGGAGCATCGACAGCGGCGACCTGCCCCAGCCCCGCCGCCCCCAGGATCGGGCGTTTCGCGGCAACATCGTCGAATCGATGCGAACCTTTGCATCAGGGGGACTGGGCGAGGTCATCGTCAGATTGGAGGATTGTCAGCGGATCATCGCCATCGGCAGCGATCGCATGATGGCCGCCGTCACGCGGGCCCGGCACGGAGTCCTAAAACCCCATATGCGTCCGGGCCATGAGGCCCTGGCGTCTATTAACTCGCCCATGCAGTGTATGTTAAAAGAAGTCTGCGCCCAGTGTCTGCAACGTCACGTTGATCCTGTCACGGGCAAGGAATCTTTTGTCTTCACCTGTTTTAACCAGGACCAACCGCAAGACACCGTGGACTGGGGTCACCTGGCCACCCGTCTGCGCCAAAACACGGTTCAGGAAAAACTGACCGACGCGTGGCTGGCCCGTGCGCTGGATGCAGGGAAGGTCGAACGGATCTAGCTAGTGCAGGACACCGACCCATAGGGCCAGTGTATCCAGCATGGTGGTCGTCTTTTTGGTCAGGGCGCCCGTCTGTGGGTCGACCGCAAAACAGACCACGGTTCTACCGCTGGTGTTGGCACTGAGAAATCGCTGGCCGCTGCTATCCCAAGACTGCGCCTGCGGGTTCCTGGCGCCGACCGGGGTCTGGGCAAGTTCGGTCAGTTTTCCTGTACCGCCATCAATGCCAAATACCGCGATGGTATCGGCGCCCCGGTTCGAAACGTAGGCGAAATTGCCTGACGGCGACAGCTTAATTTCGGCCGCGTAGTTGGTGCCCATAAATCCCATCGGAACCACAGTCTTGGTTTCGATAACCCGCAGGGATCCATTGGTTTCGACGGCATAGGTGGTGACGCTGTTGCCCAGTTCATTGGCGGTATAGTAGTAGGGCAGTTTGGGATGAAAGGCGCCACTGCGCGGTCCGGTTTTGGCGGGAAGCATCAGCTGGGCCGTTGCCATGGGCGAAAGCCGACCGGTCTGCGGGTCAAACGAAAACTGGCTGATGGTGTCCGACCCCATGTTCTGAACAAACAGATAGCGGTTGCCCGGATCCGTAGCGGTCGAATGAGGATTTTTTCCTACGGGCAACGTCGTGCCGTCGCCGAGGCCCCCGTCGCTTCGGATAGGCAACACCACGATGTTGCCACCTTCGAAAGCTGCCACGAACAAAAATTTGTTGCTGCGATCAAGGGCAACGTGCGCAGGCGATCCTGCTACGGCCACGCTGTTGATCAAGGTCAGACGCGCACCCGCACGATCGATGGCGTACGCTAGAACCTTCCCTTCGGCGAGGCTACCGATATAAAGGCGCTGGTTTTTTGAATCGATGGCGCCGTACCAGGCCGGTTTGGCCGCGACGATCATGTTCTTCCGGGTGAGTTCGCAGGTGGCCGGATCGAATTCGAAAACATAAACGTTGCCATTATCGCCCCCCACAAAGGCCAACGTGGGGGCAAGGGACGGGGCGGACGTGGGCATTTGATCCGCAGGCCCGCCATCGGGCGCAGGGGCAGTGGTGACCGGGCCACCATCGGCTAGGGCCGGGGGGGTACTCGCACGATCCGGCGCTGACGTAGTCGCATCTGGGGCTGAGGGCAAAACCGGGCCGAGGGGCGTCACAGCCCGCGCGTCGGGCGAGCCCGCAACGGTCGATCCAGGAGCGGCCGCGTCATCGCGCGGCTGCGGATCCCCTGTCGAAGGCCCGTCCGAGGATTGGCAGCCAATAAAAAATGCGATGCCCATCACGAGCGAGGCGCGATGTTGTGAGAATTGTGTGCCCATGCCCACAGAGACGCTGCGAGACCTATTTGGTTACAGCATTTCTTTGTGCCACATCGCGCGATGGCCGCAGGAATCAGTCGTTTTTGGCGCCAGCCAGGAGCCAGGCGCGCACCTTGTCGATGAGCGGCGTGGGGAGGGGCGGGCGCGTCATGCCTGTAGGGGCCAACGGCATGCGGCGGGTGAGATCCTTGTCCAAAAGCCGCAGCAAAAATTTCGACGTAACCTTGCCAGCCTGCACCGCAGCCACCTTGCCCGCCGGCTGCATAGTCAGCGTCATATAGGCGTTCGCCTTGGACGAAAAATCGAGGCCGTCTTCTTTGTCCGGGTTGTGGCATTTGGCACCGGCGCAGGTCTGATTGCGATCGGCTGCCAGGGTCACACTGAGGATTTCGTTCCAAATTTCGGTGAAGGTCACGGCCTTGCCGCCGTCGCCACTGGTAGAGGAGCCATCAGCCTTGCCGCCGCCGGAACCGGCATCCTTGATGGCTGCGCCCCCGGACCCCGAAGAGCCACCGCTGCCGCTAGAACCGCCGGATCCAGACGATCCACCGCTGCCGCTGGAACCGCCGGATTCAGACGATCCACCACTGCCGCTGCCCGATGATCCACCAGATCCGGTCGACCCGCCCTGGCCCCGCGATCCACCCGCACCTGTCATGCGCCCGCCGCCCGTGGCCTCGGCCCCTTCACCATCAGCATTCGTCGGGCTGGTTCGTTTCGATTTCGTGTCGGCACCGCAGGCCGTGGCCGCGACACAGATACCAACCACCGAGAGACGAGCCAGAGGAAATAGCGTTGTGCGCATGGGGAACTCCTATCTAATGGGGAAGCCTACTCCTAGGCGCGTAGCATTTCCTGCGCAAACGCACGACGTGGATCTGCGGTAACGCGGGTCTAATCCTTCGGGGTCGGCGCCTGATGCCTGGCGCGTCCCAGGGCAAGGCACAGGTCCAGCATTTCAGACGCGGCCTGAATGCGGCTGACGATTCCAGCCGCGGTCATATCTAGTTTCGCGTGCAAACGCCGTTGGGGCCGCAGGTCAGCCAGCGCGCTGGCCTGGGCGACCCGCGCCTCGATCGCCGGGGCCGACAGATCCACCTTCATCGATCCAGATCCCGCAGCTTCATAATGTCCGCCAGATCTTGGGGCCGCGCGGCCCTGGCCTTCATCTGAATCAAGCTGTCCCGGGACACCACAGATACGTGACCGTCACCAAAAGGCAGGGTTTCCCGGTTTTGCCAGTGGGCATGGTCCGGATCCGTCAGCAGTAGGTCTAGGGTCAACTGTTCCCCTTGCTGAATAAATCGATGTCCGTCGTCGCCCGCGGCGCACCCCAGATGGCCACCGCAAGTCCCCCCACCACGGCGTAAGGGAGACTGCGGTCTTCCAAGGCCTTGATAAGCGCCGTGAATTCGGCAGCCAGCTGCATAAGGGAAGTGTAGCGCCGCATCCCCGGATCAGGACCGCCAATCTGCGCTACCCTGGTCCTGCGATGTTCTGTTCGGCCTGTGGGTCATCCAATTTAGCGGGGGCACGGTTCTGCTCGGCCTGTGGGGCCGCTATGGCCGCACAAACAACGCCTGCGCCGGTTGTCCTGCGGGCGTCGTTTCTGTGTCCCCACTGTCGGCAGGCCACGGCGCCCATGCCGTTTTTTTCGCGCGGCTTCAATCTGGCGAAAATGCTGGTCTTGGGCGCGGCCGTGTTCCCTTTGTCGGTGCTTTATTTCTTTTGGCGCAAGGACAGATTCCTGTGTACCTGGTGTCGGCAGGTGTTGCCGAACGGGGCGCCCGTGGGGCTGTTGGGGGCGTTTTCTCGCGACACGATGTACCTACCCGCGCCGGGCACGCCCGGGATGCTGGCCCCCGCATCGGGGCCCGGATCGCATGAACACGCGCTGTTGGCAGCCCAGGAAAGCCACGACATTGTCCGTTTGGACAAGGCCAGCGGACGCAGCCGCGCGCGCACCTATACGTTTGGATTGGTCACGGTCGGGATGCTGGGCGGGGGAGTCTCCTCGTTGTGGGGCGTACAAACCGAAACAGCCGCGTTCTTCTTTGGTATGGGGGGCCTAGGAACGGTGGTGACGGTGTTTGCGGAAACCCGCAGCCGCCGCTTGCGGCAGGAAGCCAATGAAAAACGCCAGCGCCAGCGGGGGTTCGAAATTGTGGCCATGGCGCGACAACACGGAGGACGTCTGTCGGTCACGCAGGTGGCGGCGCAACTGCGACTGGAGTTCAAAGAAGCCGAAGCGGCGTTAGACGCCCTGGCCGACGGCCACCGGGTCGACATCGAATCCGACGATGAGGGCCGGATCAGCTATGTGTTTCGCGAACTAATATGACGCCCACCCACCCGATCCGCCCCCGTGGGTTACGAAGAGCTGTCGTTCGGTTGGCGACCGCAACGTCGGGGGGACTGTTGACCGCCTTGGGCTTCATGTGGGCGGGGCGCACCGACATGGCCGCAGTTGCCGGTTGGGATGTGGGGGCGTTGGTGCTCTGCGCCTTGGCCTGGTTCCATATTTGGCACAGCGACGCCGCGGCCACGCGTCAGGGGGCCGCCGCCGATGATCCGGGACGGACCTTTGCGTGGCTCATTGTCTTGGCCGCCAGCACCTTCTCTTTGTTTTCCGCCTTGGTCTTCTTGCGGACGGCCCGGCATGTGGCACCTGTTGAACGCACCGTCATCGTGGGACTGTGTCTTGCCGCCGTTGCGCTGGCGTGGATAGCAACCCACACCGCCTACGCGCTTCGCTACGCCCATCTTTATTACCGCGACGATGGCGAAGGTGAGGGGGGACTGGCGTTCCCCGGCGGCGCGTGCCCGACCTATTTCGATTTCGCGTACTTTGCGTTTACTGTCGGGATGTGTTTTCAGGTGTCTGATGTCACGGTCCCCAGCACCCAGATCAGGCGGATGGTGTTGAGCCAAGCCTTGCTTTCCTTTGTATACAACACCACGATCTTGGCACTGGCTATCAACTTGGTGATTGGTCTTTTTTCCTAAGGATGAGTGCCACCAAGAACGACCACTGCGCCTACGAATGAGTGACGGCGCTGCTGGAACAACGGCGCGGGGCCGCCGCCCCTGAGGGATCGGTCAATCTCGCAACAGCAATTCACCTTTGATCAACCACGAAGAGCCGAAAGCGACAAGCGCGATGGCCTCAAGGGTGTAGACGAAAGGCAGGCCGACAATGGAAAGCCCGGACCACCCGAAGTATTTGTACGCGCCTATTAGGCCGATACACAAGAAAATCAGCCAGCCACAGAACCGATAGACGAAATTCCGTTGCTTTTTTTTCCTGCCAAGGTTGGCTTTGCTTTTGTTGGTTTTCGTGAACAGGAATAGCGAGAAACAAGCCAAGGTCACGAAGAGCGCAGCGGAAGCCACGCCGTGGACGCGACCGACCCACTGAGGCACTTCTGGATGTAAATATGCTGTCGGGAACAAGGCGACGCCCAAGGCGAAGACGCAGGCAAGATTGCCTGCACGGCTGTCCCAGTGGTTCTCACGGGTGTGGCCCTTGTATGCGAAAAAAAACACCGCAATCGCACACAGCACGCCCACGAACAGATCGTGCGCGGCGGTGTGGTAGTAGGCGCTGACCGATGGTTCGGGCGTTCGAAAGTTTCCCGTCACGATGCAATACACCGGCAGCAGGAAAGGGTAGGTGAAGCCGAGGACACCCACGATCATCCGCAACTCGCGATACCCCAAAACCATATTTTGTTCTTCGACCGAGCCCATGGGCCCGACCTTAACATCCTCAGCCCCGTCAGTTCGGCAAGAACTCGATGTCGTCGACTTGCAGAAACCCGGTGTCGCTTTTGCCGTCGGGGAAGAAGCCGGTCGTGCCGTTGACCCCTTTGGCATCGACACCGAAGTAGATGGCGGTGATGGCCTTGCGCACCTCAGCTAGGACCTCGGTCGCCTTATTGGAGGCCCAATCGGGCATGGTGGCCTTGTCCAAATCGAGGATCACTTGCACACCCGCTGGGGTGACGGCGACCCCGTTCCAGCCGAAACGTCCGCCGGTGGCCATCTTGTAGTTCGCGCTGTCGAAATCGATGCGCACCGTGCGCGCGCTGTCGGCCTTCAATCGCACGCGCAGGCGTTTTATGTTCGTCATGTCTGCGGGGCCCTTGGCCATTCCGATCTTCCAGTTCATCCAGGTCCACATGGTCTTGCCGTCCGTGCGGTAGGTGAAGTCGACGCGGGCGTCAGTGGCACCGGCCAGCGGCGCCGTAGTGTTGACGCTGCGATCTACGGAAGTGGCGGGATTGGGATCTACTGACGTCCCAAGCGCGAAGGGCACTTTCGTCACCCCCTCGAAGTCGTTGATGCCATCAACCTGCAGGCCGAACACCGTCACGGCACCGCCTGTGCTCATCGTCTGCAGCTTGTCACGCAGCAACACGATGTCATTTTTTAGTTTCGCCACCTGCCCCATCCACGCCACGAAAGTAAGCGTCGGATCGGTCATCACCACAGGTGCCATCAGCGCCGCACGCCGATCAATGTCGGCGTGCAATTTCGGGACGTCGAAATGTTTGTCGAGCAGTTCTTTAAGCACCTTCTGATACGCAGCCGCGCCCGCCCCCTGCATCCCACGAAAGATCGGATCGCAAC
>JAYUUT010000269.1:0-5039 GCA_043754455.1 Myxococcales bacterium
TCCCAGTGTGGGATTCAACGTACGGTTCAATCCGAACGTGACATTGAAGACGCAGGTTGTCATGCCAATCTGGTACGACACGTTTGTAGGGGACAGCCGATTCAAAAACACTTTCGTTTCGTTGCAGAGCCGCCTGGTGCTGGCGTTTTGAAACGGAATCATATGACATCCAACGGAGTTGATAAGATGACCCGGCGGCTACTCCTAAAACTAGGAGCCTACGCCGCGTGTGGATTGAAAACCGTGCGATCCGCGCCGAACGCGCCCGAGCTGTGGGTCATTGCCCATCCCGGCGTTCCTCTGCGCGAAGTGGACGGGGCCAAGCTGGATGCGATTTTTCGGGGAACGCTGAAGCGATGGAGCACCGGCAAAGGGATTATTCCGATCAATGTGTCGGCCCTGAGTCCTGCGCGGGTGCAGTTTGACCAGGTGGTCCTTCGGATGGATCCCAACCAGATGTCACACTACTGGATTGATCAGCGGGTCCGGGGAATAGGCACGCCGCCGCGGTCGCTCGGCGATCCGGAACTGATGGTGCGCGTGGTTGCGGGTCTGGAGGGCGCGATAGGCTACGTCCTAGGAGGAACGCGGATTGGTAGCGCCCGCCTTGTGGCTCGGGTCACGGGGTCTGAAGTGATAGCTGTTTAGCCCGAAGGGGCCGCTTGACCTAACCGGCTGAAATCATTGGAGCGGGAGAAGGGATTTGAACCCTCGACGTCCACCTTGGCAAGGTGGCACTCTACCACTGAGTTACTCCCGCGAGAGGCGGCGTATTTAGGCCAGATTCGGGGCCGTGTCAACGGAATCGCACCAAGGTTCAGTTTAGCCAGGGTCCGACCGATGTGGATGGTTGTGGAGCCCCCTAACGAAGCGACCCTGGAGTTGAAGTTTCACCCGAACCGACGGGATCCGTCCGTGATCCGCAAGTTCGTTGAAACCTACTATGGCAACCTGCTGCACGACGGTGACACGCTGTATCGCGTGGCGATGGCGGCGCATGAATTCATGGAAAATGCGGTCAAATATTCCAGCGATGGTGCGGCGCAATTTACGGTCGAACTGGGGCACGCGCCCGATGCGGCGTCCACGCCCCGGATCACGTTAAGCCTTTGGAACAAGGCGGCGCCCCACCATGTGGCGCAGTTGGAACAGGTATTTGCGGAAATGGATTCATTTTCAGACGCGTTCGAACATTACAAGGCACTGATGAAACGGGATGCGGGGGATGGATCCGGGATTGGGCTGGCGCGCATTCGGGCCGAAGGCGAAATGCGGCTTTCGTTGATCCGGGATGGGGATCGGGTTTGTTTGCGGGCGCAGGCGGAAATCGGAGAAGGCCGCAAATAATAGGGGGGCTGCTGCTCCGGATGGGGCCTTTCGAGACGTAGGGGGCCTTATCGACTAAAACGGGGGGATGCAGGAACCTTTGTGGGCCCTCACGCCGTTGGCCTTGGTGCTCCTGGGCGGTGGCGTGGCGGTAGCGGCACCGAACTTCGAAACCGAGATCCGACCCCTGTTGGAAAAGAAATGTGTTGTGTGTCACGGCCCCGAAAAAAAGAAGAACGGGTTTCGTTTGGACACGCGCGAATTTCTGCTGGCGGGAGGCGAGGGCGGTGTTGCGGTCGTTCCTGGTAAATCCGAACAGAGCCTTATCTATAAATACGCGACCCGGCAGGTGGCGGATATGGAGATGCCGCCTGATGACGATCAGGCGCTGACGAAGGGCGAACTTACGCTTCTGGCAGCCTGGATCGACGGAGGCGCTTCCTTCCCCGCCAAAACGGCCTTGCGGGTGCCCGGCAGCACAAAACCCGTTCAAGATGCGCGTGACCATTGGGCCTGGAAGCCCCCCGTGCGGCCGGCTGTGCCCCCCGCCGCGCCTGCGGACCGGGCCTGGATTCGCAACCCCATCGATGCCTTTGTGCTGGCCCGTTTGCGCAAAGAAGGCCTGTCGCCCCGCCCCGAGGCGGATCCGCTGACGTTGCTTCGTCGGTTGCATCTGGATCTGACCGGGCTTTTGCCCACAATTGCGGAACTGGATGCGTTTGTTGCCGATCGAAAACCGGGGGCTTTGGATAGGGTCACTGACAATTTATTGGCTTCGCCCCATTACGGTGAACGCTGGGGACGGCATTGGTTGGATGCGGCCCACTACGCGGACACGGATGGGTTTGAAAAGGACAAGATGCGCACGGTCTGGTCATACCGCGACTGGGTGATACGCGCGTTCAATCGCGATTTGCCCTACGACCAGTTTGTGATCGAACAGATGGCGGGCGATCTGTTGCGGAACCCAACCCAGGACCAATTGATTGCGACGGGTTTTTTGCGCAATTCTTTGTTGAACGAAGAAGGTGGGGTCGATCCGGAACAGTTCCGCATGGAGGCGATGTTTGATCGCATGGACGTGCTGGGAAAGGCTGTGTTGGGGGTGGGGACGGGCTGCGCGCAATGTCACACGCACAAATTCGATCCCATCCTGCACGAAGATTATTACCGGCTGATGGCGTTTTTGAACAACGACCATGAACCGAATATCGCCGTGTACACGGCCGCTGAACAAATGAAACGGGCGGAAATTTTCCGCAGCGCCCGGGACATCGAAGAAGGGCTGCGGCACACGAATCCCGATTGGGAGGCGCGCATGAACCGATGGGAGGCCGCGGTCACGACAGCGCCGACGAAGTGGACGACGCTGCAGGCGCCGTTCATTGACGATTCGACCGGCGGGCAGAAGTACATGATGCAAAAAGATGGCGCCTATATGGCCCAGGGATACGCGCCGACAAAACATGGGGCCCGGGTTGTTCTGAAGGCAGACCTGCCCCAGATTTCGGCGCTTCAGTTGGAAGTGCTGACAGATCCTAACCTGCCACTGGGAGGTCCGGGCCGATCATTTAAGGGGACGTTCGCGTTGACGGACATCGAGATCGAAGCGGCGTCGCTGGACGCGCCTCTCAAAAAGACCGCGGTAAAAGTGGCCAAGGCCACGGCTGATTACGAACAGGGCGTGGCGCCACTAGAGGAAAATTTCACCGACAAGACTGACGTCAAACGTGTGGTGGGCGGGGTCGCGATGGCGATCGACGGGAAGAACGAGACGGCCTGGGGCATCGACGCGGGTCCGGGGCGGCGCAATCGGGATCGAAAGGCTGTGTTCACGTTTGCAGAACCGGTCCACTTCCCCGGGGGCGCGATGCTGACCGTGACGCTGAAACAGAATCACGGAGGCTGGAATTCGGACGACAACATGACCAACAACCTGGGTCGATTCCGGTTGTCGGTCACCGGCACGCGCGATGTGGTGGCCGATCCCGTGCCGCGGCCTGTGCGGGAAATCCTGGGCATCCCGAGGCCCCGCCGATCGCCGGCCCAGGTGGCGGCGGTGTTTTCGTACTTCCGCACGACACAGCCCGGGTGGAAGCGCGAAAATGAACAGATCGAATCGGCGTGGCGCGCGTACCCCGAAGGAACGCCGACTTTGGTCCTGGCCATGCGCGATTCGCTGCGGACCACGCATCTGCTGAAACGCGGCGATTTTCTTAAACCGGGAAAATCCGTGCAAGCCGGGGTTCCCGCGTTCCTAAATCCGCTGCCTAAAGGTGCCCCCGCCAACCGGCTGACGCTGGGACGTTGGCTTGTGGATCGGGGGGCCCCGACGACGGCGCGGGTGTTGGTCAACCGCATATGGCAGGCGTATTTTGGTACCGGGATCGTCCTGAACAGCGAAGACTTCGGAATGCAGGGGGAACGACCCACCCACCCTGAACTGCTGGACTGGCTGGCGGTTGAATTCATGGATCGGGGGTGGCGTTTGAAAGACATGCACCGTCTGATCACGCGGTCAGCGGCGTATCGACAATCAAGCCATGTGACGCCAGAACTTGTGGCCAAAGATCCTGCCAACCGGCTGATGTCTCGGGGGCCCCGTTTCCGGGTCGAAGGTGAGATCATCCGCGACATTCAGCTGGCGGCCAGTGGTCTATTGAATCTGAAAATGGGGGGCCGTGCGGTGATGCCCCCACAGCCCGCGTTCTTGTCCGCGACCCCTGTCAGCTACGGACCTTTTCCATGGGTTGAAGACACCGGGCCCGATCGATACCGGCGCGGGGTCTATGTTTTCCGGCGGCGATCGGTGCCCTACCCGACGCTGCAAACTTTCGACACGCCGCCGGGCGATACCGCGTGCGTGCGCCGGCTGCGATCGAACACGCCGCTGCAGGCGCTGGTCACCCTGAATGAAACGACCGCGCTCGAAGCGGCGCAGGCGTTGGGACGGCAAATGTTGCAAGGGGCTGGCACTGATGACGCGCGTCTGGTCCAGGGGTTCCGGCGGGTGCTGTCCCGGGTCCCGGATGACGTCGAAGTGACAGAATTAAAAACCCTGTTGGCGCGGCAAAAACAGCGGATTGCCGAAGGGTGGGTGAACCCGTGGTTGGTCGCGGGCGCAGATGGCGGTCGTCCCAAATCCCTGCCCACGGGGGCAACGCCGGCGGATCTTGCGGCCTATACGTTGGTGGCGCGTGCGATTTTGAACTTGGACGAAGCTGTGACGAAGGAATGACCATGAAACCTAAAGCGCAGGGCACCATGACTGAACAGATCGGGCGGCAGGTGGCGCGGCGTTGGTTCCTCAAGGATTGCGGTGTGGGGCTAGGCGCAATGGCGCTGGCACAATTATTCAGGGAACAAGGCGCCTTCGCTGCGGGGCCTATGACACCACGGGCTCCGCATTTCGCACCGAAAATCAAACGTGTGATCCAATTGTTTATGGCAGGGGCGCCCAGCCAACTGGAACTGTTTGATTACAAACCGCAGCTGGTGAAATTCGCGGGGTCGTTGCCACCGGCGGCCCTGCTTGCGGGGTACCGGGCCGCCTTCATCAATCCCAACAGCACGCTTTTGGGGCCAAAATACAAATTCAAAAAGGTTGGAAAATCAGGGGCAGAGATTGGGGAATTGCTGCCGGCATTGGCCGACGTGGTTGATGACATCGCCATCATCAAATCGATGAAAACCGATGCGTTCAATCATGCACC
>JAYUUT010000270.1:0-5630 GCA_043754455.1 Myxococcales bacterium
AGGGAAACAACCCCCGGTCGGGGATCTTCCGGAAACAACCCCCGGTCGGGGATCTTGAAACAACCCCCGGTCGGGGATCTTCGGGATCTTCTAAAACAACCCCCGGTCGGGGATCTTCGTCGTTCTGCAACCCCCGGTCGGGGATCTTCGATGCGCTGAGGTCGTCCCAGAAAACTTGGGCTATACGACGGCTCCGTCGATGCCCTGTCACTTTCACATGCACCCACGACCCGTGTTCCAAAATAGGACTACATGTTCACCAGGCGGTGCTCGGATTTTGATCGGAATTTCGGGAACAATTTAGCGTGACCGGCGGGCGGCCTCGGTCATTGCATCAGGCAGCCTGTCTGGCAGGGTGATGATGAATGACGCGGCCTTGGCCTCGTTGACGAAACGGCGCACCATGGGCGACCGATCTGGACGGGAATCGCATACACTGACTCACAGATGGGCATGCTGGAGATTTCAATCGGCGACGGGAAAAAAGCGCGTCGCGTCGTGAACTTCGATAGGTCGCCTATTCGGCTGGGGCGAGGCCCTGCCAATGATGTCATCGTCGACGCCCCGTGGGTGTCGGGGGAACACGGGCTGATTAGTTTCGAAAACGACCGGATTTTCTACCGTGATCTGAATTCCAGAAACGGGACCTGGATTGACAGTGAAAACGGAAGGCGGGTCGCGCCGCAGGGGCAGACGGCGCCCTTGGCGGAGGGCGAGTGGATTTGCCTGGGTGTCTCTGAATCGGATCCCGCGCGGGACGTGGTCTTGAAGCTGTCGTTGATTCGAGGGAGCCGGGGCGTCGATGCGCCGCCGCCGCCGTCGTCACCGGGGCTGCGGACGGCCATCATGCAGGATGACCAGGCGGCACAATTCGTGGCGATTGCGAATCAACGGGCCCTGCCCCAGGGCCCCACGCCGGTTTCGTTGCTACCGACCCCACCTACGGGCCCCCAGGTTTTTGGCCACATCCCCGCCCGCACGCCCCCGGTGGGATCTGTCGATAATTTCAATCATGCGAACGCCCAGGCAGCCCGTTCAGTCAATGAAAACAGCATTCTTCGATCGTTATTGCCGGCGGGGACGAACGACGCGGATCAAGTTCGGGTGATGATCGGCCTTACGATTATTTGCCAGACGCTTGCGCAAGGGTTTATCGAGCTTCGGCGTAGCCATGAAGCCTTTGCCCGTGAGGTCGGGGTCCGACCCGTTGGGGGGCATACAAGGATAGGTGAAATGAAAACGGCTTCGGATCTGGTCCGATTTCTGGTGGGTGATGGCACCCCCCGCCTCGACCATATCGCCGAGGTAACCCAGCTTTTTAACGATTTGGCCCTTCATGACGTGGCCCTTCTCAGCGGGATTCGCGAGGGCGTCAAATCGCTGTTGGCCAAGATGGATCCGGGCGGCGATTTCAAGGAGGCCGAGACCGAACGGGGAGGGCGTCGGCTGTTCGAAAACCGGTTCGAACGTTATGTGGATTTCTACAAGGAACAAACCGAAGACGACGGTCATTCGGTGATCTTCGGATCCGAGTTTGCGGCCGCGTACGGCAACGTGAAAGGACCGAAGAAGTAAAGGCAGGTCTGCTAGCGCGCGTCGGTTGGCGACAGGTCGTAGATGGGAATCTGATTTTTCAGCTTGGGAACCCTCCGAATTCCGATTGGCGGTCCGAATAGGGGTTGGTAGTTGGGAACCGTGGGCGCCCCATCCCAATCGGCCAATGGGAACGTTGTGGGACGTGTTTCGACTGATTTGTCCGACAGCGCCCGCCCGCCCGACCACACCAGGCTTGCGTCGCCCGTCGATGAGGCCAGCTGCACAAGGAAGGTGATGGGGTTGTACGAATACACAATGCCGTTCTCAGGCAAATGGGCGTGCTGGGCGACCTCGTGGGTCAAAAAGACGTAGGGGCCCACGGCCACGTCATGCAGTTTTTGACGCTGCGTGGGTGTCAGGCCGCGGGTTTCCAGGGTGCCTGCCAGAAGTTCGGCAGCTCCGCGGGAACTCCATTCGTGAACGTGCCGAACTGCCAGACGTTGGAAGGTTTGTCGTTTGATGCTCTCGCCCTGACGGTAGAACCGCTTCAGTTCCGATGCGTCGATCTGTTGATCGGTGTTTCCGTCGAGGATTGAAACCACGTCTGCCCGGCGCACCAGAATGCCGTCGGCGCTGGCGTTCAGGTGGCGGAAGGCACCGTCCACGGCTTCGGGAGCTTTTTCTGTCGTGAAGATTTCAAAATGCAGTTCGGGCCCCTGTTCTGGCCCTCGGGCAATCAACCCCACCTGGCCCAACCGTTCGCCCTTTTCAACGTGGTTGTCCAGAAGAACGATCTGACCTTCATCGTACCGTTTCCGGGCGGTGGTCCGTTCGGGTCGGCTTAGGTCCTGAATCCAGGGGATGGGACTGTCCGGACGAATTTCAGGAAGCGCAATCTGGGCCAAAAGCGCGAAGAATTCGACTTTAGTTCCCGCAACATCCACATCGTGTTTCAAAAGGACAAACGATCGTGCGGCGGGTCCGGCCACGCGGCGCGCGGCCACCAATCGTCCCGACGTGACGGCCACGACGTCGGATCCAGGGGCGGTCCTTAGGTGTACGCCCGAATGCCAAAGCCGCCCGGCGGTCACAGGAAAAAAACCTGATGACAGTTCCTCAGCGTTTGAATACAGACTGCGTTTTACCAGGATTAGCCCGTCGTCCCCGCGTGGCAATTCGGCGTACGATCCCACCCGAACCGGCAAGGTCATGCCGCGCAACGCGCGCAGAATGCGCATCCAGTCCAGGGCACCGGGATCCCATTTTTGTCGGTCCAGATCGACGTGCAGGTGACCCACGATGCCCTCAAACGCAGACGGATCAGCCAAAGATTCCAAAACAGGCACCCCGTCCCGTTCGGGGATTGCGGGCTTTATTCGAGGAAACAGCCGGATGAGGGTCCGCGCCACCGCGATGATTGATTCGTATTGTTCGGGTCGGAATTCGTAGGCGTTGAATTCCGCGCCATTGATGACGACCTTTTTGGTTGGTCGCGTTCGATATTCGGCGGGCAAACGGTTCATTTCGGCAAGATTCACCTTGCCCCGGTTGCAGATTTCGACGCCCACGGACAGGTTATTGGATTGTTCCGCGTGGTAGGCGCGTTCGACGAGATCCAGCGTCTGGTAAATCGTGCCGTCGGCATCGATCATGAAATGCGCGGACAACCCGCACCCTGATCCGCCGCCGGGGCGTGACCGGTTGTGCATACTTTTGAAGCACGAGCGGGAATTGACGCACCCATCGAAATGCAACACGAACTGGCTGATGATCTTGGCAAGATCGGGGGCCGTTCTGGTCTTCAGCCCCTTGCGGTCACCGAACCGCGGGGACTCAGCGTCACAGCAGCCCCCGGTTTGGTGGTCGATACAGCGTTTTTCGTAGCCGTTAAAACCCCGATCTGGGTCGGACCAGAGCACCACAGGCCTCCCGACGTCAACGGGGGTGCCTCCGACAATAATCGAGGTCCCGGGGTCGGCTAGGGCGGCCGGGGCGGCGGACCCAAGGCTGCCAACCAAAAGGAATGTGGGAATGAAACGACAACCAGCCATGCGGTTTGACCCGGAATCAGACCCCTTCTATCATCACCGGCAGTCGTCCGTGCCTGAAGAATCATCATTGTCATCGTCCGCCCAGGAATTTCCCTGCCCTTATTGCGGGCGGCCCATGCTGGGGGCGTGGGGCAGCAGCTGTGGGCAATGCCGTCCACCGGTTGTGGCGCCGAAGACCCAGTTCATGACAATGTCGCCGTCCAATCTGGCCGCAATGCTTTCGTCCGGCCTGACGCTGGGATGGCTGGTCGTCATGCGATCGCCGGATCCTTTGGTTCAAGGGACGTTGATTGAGGTCGATAAAGCCACCGTTGTACTGTCCCGTCATGGTGGGGACGCCCAGGTGCCTGCACGCGGGATCGTTTTATTTAAGGACGATTTCATGTCCGCAAACCACGCGTCTGTGTGTCGTCCGCGGCTTGGTCCCGCGCAGGGGCGGTTCACGGTCAGAGATCGTGAGGATCCGGGCCCCTCAGCGAATGGCACCGTGCTCAACGATCGCAAGTTGGGCAGGGGTGAATTGGCGGATCTGAGCGACGGCGATACTATCTTGATTGGCACGACCGAACTTCTGTTTCGAACGCTGTGGCTGTCCCCGCCTGCTGGACGATGATGCGAATACAGTGTTCGATTGTTTGGGTTGTCCTAGCCCTGGCGCTGGGCGCGGGCGGCCGCGCATGGGCAGCACCAGACGTCACCACCGTCATCAAGACACCCCCATTTGTCGAACTTGATTCGAATCGCGTGGTGATGATGATCGGCGCCCACCGGCAAGATGGCCGTGTTGTGCGTTCGTTGACGATCGAGCCGACGATCGACGGGGCCCCTTTGGATCCTCCCGTACTAGATCACACGTTGCAAGAGCATTCGATCAAAGGAATGCAAGCGGGGCCCACCTGGCGGGCGCCACTTGCCTTGGGGGTGGTCTACCTGTTCGTCAAAGGTCTGTCCGAACCGGACAAGAAGGGGACGCTGCCCATTATCGACGGCATCAGTGCCTACGTTCGTCAGCTGCCTGAACGGATCATCATCTATCCCACGCCGTATGGGCGACGCCGTCAGGGCCGCGCCACGGTGACCAAGGACGACATCGCGCGAATCGGGGAGGGCGAGCCTCTTGAGAATGACCATCCGAATTTGGGCGACGCCATCCGTCTGAATCTCAGTGATTTACGTGGCGATTCGGCGCGGATGAAACTGATGTTGATTGTGACGGATGGGCGGGACTACGCGGATCCCGCGATGGAACATTCCGCAGATTTTGCGGCCATTGGGCAAGAACTGCGACAGGCGGGAATTGTCCCGCAAATCGTTTCATTTCAACCCGAGGCCGATGTGGAACAGGCCGCATCGAATCTACGGGATCTGCGGGATGCCACGGCGGCGTTTCATGGGGCTGTCGATCCGGAAGGACTGTTTCCGTTGATGGAGTCACTGGGTCAGGCCGTTTCCAACGTCCGATGGCTGGAGTACGAAATTCCCCGCGCCTGGAAATTGACCGGCGGCGAACACCGAATCGGCGGCAAGGTGGTGGTGGATGGCCGGACCATGGCACTGGAAGACCAAAAACTTTCGTTGCCGCGCCGAACGTTGCTGCTGTGGGGCGTGGGGGTTTCCCTGGTGTTGCTGTTGGGTGCGGGGTCGGTTCTAGCCCTACGGAAGACCGGCGTGGAAAAGGGCCAAGGGCCGTCCGTCCGCCCAGCCCGTCGATCGCCCGAGACGAAGGTGCAGGTTGAGGAAACTGTGGATGGAAATGAGTTTCCGAAGGTGGTCGTGGCGGTACACGAAATGGTCCAAAAAGGCATTTCGGCGGAACGTGCGGCAAGCCAACTGCTGGCACGTTTTCCCGAACAAGCACGAAGCCTGGTCACTACGGACGCAGCGACGTTGCCCGATGAGCTGTTTCCCGTGTTCCATACGCGGGCGGGGCTGAATCGATTCGAGGACATCAAAAAGCTACTGACCAACCCGGAGGGACGTGGTGGCGCTGTGCAGGTGCCGGAACGGCTGATGGATATCTTGGCCGATCTCGCCCTCGAAATA
>JAYUUT010000271.1:0-7499 GCA_043754455.1 Myxococcales bacterium
TGGACGCGATTTTTTTCAGCCTTTGGGTGCGCGAGGAATATTACCCAGCGCGCCTTGAGGGAAAACAAGTTCTGCGGCTGCTGGACAGCGCGCGCGCGCAGATCGACAAAAACGCCGACAAGATCGAAGTGGCCCTAAACGGCGCCGATGTCGAACGCATTGTGAAGGCGGGCAAGATCGCCGCGGTGCTGGATCTGGAGGGCGGCTTCGATCTTGATGGCGATCTTGCGGTCCTGCGCACGCTGCACCGCCTAGGCCTACGGTCGGCACAACTGACCGCACACAACTGGGCCAACAACTTCGCCGATTCGTGTTGCAACGAACACAAATGGAAAGGGCTGAACCAGCGGGGCCGTGAGGTGGTGCGCGAAATGAACCGGCTGGGCATGGTTATCAATGTGTCGCATGCCAGCGATGAAACCCTGTCCCAAGCCATAGAACTGTCTTCGGATCCAGTGGTGGCCACGCACCACGGCCTGCGCGCCTACAACGACATTCCACGAACCATGTCGGATGAAATGCTGAAGAAACTGGCAGATCGGGGGGGACTTATCGGATTTCACATCGGCAACGAGTTCCACAACAGAAAATTTTTCGACCACCGGACAAAGATGCAAGGGGGCAAACCATTTTGGGACACAAGCGCCGTGTTCAAGAAGGTGGCAGGATTGTCCATCGAGAAGATCGACGATCTGCTGCGCCCTAAGCCCGGCGAGGCGTCTGACGGACAGCTTCTGGTCAAAGGTGGCGATCACCTGCTGATGTCGGTCGATGACTGGGTGGGCGTCGTTGACCGGGCCATCGGCATTGCCGGGGAAGATCATGTGACGTTGGGCAGTGACTGGGATGGTGGACCCACGCTGCCTCGCGGGATGCGCGACGTGCGCGACGTCCCCCTTATTACCCAGGCGATGCAGAAACGCGGCTACAGCGAGACCCGCATCAGAAAATTCCTAGGCGGTAACCTTCTGCGGGTCTTCACGCAGGTAACGGATAAGAAGCGTAAGGGCAATTAGTGCACCGTCTTCGAAATAGCATCAAGTCCAGCCGACGATCCGGGCCGAGCGCAGCGTTGCTCCTCCTCGCAAGACCTACGGGTATTGGTCGTCGTCGCACCTTTCGCTCGGCCCGGCTTGTCGGCCTCCGCTTTGACCCGCTGTTGCTGGCACACACGCGATGGGGTATCGCTTCAACACATATTAAATGGAATCAGCATCGTTGTAGTTCACGACGTGGACGCGCCGCTTGGCAGCATCAGGAATACCAACGGACATCGAAACGAAACGTTATTCGCCAGGCGACACGCGAGGCCCCACCGCTTCGATGGACGGCGCCACCTCGGCCTTGTAGGAACGCTTTTCGGTGATCCGGACCCTTGACACTCTTGGCGGCACGTCTACCGTTTGCTAGGTTTTTCTTTATGGCGGCCATCGACGCGTTGCTAGGGCTTATTGATCTACAGAAAGCAGATGGTCTTTGGCTTGCTATGGACCAGCCGCCCGCCCTTCTGTTCGGTTCGTCCCAACGGGTACTGACCATGCCAGCTCTCGACGCAGGGATCTTTCTAGTTTTATTTGAGGAAATCACCAACCCGGATCAGCGTTCCCAGATCGACACACTAGGCACGCTCGAGTTCCCCTTCGATGCTGGAAGCAAGGGGCAGTTTAAGGTACTGGCCCGCCGTCATGGCAGCAGTATCACCTTGCGAGTACGCAAAGGGGGGAGTCAAGGGACGAAAACCTCGTCCGCGCCGACGATTCGTTCCATCCCCGTTGACCCGCCTTTGGAGGCACCCCCGAGCTCCGCAACTCATGGTTACGGTCCCGGCGGCGGTTCGTCGATTCTCGATCTGCTCCGCCTAGCTCTGGAACGGTCTGCGTCGGATGTCTATCTCTGTTCAGACCGCGTTCCATTCATACGAACAGCAGGTGACATTTCGCCCCTGCGCGATGATCCTGTGGGTGCCGACGAGATTCTTGCCTTTTTTCTCCCTCACTTGCCGCCTGATCGCAGAAACCAACTCGAAAGCACAGGCAGTGTCGATCTGGCCTACCAGGCCAACGCCGAAGAGATGCAAGGGTCCCAACCACGCCGGTTTCGTGTCAATCTGTTTCGTCATATAGGTGGATTGTCGGCCGCCATTCGCCCAATCTGGGACATGGTTCCGTCACTGGACAAGTTGAATCTCCCCGATCGGATTCTGGCATTGACCAATCTGACCAGTGGACTGGTTCTTATGACCGGGCTATCTGGATCGGGAAAGTCGACAACGCTTGCAACCCTCCTGGACCATATAAACCAGACCCAGGCGAAACATATCGTCACGCTAGAGGATCCCATAGAATATTTGTATCGTTGGAAGCGATCTGTGGTGCACCAACGCGAAGTGGGCGCCCATGTAATAAGTTTTGCTTCAGGTCTTCGGGCAGCCCTTCGCGAAAATCCCGATATCATCCTGGTAGGAGAGATGCGGGATCCCGAAACCATCGCTTTGGCGTTGACGGCTGCTGAGACAGGGCACCTGGTCTTCTCCACTTTGCACAGCTCTGGCCCCGTTACTGCGATCGATCGCATTGTGGATGGCTTTCCTGAGAGTCAGCAGCAACAGGTGCGCGCCCAGGTGGCCAACGTTCTACGAACCGTCATCACACAACGCCTTGTTGCCGGACGCTCCCCCGGCAAGCGTTTTCCCGCATTGGAAATTCTCAACGTCACCTACGCCGTCGCGTCGCAAATTCGGGAGGGGAAGACCCACCTTGTCTCAAATGCGATCCAGGCCGGCGGCGACAACGGCATGTGGTCCCTGGATCGGGCATTGGCAGAAATGGTTCGTAAGGGGGCAATCACCGAAATGGTCGCTATTGCTACAGCACGTGATCCCGAGGTCATGAAGATCACGCTCAACCGTGTCTGATGCAATGATCCGCTATTGCCGCGGTCAGACAGCCGCGTTTGTCGTTGCGCCCATTGAAACGATCGACGCGAAGACATGTTTGAGACAAACGCCGCTGTCTCAGCGCTGGCGCAGATCGCTCTGAAAGGGCGACAGGTTCTCGGCGAAGATCAACCACAGAAATACCGCGCGCACTTCGAAACATTCCTCGGCGGCTATCTGTGCAAAAGGCCGCGGCAGATCATCAACCTGCTGCCCCTCCCAGACGAATCCAGGAACGCCACGGGTCAGGGCGCGCAGGCCTCCCGTGGTCAGGACATCATCAACGCGCGAATACCGTGTCAACGCCATCCCCGTTGCCGACGCAAACAACGGCGGCACGCAGACGGGTTCGGGCAAGGCAACATCCGGCAAGGCAACATCCGGCAAGGCAACATGATCAAGCCCCACAGACCAGCACAGATACGTCAGCGCTAGATGCTGGGCCCGCGCCGCCTGCATCAGGGTGGCGACAGTCGCGCCCGCCGTTACCAACGTCTCGTCAATCTGCACCGTGCTGGTTTCGGGTCCCTCATCGCTGTCATCGACGATGGTGCCGCTGAACCGCCGCAGCTCGACCGGGCCCTCGGGCAATAGATCCGCGTAGTCAGGAGGCAACCATGCAGGGCGGGCTGGTCCCGGCAACCATCGCAGGACGGCTGTCCGCAACAACCGCAGGCGCGTCGCGTACACCTGAATCATCCGGCGGATCTGGACAAGGGGCTGCGCAGGCTCTGATGGCATCTGGTCATCGGGACCTTCGGGCGGAAACGACGACAGGGGTTCGAAACGCCAAACCGGAAACACCAAGTCGGCAAAACCGGTCACGAATGCGGCGGATTCCGGCGACTGTATCTTGACCCTATCCGCATCGGCACGCGCGCCTGCTTCGTCACCCATTTCGATGCGGATAAGGGCGCGGGTCAAATAGGTCATGACCCTGTCCGGGGCTAGCAACACCGCGGCTTGCACCAGATCGCGGGCCGCGTATACGCGACCCTGGATGGCAGAGGCGAGGGTTCGCAGGACCAAAGCGGGATCCGCCCCCTGCATCCAGGCCCACAACGCCCGCCCCATCGGATCGTCGTCGGCCGCATCTAGATCCGCCGCAAGTTCGTCACCCCTGGCCACGGTCACCCGGGCACAGGAAGCGGCACACAGCCTGGCGAAACCTGCCAGCGATTCATCTTGGTCCTGCACGCTGGTTCTCCCCAACGCACGGGCCCCCGCGACCAAACCTTCTGCGGCCTGCCCTTGCGCGCGCAGGGTTTGCGACAGCGCCCAAAAATGGGCCGCGGGCAGATCATCGTCGGCAAACGCGGGACTGGTTTCAACGTCAGCGCCGATAAAGGCGCGCCCGCGATCCAGGGTGACCCGCACCGCGCCGGTCCCATCGTGCAAGGTCCACATGCCTACCGGACGTTCATGATCAAAAAATCCGCGTTCCTCGATCAGATTCTCATCGCCATAGCCACTTTCTGCGGGCTCGCGAAACCGACGCCAGAACTCACCGTGCCGTTTGCGGTCTGCCGAAAACTGCACCAGCCCTCGCAACTCTGCATCCCCGTCGAAAAATTGAGACTGTCTTTTCTCATGACCAACATAGGTGCTGCGCTCGTCCAGCAATCCTTCACCATCCCAATAGGTGTGGAGGGTGGACTGCCCATCGGGGGTGGGCTCTTGCCGCGTCCAGCGCCCGGAAAATTCGTCATAGCCGGCACCTTCGGGAACACCCGGGGGGCGATTCGGACGAAGGCGTCCATCCGACAACAGCGACCTGCCCTCGCGATCGAAGAACTGTTCTCCTTGAAACTCTCCACCGGTGTACCGCGCCCGCATCTGCCAGGCCCCCGCGGGCACACAGCAGGCCCGCAGACGTTCGGGAGTGGGCGCATCGGATGAAAACGAGACAACCTCTCCGTCAAGGCCGCCATCCACATAAACCCCACGGGACGCAGCCGTGCCGTCAGGATGAAAAACCGTGAAGGGTCCCGTCAGGACGTCAGCGCCGTATCCCATTTCCTTGTACAAGGTGCCATCCGCACGAAACAGGCGCGCCGGGCCCGTCCTGCACCCATCGACGCCACGCCCTGCCAACTCCCAAATCCCTTGATCCTCGACCCATAGGGCATCTAGGGGAACCGATGCGGGGCGATCGGGTGGCACGAAGTCGACGTTACCACGGACGGATCGCAGCCCGGCGCACTCGGCATCACCACCATCGTCAATCCCTTCCGCTAATTTTCTTTCTGGAGATGCCGAGGGTTGTGTCTATTCCGGTGAAAAGGAGCCGCACCTATGACACGACTCATCAAGACCACCCTGACGTCCCTATGTTTGCCCCTGTGCCTGGGGGCCTGCCGCCCGAAGGACGAGGCCGAATCTGAATTTCGTAACGCGGTTCCGCGCAAGGAAACCGTCGAAATGGCGGTTCCTGCGTCGGCCGGGCAGCGGCTACAGATCGAAGCCGTGGAACAAGCGCTCAAAGGCCAAACCGCCGGCTTCTACGCGATCACGCGTGCGGTCAGCACGATGGTCAACGGTGGGGGTGCGGTCGTGCTGCTGCTGGTGCAGCAGATCGTGCGGCAGCCGCCAACCAAATTGGAGGCGGACAGCGCCACGTGGGGCCCTTGGGCAGGGGCCTTAGATCCCATCGAATGGATGATGACGGTCAAACGGATCGGGGATAACCGGTATGAATACAAACTAGACGGGCGGGCGAAAAATTCGCAGGGCGCTTTTGTGACCGTCCTGTCAGGCACCCACACCCCCGCGCTGGACGCATCGGGGCTGCCGCGTGAACGGTATGGGGCAGGCAGTTTCACTCTGGATTGGGACAAACGGAACCTGCTGCCCATGCCGGAAAAGGACGTGGGTCAAGCGCACTACACGTATACGCACAACGCGCCGGGGGCCGGGGTCAGCATCGCTGCGAAATTCCTTCAGGTGCGCGACGACGATCACCCCCAGCAACGGGTCGACGTGGACTACAAATACCAGTCCGACACGGTTGTAGGTGGCAGCATGGAATTCAGCACCACCCCCAAATCCATGATGAACGCCGGGGCGCGCTGGTCGGTCAAAAGCCGGTGGTTGCCCACGGGGGCGGGTCGCAGTGACGTGAAGGCGTCCGGTGGCGATCTGCCCGCAGGCACCACGGCCACAGCCAACGAATGCTGGGACATCCAATTCGCCAGCCAATTCCTGCACGCAAGCTGGATTCCCCTGGGGGGCTGGGGCACCGAAGACAGCGATTGCGTGATCAAGGGAGCGGTTTACTCGGATCTGTAACCAACCGGTAGCAACCCGGTTCGCCTGCAACACGGTTCGCGTGCGACACTGGGAAAGGCCTTGACCCTGAAACCACAGCTTGAAGTCATTGTAGGCGGCGCGGCGAATCCCCACGCGCCCCTGCGTGAGCTGTACGAAATCTACGGGGCCAGCGTCTACAGCCGCTGCGCTTTCATTCTTCGCGATCGTCACAAGGCCGAGGACGCCATGCAAGATGTGTTTGCCAAAGCGTTGGAAAATTGGGATGGGTTTCGCGGCGACGCATCGCCGTTGACCTGGTTAACCCGTATAGCCACCCACCACTGTCTAAATCTGTTGCGCGGCGAACGGGCCCCGTGGCGGGATCGATTCCGACGCGAAACCAGGGCACGCGATGAAGCCGCGGGGGGCCCCCAAATTTTTGAAAACCGCGATTTGGTGCAGCGCCTGCTGGCGCGTCTTGATCCCGAAACCCAGGCCGCCGCGATTTATTACCACGTCGACGAAATGACCCTCGAAGAGGTCGCGCGGGCCATCGATCGATCGGTACCAACCGTGCGCAAACGCCTGGACGAATTTGCCACCATGGCAGCCCGCGAGTTCAAAACATGAACAATCAGGCACAACGCGACAGCGACCATCCAGGAGAGCTGAATCTTCGCCGGTTTCGCATTGGCGAATTCACAGGCTACGCGCGAACAACCGTCGAAGATCATGTGGCCACGTGCGGTCCGTGCCGCGCACGCCTTTTGACCCTGGCCGACGAACAGCGGACGTTTGAATTACAGATCCCATTTGCGCGCTTCACGGGGGGGGTCGAACGGGCCCGGCGCGTGCCCCGACCCGTGGGCCGCCGGTCATGGCTCCTAGGGGCCGGTTTGTCGACCTTGGCCGCTGCCGCGTTTTTATTGTTCGCGCGGCCTTCAAACGAAAACAGGGTGAACCAAACCAAAGGTGTTCCGGGCCTGGCGACCCTGGTTTTGCGAATTGCGCAGGCTGATGGATCCCGGCAACGGATCGCCGCTGCGACCGAATCACTGGCCCCGGCTGACATCCTACGCCTGGGATATAGGGTGACCAGCAGCGCCTATATGGCCGTGCTGTCGCTGGATCAGAACGGTCAGGTATCGTTCATTGAACCTGTATCCGGGGCGGCACGGGCCGTAGAGCCAAACGATGCCATCGTCTATCTGCCGGACAGCATCGCCGTGGATGGCACGGGCCATGAACGCATCACTGTGTTTGTCGCAACCCAGCCTTTCAATGTCGCAGACGCAGCCCAGGCGCTGCAGACAGC
>JAYUUT010000272.1:0-11571 GCA_043754455.1 Myxococcales bacterium
GTACCGGTACGCGGCGGGTGGATCCCCGTCCACCGACCCGAAATTGCCTTGCCCGTCGATCAACGGGTACCGCATTGAAAAATCCTGCGCCATCCGCACCAGGGCCTCGTAACAGGCCGAATCGCCGTGCGGGTGATATTTGCCCAGCACCTCGCCGACCACGCGCGCGCATTTGATATACGCCCGGTTCCAGACGTTGTTCATCTGCTGTTGCGTGAACAAAATCCGGCGGTGAACTGGTTTCAATCCGTCCCGCACGTCGGGCAGCGCCCGCGACACGATAACGCTCATGGCGTAATCCATGAACGACGACTTCATTTCGTCTTCGATCGAGATAGGAATTCGCAGCCCTCCAGACCCAGGCGGGGCAGGTGGGGTCGGGGGGGGCGGGGTCAGTCCGTCAACAGGTTCCATCGCGCGCGCACCCTATCACAAGGCAACGTCACCTTGACCGCTTGCCCGCACCCAGAACGACGTCTGTTCGAGCCTTCACCACCAAAAGTTTTTCGAGACAATCTTTTGTGTCCTTGAATACACAACCGATCTTTTCGCCGTCCTCGGAACGTGCACAAGGTCATCCGCAGTGCTGACCCGACCTACATTTCCGTCCAAAAGCAAATCGATTTCGCCGTCGATGCCGGGAAAAACAGCTTTTTTTCTTGCTTCCCGCGCCAGACACCCCAAAATGCCACGGCTGCTGCAATGCACACTAGTGCGCACAAAGAACATTGGGTTTCGACGGAGGCTAAATACATGACCTGTTATGGTAATTTCGAAAGTCGTTGGCTGCGTGCCGCGGCACTTAGTATGGCGGGCGCCATCGCCCTGGCCGGTTGCGGGGGGACGTCAGTCAACCCGGGTGACAACAAACCGACAACGTTGAAGATCAATCCAGCCATGCTGGACTTCGGCACCGTCGCTGTTGGCACGACCAGCCCTCCGCAGGTTGTTTCCGTCAAGAATGACGGGAAATACAACAGCGGCCCGATCGCCGTAACCGGCGCTTTGGGTGACTTCAAGGTGGCCAGCACCACCTGCGGCGCCATCCTCAAGGGTGGCGGTTGCACTGTTTCGATCGTGTTCGCTCCGACCTCGTCGGGCGTCAAGAACCTCAAGGCCTCTATCACGGGCAAGATGGGTGAATCCGTTGACTTTACGGCCAAGGGCACCGGGTCCAAGGCCTTTTCTCTCGCGATACTGCCGGCTTCGAAGGATTTCGGTGGCGTCCTCGTCGGCGCTGCTTCCTCGGAAAAGGGCGAAGCTTTCGTCGTTTCCAACACGGGCGATTCGGCGGGTACCATTTCTGGTATCGCCACCTCGAATGACGAATTTGGCGTTGTTCCCGGATCTGACTGTGCGGGCAAAGAACTGGCTCCGGCCGGGATGTGCACTGTCAACGTTCAGTTCCGTCCCAAGGCAATCGGTCTGAAGTCCGGCGTTTTGACCGTGTCCAGCGGCATGGTTACCGCGACCTCCGCGCTTTCGGGCAACGGCCAGGATGTCGGTCTGGCTTTCCAGCCTGCATCCGCCTCGACTGCCACCACCCTCGTGGGTGGCATGTCCGCGGCTGTCCCGCTGAAGCTCGGCAACACGGGCGAGTTCCCCGCTGAAGCCTCGGTTGGTGTTTCTGGCGATGCCGCCGACTTCACCGTTACCAACGATTGCATGGGCAAGAAGCTCGCGGGGATGGTGTCCTGCACCGTGACCGTGATTTGCAGCCCCAAGACCCCAGGGACTCGCAAGATCACCCTGACGGCTGTGTCCACGAAGTACACCGCCACGGGCAGCGTCGACTGCCAGGCCCAGGCACCCGCGAAGTTCGCGGTTTCTCCTGGCGCGATTCCTTTCGCCCCGACGACCATTGGTGGCTCGGTTGACGCGACCGTCACGGTGATGAACACCGGTGGCGTTGCCTCGGCCAAACCAACCGCGACCCTGGCGATGGCTCCTGCCTTCGCAGTTGACGGTGGAACCTGTGGCGATTCACTGGCCCCCGGCGCTAGCTGTACCTTCAAGGTCACCTTCAAACCCGCAGCGGCTGGCGCGGCCATGGGCACCCTGACGATCGGCGGCGGCGGAACCCCAGCCCCCACGGTTGCTTTGTCGGGAACGGGCATCACCGCTTCCACCCTGACCATCGCAGCCAAGACCAAGGATTTCGGTATGGTCGTCGTCGGTCAGTCTTCGGGCTTGGAGACTTTCACCGTCACCAACACCGGCGGAACCACCACGGGTGACCTTCGCGCAACTGTCACGGGTCCCTTCGCTCTTGACCAGAACAACTGCACAGGCAAGTTGGCCCCCATGGCCACCTGCACCGTTGCCGCCAAGTTCTCGCCTGCTGCTGGCGGCGCTGCCACGGGCATCCTGAACGTGTCTGACGGCGCATCCCCCGCTGCGGCCATGCTCTCGGGCACTGGCAACCAGCCTCCTGGTCTTTCCGTGACGCCTTCGACCTTCAACTTCGGTTCGTTGGCGGTTGACCAGGCTAGTGCTGATCAGTCGTTCGTCGTCACGAACGGTGGCGGAACGGCGACGGCAGCCCTGACTGTGGCGGTTGTCGGCGACGCCGGCACCTCCGGTGGTTCACAGTTCATCATTAAGACCAATGGCTGCAACGGCATGACCCTGGCTCCTACTGCAAGCTGCACAGTGGTTGGGTACTTCAAGCCAACCGTCATGGGCACGTTCGAAGCCAACCTGGCGGTTTCGGCTGGCGCAGCGACCGCTTCTGCTCGCCTTCAGGGCGCGGGTCGTCCGCCGTCGCAGCTCACCGTGACTGGTAACGGCGTGTTCGCGGGCGTTGTGGGCGTCGAAACGGCCGCCCAAATGCTTATCATCACCAATACGGCGCAGCAGGGAACCGGCAAGCTGACGCTCGCCACCTTGGGTGTTTCTGCCGCCGACTTCATCATTAAGAGCACCACCTGCACCGATGTGGGTCTCGCTCCTTCTGAGAATTGCGTCGCCCAGATCGCTTACAAAGCCAGCGCTCCCACGGCACCCGGCGCGACCGCCGTTGGTTCCTTCACAGCGACTGCCGCTATCGGTGGAACGGGGCAAATTGGCCTGTCAGCTACGGCCTTCGCCGTATTCGACCTCGTTCGCATCAGCTGCACGACGGGCGCGCCCTTTACAGCGATGGTTGACGACTTCGGCAACGCAATCGCTGGCAGCGCGACGGTGGACGGATGCTTCAAAGTCACCGCACGCGCAAATGTCTCGACCTTCCAGGCAGCCGTCAGCGCCGGTACGCCGTCCGACTTCATCTTCGGTGTGACTGGGGCGGCCATTGAGGGGCTTGAGGCCTGCGCTGTGGGGCCGACGATGGACACAAACAAGCTTCAGCTTGTTCGCGCTACGGCCCTCGACGGTTCGATGACCGGTACAACCGGCAAGAGCTGTTACCTAAGGGTCACCTTTACGCCTCAGGCCAAGGGTGATCGAATGGGCACTCTGACCGCGAATGCGTCTGCAGGCCTGATGGCATCCGCACCATTGAAGGGTGTCGGCACCGGGCCGCTGCAGTTGACACCCCTCACGCACACGTTCACCAACGTAGCCGTTGGTGGATTTCAGGAACAGGACTTCGTTGTCACCAACGCAAGCCTTACTTTGAACTTCACGTCGGTGACAGCAGCCCTGTCCAACGCGACCGAGTTCCAAGTGGTCTCGAATCCTTGCCAGGCCGGCATCATGGCGATGTCTTCCTGCACTATCAAAGTTCGTTTCATTCCGGCCGAGCCTTCCACGAAGATGGTAACGCTGACTGTAACCGCTACCTATCCGAATGCGGCGATGCAAACTGTCACCGAGACGGCCACTTCATCGATCACCGCGACCGGCGTTGCTGGTTCGCAGATCGTTGTGGACCCGAGCCCGGTTGACTTCGGTAGCGCTGCGATCCTTTCGCCTGGTACCAAGCGGATGGTCGTCGTTCGCAACGGCGCCACAGCCCCCACCACCGGTGGCATCCAAATCACCTATCCGGCGTCGTCTCAGTTCATTAAGGGCGATGTGAACCTCAACACCTGCGTCGTCCCATTGAGTGGTCTTCCCATTCAGCTGGTCGCCGGTGCCACCTGCACCTTCGAAATGATCTTCATCCCCACCTCTTCTGGATTGCAGACCGGGACCTTCAACGTCACCGCTGCTAACGGGCCTGGTGGCACGGTCACCGCGAACGTCTCTGGCACCGGTACGGCGACCTTGGTTATGGCAACCGCCGGTGGAAACCAGGCCAATCAAGCCTTGGTTGATATGGGTGGGACGAATATCGCAGGCAACCCTGCCAACGCAGTGTTCCCGGTGACCTTGAATAACTTCGGGTCCGATACGCGCAACATCACCATCAGTCTGGTGACCCCGACCCGAGTGCCAGCGGTCACTGACGACAGCGCCTTGTTTAACCTCCAGGTTGGGACTTGCGGCGGCAATCTGTTGGCTGCGGGAAACTGCACCATCAACTTGCAGCTCCTTGGATCTCCTAATACGCCCACGGGCCTGAAGAACGTGCGATTGCGCGCCTCGGGGAACGTGGTGGGAGGGGCCAACGCCGGGGATGTCCGCATCGTGGAGCTCGATATCAGTGGTATGCTCACGCAGGACGCCAAAATCGTCCTGATGGGCACCGTGCCGGCGCCCCTACCAGCCAGTCAGCAGGCCGGTACGATCAGCTTCGGAAATGTCGGTGGTGGGAAGACCACTTCGGCGCAGACAGTTACTGTGACTAACTCGGGTGGCATTGCTTCGGGGCCCCTCAGCTTCCTCGGAACGACGACAGTTACCGGGAGCCCCGGGTTTACTAGCAATACGGACACGCTGACGGGCAGCAGCTTCGCCATCGCTACCGGAGCTGGCGCTCAGACGGCGAACCCCGCCTGCGCTACCGGCGGATCGCTGGCCGCTGGCGCTTCTTGCGATTTCCGAATCTACTTGGCCACGGTGCCCTTGGCTGCGGCGACCCATACCTTGAAGTTTCAAGTGTTTGCTTCCGGCGGCGCCGGCGCGGTGCTTCCGCCTTCATCGGCACCTTTCGTGACGCTGACTGCTGAGGACGTTGGCCTCGCGCCGGGTGCTTACATTGAGGCGCCTGACACCTTCATCGGAGAAAGCCTAGGCAATGGCTTGAACCCGGTGTCAAAGACAGTGACGATTCGGAACACATCCGGATTGCCGATGGCCCTCTCGTTGATCGCCTTCAATGACACGAGGTTCTCTTTGACGGCTACTGGTACCACCTGCGTTGATCCTGTCGCCAACAACACGACATGTCTCCAGGGGATCCAGTTCCTGGCGGCGAACGCCCCATTCTTCGGCTTCGTCAATGCAACAGCGACGCCCGCCGGTGGACTACCCTTCGTGATAACGGCACGGGTCAAACGGCGTGCAACCTACGAGTGGGTATTGCCTGCCAACGGTGCCGACTTCGGCAAAGTTCAGGTTACGCAGACTTCCCCTGCTCGTGCGTTCCGGCTTAAGAACGTTAGCGAAGACACCGCAGCAGTTCCGGTTGTGACCGGCGCTGCGAACGGGTTCAGCGTTCAGGTCGGTTGTGCCGCCCCCGTCGCTCCTGGAGGCTTCTGCGACGTCAATGTGACCTTCGGTCCATTGAACACACCAGGGGTAGCTACGGCGACTATGCTGGGCGTCCTCAACGTGGACGTCACAGCGCCTACGACAGTTACACTTAACGGTGAGACTGTCCTGCCGCAAGAGCTGGTCGTCCTCGTAACGGCTCCACCTTCCGGAACGGGCGCTAACGTGACACTGGCATACGGCGATACGCCCGTGAACGCGGTGAAGCGCACGTACGTAACGGTTCAGAATCGCATGGGCAGCTACGCCACTGTCACCGCGATTACATCGGCATTCACGACAGCGGGTACTTTCGCAGCCGCCAATTCGTTCTTCCGAATTGACATGGCAGCTGAGGCTTACGTCGGTGCGACCGCTACCTGTGCATCGGCTTTGGCTAACACGGGGCTGGTCGCTGGCGGGCCTCCATGTGTGCTTGCGGTTGTCCTTCAGCCGCTCTCGTTGCCAGACCCTCTGCTTGCGCCCCCGAACACACAGACCGTTGCGACCCTGAGCGGTGGCGGACCAACCCCCGTGTCGTTGACCCTGACTGCGTCCGTCGTTGCGCCTCTGTACGCAACGGAAGCAGGCGGAGTGGTTCGTTACGGATTTAATCCCATGACGAATGCTGTGGTGGTAGGACCTACTCCATTCTTAGCGCCCGACGTTACCGTCGGTACAACCGGTGTTACTGCTGTGGAAATCAGGATTCGCAACGCCGCTTCGGTACCGACCGGACAGCTGAGCGTTTCTCTCGGTGGGACCAACGCCGGCGACTTCCTCCTGATGTCCGACGGCTGCGCAGGCAAGTCATTGGCCGCAAACAACGGCAACTTCTGCAGCCTGATGTACCAGCCGAAGCCGTCCGCACTGGGCCAGCGCGATGCCACTGTGACTGTCACCGGAAATCCCGGTAACAGCGTTGTGGTTGGCCTCCGCACCACGGGCCTTTAAGCCCGCCCACTAGCCTAAGAAGCTAGTCCAGACCCCGGTTGGAACCATCCAGCCGGGGTTTTTTTCGTTGTGTGTACAACGGCCGCATCGGTTAGCCTGCGCGCCGTGCCGCCCGCCAAAGGCCACAGCGTCAAGCTGAAACCCGCCGATCCCTTCGACCTGATTCGGTGGCTTGCGCGTAGCCAAAACGATCCGCGCAAGGCCCTGGCGGAACTGGTGCAGAATTCGATCGATGCCAACGCCCGGCGCGTTCGCATTGAACGCCGCCGGGTCCGAAGGCATCAGGCCCTGATCGTTCGGGACGATGGTGATGGGGTGATTGCGGATCTGCCGCGTGAGGAAGCCTTGCGGCAGTTGGCGACCAACATCGGTCATTCCCGCAAACGCAACCTGTCCGCCCAGCAACGCCACGACGAGGTCGTCGCAGGAAAATACGGAATTGGACTATTGGGGTTTTGGTCCATCGGGCATCGCATGGACATACGGACGCGGGTGCGGGGATCGGATGTTTGGGTTTTGCGTTTGGTTGAAGATCAGGACAAGGCCGAAATCCTGCGCGAACGCATGTCCCTAGAGGTCGATGACACCTTCACCGAGGTCGTGATCACCGAAATGCACGAATCGGCCGGGCGCCTGTTGTCGGTTCGGCGGATGGTCGATTATCTGGGCGCCGAGCTGCGGGGGTCAGTGCTGGCAAGCGGTGTCGATCTTTCAATTTTCGACGGCATGGCCCGAGGCACCTCGCAGAAACAGTTTGCGGTGGTGCCCCGCAGGTTCACGGGCGAACCCCTGAATCTTCCTTCCGAAATCCCCGTCCCTGATCACGCACCCATACGGGTGGAATTACATCTGGCGCGCGGCCTGGATCGCCCCGCCATCGAAGTCGCCTGTTCGGGTACTCTGGTGGCCGACGATATCGCTGAACTGCGCGCCCTGGGATTGGACCAGACCCCATGGGTAGGCCGAAATTTGGTGGGCCTGGTTGACTTCCCCGGTTTCAGCGTCCCCCCGGGAACCCGCCGCGGGGTTGCGCCAGACGCCGCCGCCGAGGCCTTTGTGCGCGCCCTGGACGCGTTGGTTCCCAGGATCGCCGCCGAACTAAAACGCCTGGACCACGAACGAAGCGCCGTCACCAGCAAACAGGTGGTTCAGGATCTTCGAAAGGCCCTGCGCGGCCTGCGCAACCGCCTTCCGCAATACGAACTGCCCGCCGTCGACGATGGCGACGCGACGGCCAACCCCGCACCCGGCGCGGGCATCGTCCCCGCCGGAAAATCCGACGACGGCGACGACGGTCGCCCCGACCAAAAGGAAGACCCCGACCCCATCGATGACGACGACCCCCTAGGCGACGCCGTGCGGGACACCCTGCAATTGTTCCCGCCGGGCCCTCTGGTCATGGTGAAACTGACCCCGTCGGAAATTTTGATCGCCCCCGGTCGCGAACGCCGCGCCCGCGCCCAGGCCCTGGATGCTGATGCCCGCCAGGTCACAGGCGAGGTCACCTTCGTCTGGAAATCCGCAGACAACAACATCACCGTCCGGGGCGAGGGCCGCAGCCCCGCGATCATCGCAGCCGCGACCGCGCGCCCCGGATCCCGCATCCCGATCACCGTCACCGCAACCCAGGGCGCCCACAGCGCCGACGGCCTCGCCCATATCGTGATCATCGAAGCCGAGCCCCCCCTTCCCGGCCCAACGTTCGGCATCCCCGAACCCGAACTGGTCGACGATTCCGGCGGCCAATGGCGCAGCCGTTTCGACGGCCAACGGTGGCAGGTCAACGCCAGCCACGAAGACTACGTGTCCCTGCACGCCGAACCCCGCCCCCGCCTGCGCTACCTGCTGGGCCTTCTTGCCAAAGAAATAGCCCTGCGCACCCACGGTGTCCCCGGCTGCGAAGCCGCCCTAGAAGGCATGATCGAAATCCTAGCCCACGCCGAACGAAACCTAAGCGGCGTTTGATGGTCCCAACAGGGCTGTGCCACAACAGTTTTGGTCTGGTCATCAAGCGCCCGATTTTGGAGCGGCTTAACATCACCAAGGACACGCCCCTTGAGATCAGGACAGATGGTGTCGGGATCACCCTCCGACCCGCGACGCTGAACGGTAAAGACCGCATTCGCGCGTCCACGAAGCGAATGATGGTCGTCCACGACGAGACCCTGCGGAAACTCGCAAAGTGAGCGAGGACGACCCTTTGTTTCTTGATGTCGAGGCGTTTCGCCCGACGCTGGGCATGCCGCCCATGCCGCCCATGCCGGTCGCATTCAGAGGCCGCCTGCACCGCCCATCACCGTACCGCCTGCGCCAGAACCGCCTGACCCGATAGATCCGCCCCCGCCGCCTCCTTTTCCCCCCGTTGGTACGCCCAGTCCCGACCCGCTTGTCGCTACGCCGTCTGGTCGATCTCGATAGACAAAAACCTCAGTGATTTTCGTGCAGTTTCGCAGTTTTACGTCGCAGACGTAGCCCTCGCGGCATTCGGTTTCGATTTCGTCGCAGTAGTCCGGATTCCGTTTCAGCTTGCAACCGGCTGTCTACAACGCCAAGGCGACGATCTAATAACCAACATATATCTGTTTCATGGCTGCTTTTCCCGGCATCGCCTGGGCTGGTTAAGGCCACTGCCACGTCCCCCTGCGTGCGACGACCACGTGCATCGTGTCGGCACGCCATCGCGAAAGTTGCGTGGTATCCGCAACATTTGTAAGCGGGCGCCGATGACGGGATCGTGCCCACGTTTGCCGAATTGAAAGGGCATGGTAGGCCAACCACCGGAAGTCGCATCCCCATGAAATATCAACAGTTCGGACTCCTCATCGTCGCGCTGGCGGCGTTATCAGTCGGGTGCAAGGGAACCAGAAATCCCGTCTATTGCGACGCGCTGGAACCCGAGTGTCGCGAGGGTTACGTCTGCGACATTAAGCTGCACACCTGCGCAAGGGTGGTCGAGGTGCCGATCCCTCCTGGGAACACCGGGGTACAAGGTGGCAGTTCGCGTTTGCCTGGCGGGCCGACGGATGCGGCGGTGGTTGTCGGGGGCGGTGGGGGCTTGGGAGGCGAAGGCGGAATGGCCGGAAACGTCGGTCGAGGGGGCATGACGGGCACAGGCGGCGCTGTCTTTGTCGGCGTGGACGCCAATGGAAGGGACGTTGAGGGCATACGAGGCGAAACGGGTAGCAGCGGCCTGGACGGGATCATTCGGGACATGGGGATCGGAAGCCGGGATGGCCCGTCGCCAATAGCGACTGTCGACGCAGGACTTGTCCCGGCAACCTGTCCGAACCCTGTCGTCTGCCCGTGGGGAAACCGACGCTGCGGGGTCAACGGCGGCGTCGAGACCTGCGCGGCCGGTGCCACAGGGTGTCCTGTGTGGGGCACAGAGGCCACATGCCCCGGGGTGCAGACATGCAAATCGGCGGGGGCCGACGCGATGTGCGTGTGCCCCAACGCCCCGTCCGAATGTGTGGGCAAGACCAGCGGTATGGCGTGCGACGCCAGCAAGGCCAACGTCATCCGCTGCGCGATGGACACACAGGGCTGTGTGTCGTCGACCACGACCGCTTGCCCTACCGGCAAGCCCTGCGAAGGTGACTACCCAACGGCCAAATGTTCGTCCTGCCCGGCCGTGCCTTCGGATTGCAACGGTGAAATTGGAAAGTCCTGCAAAGGCAACGAGTTGATTACATGCGGCCAAGATCTAAGCGGTTGCGTGACCGTGGTGTCGACGATAACCTGCCCAGTTGCGCAACCCTGTATGGGCACGGCTCCTGGTGGGACCTGTACGTGCCCCGCAGCGATGATGACCGTCGGCGGTGGATGTACCACGAGGGGGGCTTCCGCATGCCTAGGTGGCAGCCCTGCAATCTGTTCCGGCACAGATGGGCTTTGTCTTTCTTGGGTCGCAATGGGCGGTGCCATAGTCGCAACGGCAGGGGTTATCACGGGATCCCCGACTGTTTGCCTGGGCCAGGGAGGAGTGCCCTATGCTGTCGGTGCCCTCACAAATGCATCAGGCTACGTGTGGGAATACGCTGGCGGGATGGGGTTCTCGATCGCGTCTGGAACGAACACCAACGCTATAGTGGCGAACATTTCCGCCGGGGCCACGTCCGGAACGTTGACTGTGTACGGAGCAAATGCGTGCGGCAAGGGGGCCGCGTCCGCGGCCTACGCGATTTCAGTGAATACGATTTCCGCTGTGCCGGTTGCGGGCGCTGCGACGTATGTCACGCAGGCGGGGTTCACGGCAAACTGGACCGTGTCGGTAGGGGCTGCGTCGTATTCTCTGGATGTGGCCACGGATTCAGGATTCGCGAATTTGGTCGCTGGCTTTAGTAATCGCGATGTTGGGAATTTCGGCGCGTATGCGGTCTCCGGGTTGGCCCCGAGTACGACGTACCACTATCGGGTCCGGGCCAACGGCGTGTGCGGTGCCAGCGGGAATTCTTCTGTAATGAGCGTAGCGACTGGAGCCGCGATCCCAAAGGCGTGGGGTAAGGCCGAACTGATTGAAACTGACGACGCGGGGACCGATTATGGGCCCGACGTCGTGATGGACAAGGCAGGCAACGCCACCGTGGTTTGGTACCAAAACCTCGGGGGAATGCGGAGCGATAGGATTCTGTCGAACCGCTATGTTATCGGGTCTGGCTGGCAGAAGTCGGTCGATATTCTTAGCTTTTCGGCCACTGGCGACCGGCCCCGCGTGTCGACAAACGCGAATGGAAACGCAATTGCCGTATGGGAGGCAGATTATCTTATTGTTAGCCGTCGCAATCCGGCAGGAAACGGGTGGGGGGGCCAGGCGGATCAAATTCAACGTCCGCCAGGTGGGGTGCTGCCTGCGCGTGGTGGCGTCCCCGATGTCGGCATTGACGCCGCTGGAAACGCAATTGCTGTTTGGCAACAGGCCGACCCTGGCTATTTCAACTGTTGGGCAAATCGCTACGAAGTCGGGGCAACATGGGGGGCGCCGTCCATTCTCCACGAAGCCAACGCCGGCCCGATAGCGGCCCCCCGTATCGTCGTCGGTGA
>JAYUUT010000273.1:0-3011 GCA_043754455.1 Myxococcales bacterium
CGCTGGCGGAGACGCCGTCGGCGAAGCTCAGGCCGCCGTCGGGCGTGACCGGGACGTTCATGAAGAAGTTGATATTGCTGGGCAGATCCCGTTTGCCCATCCCACGCCCCAGACGTGCCAGCTCCAACAAGAAACTGTCGCGGCAGTTGTGCATGTACTTTTTTTCGATGGCGTAGCGAACCTGATTGCTTTCCGCTGAACACGCCCCACCCAGGGTGTCGTGTCGGCCACAGGTGTCCGCGACGATGGTCAATAGGGGGCGTCCTTCACTGGACAAAAGTCTCGTCCCGGTGGTCAGATAGATATTGCCCTGCTCACGCATCGTATCGACCGCGCTGTACCGTTCGTCGGGACAAGAGGCATTGAAGAACAAGGTATCGACCGCCTGGTTTCCCTCCAAATCGACGATGCGAAAGATCTGCCCACGGGCTATCTCGCGGCTCCACCCGCGTCCTGCGGGCAGGATCTCATCATGAACTGCCTGCTGCGCCTTTAGGCCGCTTTCCTTCAGAAAGAACGGCGTCGCGGCCCCGGTTGTCACAGCAAAACCCCATCTTTCGCGTGCGTCTCCATTTGTTTCACGTACGCCTCCGTCAATTCAAACCCGCGTGCGTTTTCGGGCCGCGACAGGCGGCAACGATCGGCAGCACTGGGACGTTCATCATCCGCCGCCGCACGAACGGACACCTCCACTGATGGCGGCGCATAGACACGCGCGGGATCCAGGGGATGAGGCGTGTTCGACAGAACCACGAAGGTGTCCATTTCACAGCGCAGGTCGACATAGGCGCCCGGACGCGAATTTGCCGCCACCCAACCTATCCGCCCCTCGTTATCGGCCGACACACGTACGAATAAATTCACGTTGGCAACGATGTCTCGTTTGCCAAGACCCACCTTGGACAGTTCGATAAGAAAGTTATCGCGCGCGTTGCGATGAAATTCGTTTCGCAATTCCTGATAGGCGCCGTCGCCAAAATGCGACCGATTGGACGCCGCGTCCCCACAGCCCGAGATCGTGTCGTGCCACCCGCAGGTGTCGCCCGTGATCGACATTAGAATACGGCCCATATCCGAATACAGCACCCGGCCCGTGGTCAAAAACGCGGTGTATTGCGCCTTGCAGGTGTCGGCCATGTTGTAACGTTCCAGTGGATCGCGGGCGTTGAAAAACAGGGCCGACACGCAAGCGGTGCCGACAGTGTCAACGATGCGCAGGATCTGTCCGCGCGCCAGCCGTCGCGACCACGCCTGGCCACCACGCAAGGCCTCCCGAAAGTCAGCAACATCAAGAGGACTGTTCATTCTACGTCGTCTCCTACCACCGTCATGCGTCCCATGGAAAAGATTTCGGTCTCGATAACAACCGGCGGATGAATCAATTCATCCAAATGCTGGCGCGCCGAAACAAATTCGGGCGACACAAACTGTTCGCGCGTCCGGGGCCGTGGCACAGGCACTTCCATCATGTCTCGCACCCGCCCGGGATGGGCGTCCAGAACCAACACGCGATCAGCCAGGTATACGGCCTCGTCCAGATCATGGGTGATAAACACAATGGTGATGTCCACCTTCTTCCATATCTGCAACAGATATGACTGCATCTGCGCGCGCGTCTGCGCATCCAGCGCCCCGAAGGGTTCGTCCATCAGCAAGATGCGCGGGCGGTTGGCCAGGGCGCGTGCGATCGCCACCCGTTGCTTCATTCCCCCCGACAACTGATGCGGGTATGATTCCGCAAATCGGGACAGCCCGACCAATTCGATCCATTCTCCCGCTTCTGATTCCGCGGTCGAATCGGTCACGCCCCGCGAAACTTTGGGACCAAACATGATGTTCTCCTTGACCGTCAGCCACGGGAACAGCGTGTAGCCCTGAAAGACCATCCCACGATCCGGGCCCGGGCCATCGATTGCCTTTCCATCCAACAACATCTGTCCATCCGACGGCGCATCAAGCCCAGCAATCATGCGCGCTAACGTAGATTTCCCACAGCCCGAGGGCCCGATCACGCACAGGAACTCGCGCCGGTGTGCCTGGAAGCTTATCCTGTCAAGGGCGACCACCGCGCCGGGGCCCGTCCCAAAGGTCTTGACCAGATTCTGCACGTCCAGAATGACCGGTCGTTCCTTGAGGCGGCGGAAACGATCCGCGACCCCGGGGGACTGTTGCTGGTAGCTCTGAACCAAGGGCAGACAGGTCATGCCGCCGCCCCGACGGGGTTTGGCCCCAGCAACACCGCGCGCCGACCACCCCGGGGTCGTGATGACGGCAGCCACGGAAACAGCCGGCGTCCGACCCAGCCCAGGCACAGATCGGTGCCAAGCCCGATGAGTCCAATGAGAATGATCGAGGCGAAGACCTTGTCGTACGCCCGATATTTCGCCTGCTGGTTTATGAAGAACGTGATTCCGGAGCTCACGCCAATCAATTCGGCCACAATGAGGTATGTCCAGGCCCACCCCAGAAGGACACGCATATCGCCGTAGATCTCGCTAATGATTCCGGGCACCACCACATGCAAAAGCAGGGCCCGACGTCGCGCGCCCAGCGTTTGCGCCGCTTCGAGCAAGGCGGGATCGATCCGTCGCGTGGTATTGGCTATGACCAGGACCTGTTGAAAGAAGGTTCCGACGAAGATGATCGCCACCTTGGGCGCATCATTGATTCCCATGACGGCAACAGCCAAGGCCCCGAACGCTGGCGCGGGAAGATAACGAAAAAACTCGATGAAGGGTTCGGTTGCGCGAGCCAACGCGGGCAAGGCCCCGCACAAAATCCCCAGCGGCACACCCAGGATCGAGGACACCAGGAACCCCCAGAAAATGATCTTGATGCTGTGCCACAGGGCCTGGTGCAGCCACGGCTCCTCAGGTCGGACAGGCGGCGTCGTGAACCCCGTCACCAACGCACGCGCGACCTGGTGGGGCGCAGGCAAAAACACCGGATTGGCTTTCGTCCCCGCAGCCAGGCGTCCCTTCTCTGACAGGATGCGATCGTTCTCTTCGGCG